>NZ_CP102772.1:301000-602000 GCF_026020075.1 Bosea sp. NBC_00550
CCCGCATTCCCTCACTCATGGCGGTGCATCGCCGAGCTGTGCTTGGTGTCGCGCATGGTCGAATAGACCAGGAACGACAGGAAGATGACGCCCGCGAGGTAGTAGTAGAACCACTCTTCATGGCCTTGCTGTTTGAAGAACAGGGCGATGGCCGGCGCCGTGCCGCCGAAGATCGAGACCGTCACCGCATAGGGCACGGCGACGCCGGTGGCGCGGATCGCGGTCGGGAAGAGCTCGGCTTTCACCACCGCGTTGATCGAGGTGTAGCCGGCGGTGAAGATCCAGGCGCCGCAGATCAGCAGGAAAGCCATCCACGCCGATTTCGTGCCGGCGAGCGTGGTCAGGATCGGCACGGTGAGGAGCGTGCCGGCGAGGCCGAAGAACATCAGCATCGGCTTGCGGCCGATCCTGTCGGAGATCAGGCCGTAGATCGGCTGCAGGATCGCCGCGAAGATCAGCGAGCCGGCGATGACATAGGTCGTCACGATGTCGGAGAGCCCGACCGTCTGTCTGACGAAGGTCTGCATATAGGTCGTGAAGGTGTAGAAGGCGGCCGTTCCGCCGGCCGTGAGGCCAACCACGATCGCGACCTCGCGCGGATACTTCATCAGGCCCTTGAGCGAGCTTTCGCGCTTCATCGTGCCCTTGGCCGCCTCGAAGGCTTCGGTCTCCTGCATATGCCGCCGCATGAACATTGCGGTCACGGCGAGCAGTGCGCCGATGACGAAGGGGATGCGCCAGCCCCAGGCGACGAGCTGCTCATGCGTCAGGAAGACGTTCTGGAGCAGCAGCAGCACGAGAATGGCGGTGAGCTGTCCGCCGATCAGCGTGACGTACTGGAAGCTCGAATAGAAGCCGCGATGCTCCGGGTCCGCGATCTCGGTGAGATAGGTGGCGCTCGCCCCATACTCGCCGCCGAGGCTGAGGCCCTCGATGATGCGCGCCAGGGCCAGCAGGACTGGGGCGGCGAAGCCGATCGTCGCATAGGTCGGCGTGAAGGCGATGATCAGCGAACCAAAGCACATCATCAGGACCGACACCATCAGCGACAGCCGCCGCCCGTAACGATCAGCCAGATGCCCGAACAGCCAGCCGCCGATCGGCCGCACGATGAAGCCCGCGGCGAACAGCGTCGCGGCGTTCAGCTGCTGCACGACCGGATCGTGCGAGGGGAAGAAATGCGGCGCGAAATACAGCGCGAAGGCGGTGTAGGCGTAGAAATCGTACCATTCGACGAGGTTGCCGACGGAGCCGATGAAGATCGCCTTGAGGCGTCTTTTCGCGTCGTCGATCTCGATCGGATGGGGATGTGGCGTGGTGGTCGTATCGGACATGGCGGCCTTCTGCAGCTGGGGAGCGTCAGAGGCGAGCGCGCGACCCGAAAGGCCGTGGAGGCGGTCTGGCGGCCTCCCGAAGGGCGGCTTGGGAACCCTTTTATGCGTCCGTTTTCGGCATGCGTCCAGCGGCCGGCACGCCGTCGCCATGCGCCCGCAATTGCGTTTGGCGCATGGAACTTTGCCGGTTCAGGGCCGAACGAGCTGCGGGCTGAGGTTCGGTGCGAGGTTGGGTGCGACGATGCGCACCGAGCGCCGCTCGCCGGTGACGCTGCGGGACTCGCTCTTCAATCCGTCCTTCTTGTCTAGCACCTTCTCGTCGACGATGCTCGGGCCGACACCGGCGGACTCGGTGCCCGCCGTCGGCGAATTCTCGGAGGGCATCGGCTTCTCCTCGGCGACATCCGGCGTGGCGCCCGGTTGCGCCGCCGGTGCCGGCTGGGTGCCGGCCCGCCGCTTCGCATCGGCTTTCGGGTCGAGCTTCGGACGGGAGAGCTCGGCGGCGCGCTGCTCGCTGAGGATCACGTCGCCCTTGCGCTTGTCGAGCAGGTATTCGGCGTTCTTGAGCGCGGCCGACCAGCTTTCGCCCTGGCCCCGACAGGTGCAGGCGGCATCGAAGCTGCGCGTGTATTTTCCGGCGTTCGCCAGCGAGGAATAGGGTTGCCCGGTCGAGCGCGAGGCCGCGTTCTGGATATCGCCGCCGGTGCTCATGCCGAAAGCCGTCGTCTCGACGCCGGGGCAGAGCGCCTGGCACATCTCGTCGGCATTGCCGGTGTTGTTGGTCAGCGGGAAGAAAAAGCCGTCGCAGGTCCGGACGCAAACCGTCTGCGGGCCGCCGAGGCGCGGCTTCTCGGGCTCGACAGGCTGATCCGGGTCAAGCTCCGGCAGGGTCGAATCGATTTCGCCGCGGCGCGGCTCGATCCCGAAGATCGTGTCGAAGAAGCCGCGCGGCTGGGCCCGGCAGTTGTTGTTGATCGCGGCGGCGAGCTGGGCGCGCCGCTGTTCGACGCCGCCGCCCTGGGCCTGGCGCTGCAGCGCCGTATACTGTGACTGCAACTGGCCGAGCTGAGCGCGGATCGCCCCGCATTGCGGCGGGCCGGAATCGAAAATGCCGAACGCGCGCTCGCAGCCCATGGCGCGATACTGGCCGGTGAGCTGCGAAAGCTGGGCGCCCGCGCGCTGGGCCGCCTGGGCGGCGCGCGGATCGCCGCCGCTGCGGCCCTGCAGGCTTTCGAGTTCCGATCGCCAGGCGTCGCAGGAAGGCGATTGCGCCGCGGCAGGCCCGCTCAGAGCCGCCAGCGCCAGCAGCGCCATACCGAAACGTCTGGAAAGTCGCAGAATCATCGCAGGTCGGGTCACGCCATCCATTGTCGAAAGCCGGCAAGCCGACTCTGTCCAAGAACACCCGCCAAACACGACGGAACTATGGAGCGGCCTGCGTCGGGGCGCCGCGGACTTGGCTCCTGTTGGAGGCTTCGCATGCCATATTCGGGCCGTGGCAGCAATCCGGGGACGGGGGCGGCGGCGCGGTGGTGGAAAACTCCCGCTTTCGCTAGAAGGGCAGCCTGAACGGCGCTGCCGGCGCCCGTCCTCGTGTTCCGCCAATGAGGCAAGCCCGCCCATGTCCGACTATCCGCCTCTTCACGAAGCCGTCATCCCCGAGCTGCCGAACTACTATCGCGGCAAGGTCCGCGAGAACTACGACCTGCCGGGCGATCGTCGCATCCTGATCTCGACCGATCGGCTCTCCGCCTTCGACCGTGCGATCGCCTCGATTCCCCTGAAGGGCCAGGTCCTGACCCAGACGGCGCGCTACTGGTTCGAGCAGACCGCCGACATCTGCCCCAACCATGTGCTGGAATATCCGGACCCGAACGTCGTGGTCGGCAGGCGCCTCGAAATCCTGCCCGTCGAGATCGTGGTCCGCGGCTATCTGGCCGGCACGACCGGCACCTCGATCCTGACGCTCTACAAGCAGGGCCAGCGCGAGATGTACGGCATCAGCCTGCCGGACGGCCTGCGCGACAATCAGGAACTGCCGCAGCCGATCATCACGCCGACGAGCAAGGCCTTCGACGGCGGCCATGACGAGCCGCTGTCGCAGCGCCAGATCGTCGAGGGCGGGCTGCTGACGCAGGAGCAGTGGGACACGGTTTCTGGCTACGCGCTCGCGCTCTTCGCGCGCGGCCAGAAGCTCGCCCGCGAGCGTGGCCTGATCCTCGCCGACACCAAATACGAATTCGGCACCGATGCGCAGGGGCGCATCATCCTCGCCGACGAGATCCATACGCCGGATTCGAGCCGCTATTGGTTCGCCGAAAGCTTCCTCGCCCGCTTCGCTGCCGGCGAGAAGCCCGAATCCTTCGATAAGGATTTCGTCCGCAACTGGGTCGTGGCCCGCTGTGACCCCTACAAGGAAGAGCTGCCGCCGATCCCGCAGGAGCTGATCGACCAGACCTCGGCGGTTTATGTCCGCGCCTACGAGACGATCACGGGGGCGGCTTTCGCTTATCCCCCGAAGGGCGAAGACCCGTTGCCGCGGATCAGGAAGAATCTCGCCCGGTATTTTTGAGGGCGCGGCGCGAACGTACGTCATTCTCGGGCTTGACCCGAGAATCTCAGGCCGAGAGAGGCGAGGGGCCTCGGCGTCACGAGATGCTCGGGTCAAGCCCGAGAATGACGGCGCCCACGCGTTTCCTCGCAGCCGCTACGCCCCGTCCTCGTCACGATAGTTGCCGGCGAGGTGGCGGCCGCGCTCGGTCAGCGTCGAGAGCACGCGCTCGAACACCTTGAGCTCGTCGGGCGCGATGCCCTCGAGCCAGCGCGCCTCGAAGCCGAGCGCCAGCGGCACGATCTGGTTGTAGATGCGCCGGCCGGCAGCAGTCAGCGTCGCGAAGGATTCGCGCCGGTCCTGCCGGTTCTCCGCACGCGAGACGAGGCCGCGTTTCTCCAGCTCGGTGACAGCGCGCGAGACCTTGGTCTTGTGCATCTGGGCGAGCTCGCCGATGTCGCGCGAGGTCAGCTTGCCGAACTCGCCGAGCTGCGCCACCACCCGCCATTCCGGGATGCCGATGCCGAAATGCTCGCCATAGATGCGCCCGAGCGCGCGGCCGCCCAGCGTGCCCACGACGTTGAGGCGATAGGGCAGGAAGCGCTCCAGATGGAGCGCCTGGTTTTCCGGATCGGGTGCTGGCGGTTTCGTTGTCATGGCGATGGACAGGCGCGCCTCAGCGCGCCTTCAGCCTGTTCATGAACGAGTCGTAGGACAGCTCTGCCACCTGCCACCAGAGCAGGTTCTCGCCACGGAAGGCGACCATCGAATCGTAGCCCTTCTTGAAGTCCGGGCTTTTGGCGCTGGTTTCGGCGTAATACTCCTCGGCCGCCTTGAGCGCCGCTTCCATGACCGGCAGCGGGAAGCCGCGCAGCTGCGCGCCCTGCGAGACCAACCGGCGCAGGCCGCCGGGGTTCACGAAGTCGTACTTCGCCAACATCCAGTTGTTGGCCGCTTCGCAGGCGTTCTGGACGATGGCCTGATAGTGCTTCGGCAGCTTGGCCCAGGCATCCTTGCCGATGATCAGGTGCAGCATTGCGCCGCCCTCCCACCAGCCGGGGTAGTAGTAGTATTTCGCGACGCGGATGAAGCCGAGCTTCTCGTCGTCATAGGGGCCGACGAACTCGGCCGCGTCGATCGTGCCGCGCTCCAGCGCCGGATAGACGTCGCCGGGCGCGATCTGCGTCGGCACCACGCCGAGCTTGGCGAGAACCGCGCCGCCCATGCCGCCGATGCGGAACTTCAGCCCCTTGAGGTCGTCGAGACCAGTGAGTTCCTTGCGGAAGAAGCCGCCCATCTGGCAGCCGGAATTGCCGCAGGGGATCGAATAGGCATTGAAGCGGTCGAGCACGCCGTTCACGATCTGCTCGCCGCCGCCGAAATACCACCAGCTATGCTGCTGGCGGGCGTTGAGGCCGAAGGGGATGCCGGTGCCGAGCCCGAGCGTCGGGTCCTTGCCGATGTAGAAATAGGTGGGGGAATGCGCGCATTCGACCGTGCCGGAGGAGACGGCATCGAGCGCCTGCAGGCCGGGCACGATCTCGCCGGGTGCGAAGACCTGGATGTCGAACTTGCCGTCGGTCGCCTCGGATACGTATTTCGAGAACTGCTGCGCTGTGCCGAAGATCGTGTCGAGCGACTTCGGGAAGCTCGAGGTCAACCGCCATTTCACCTCGGGCTGGGACTGAGCGATCGCCGGCATCGCGACCGAAGTCGCCGCGGCGGCGAGCGCCCCCGTTTTCAAAAAGCTGCGACGTTCCATATGGTCTCCTCCCGAAGGCTTGTTGCGTCCTTATTGGCGCGTCCGCGAAGGAATGAAAAGAGATGAAGCTTGCCTCGCTCTCGCATGGCCGTGATGGCCGCCTCGTCGTCGTCTCGCGGGACCTGACGCGGGCGACCGACGCCTTTCCCGTCGTCGCGACCCTGCAGGCGGCACTGGACGACTGGGAGCGCCATGCCCCGCGTCTGGCCGACCTTGCCGAGAGTCTGGAGCACGGCTCGGTGCCGTCCTTCC
Organism: Bosea sp. NBC_00550; assembly: GCF_026020075.1. Classification (NCBI taxonomy): domain Bacteria; kingdom Pseudomonadati; phylum Pseudomonadota; class Alphaproteobacteria; order Hyphomicrobiales; family Alloboseaceae; genus Allobosea; species Allobosea sp. NBC_00550. The sequence continues at coordinate 306,900 of NZ_CP102772.1, forward strand.
GCTTTCATGAGCACCATTGCGCCGCGCCGCTGCCGCGCGCCTATCAGTGGCTCGACGGCTCGGCCTATGTGAACCATGTCGATCTCGTCCGGAAGGCGCGCGGCGCGGCCATGCCGGACAGTTTCTGGACCGATCCGCTGATGTACCAGGGCGGCAGCGACGTCACACTCGGGCCGCGCCAGCCGGTGCTGGCACGCAGCGAGGAGGACGGCATCGATTTCGAGGCCGAGATCGCGGTCGTGACCGGCGACGTGCCGATGGGTGCGAGCCGCGCCGAGGCGCTCGGGCACATCCGGCTCATCATGCTCGCAAACGACGTGAGCCTGCGGAATCGGATTCCCGGCGAATTAGCGAAAGGCTTTGGATTCGTTCAGTCAAAGCCTGCCTCGGCCTTCTCCCCGGTCGCGGTCACGCCGGACGAGCTCGGCTCCGCCTGGCAGGACGGCAAGCTCAGCCTGCCGCTGCTGGCCCAGGTTAACGGCACGCTCTTCGGCAAGCCCGATGCCGGTGTCGACATGACTTTCGATTTCGGCACGCTCGTCGCCCACGCCGCCGCGACGCGGCGCCTCTCCGCCGGAACGATCATCGGCTCCGGCACGGTCTCGAACCGCGATTCCGATGGCGGCCCCGGCAGGCCTGCCGCGGAGGGCGGGCTGGGCTATGCCTGCATCGCCGAGCAGCGCATGGTCGAGACGATTCGCCAGGGCGAGCCGCAGACGCCGTTCCTGCGCTTCGGCGACACGGTCCGCATCGAGATGAAGGATGCCGCCGGGCATTCGATCTTCGGCGCGATCGAACAGGAGATCCTGCCTCATGTCTAAGCCGCGCGATGTCTGAGAGCGCGGGCCGCCATGGGCCGTTGAGCGCCCATTTCCGCAAGATGGCGCATAACAACGCCTGGGCGAACTGGCGGCTGCTCTCGGCCTGCATGCGGCTCGGCGACGAGGCGTTCACGGCGACGCGCACGAGCTTCTTCCCCTCGCTGCATGAGACGCTGAACCACAACCTGATGGTCGATCTCTATTACATCGACGCGCTCGAACGCGGCGGGCTTGGCCGGCAGGTGTTCGAGCGCTTCCGACCCTTCGACTTGAGCGGGCTGTTCCAGGCGCAGACCGTGGCCGACCGCCGCCTGATCGCCGTCTGCGACGGGTTCACGGACGCCACTTTCAGCTCCACCGTCGCCACCGACCGCGGCGAGCATGGCGCGATCGAGGAGCGGATCGACGACCTGCTGGCGCATCTCTTCCAGCATCAGATCCACCATCGTGGCCAGGCCCATGCGATGCTGGCCGGCACCGAAGTCCCTCCGCCGCAGCTCGACGAGTATTTCCTGCTGTTCGACTCGCAGCAGACGCGCGTCGAGCTGCGCCGCCTCGACCTGCTTCCACCGGAAGAGTTGCTCTGAGCCGGGAAGGCGGGCTTGCCGTGCTTGGCGGCGGCCCGCGCGCCGGATAACCTGATCCGGAAGCGCCGATGTCTGCCGCGAGAGCCGAGATGCCATGACCGAGACCGTGCCGTTCTATTCGACCACCATACCGCTCGCCTTCTTCATCTGGGGCCCGGTGCTGGTGGTGGTGCTGTTCTGGGCGGTCGGCTTCTGGTCGAACCGGCAGGGCGTGCCGCGCATGCTGGAGAGCGACTGGGATGGCTACAACGTCGCCGATGTCGAGAAGCTGTTCTCGCTCTATGGCGAGAAAATTCGCGCCCGCTACCGCAACCGCGTGCTGCCGGCCGATGTCGCCTGCGCCTTCACCTATGCGATCGTCGGCGCGCTGCTGATCGTCGGGCTCGGCATGCGCGGGCAGCCCTGGTGGGTGGCGGCGCTCTGCGGCGGGGGCTGGCTGCTCGGTGGGCTCTGCGATGTCGCCGAGAACTTCGCTGTGGCGCGCCTGCTCGACCGTTACCCCCAGGTCGATGGCGGCAATGTCGCCTTCGCCAGCGCGATGACGCGGCTGAAGCTCGTCCTCTTCGCGCTCGGCGTCGTCGGCGCGCTCGTCGCGGCCTATCTCGTCTTCAAGCCTCTGGCGAGCTGAGCTTCAACCAATCGCCAAGCGTGAGCTTGAGACGGGCGGCAGGCACCGCCGGTTCGCCGATGAGGATATCGGGGTCGGACGGCTCGGCTTCGAAGCCGAGCCGCTCCGCCAGACGCAGCGAGGCGCTGTTGAGCGGATGGGTCGTGATGGCGATCGCCGGGAAACCGAGCGTGCCGAACGCATGGTGCAGCAGGCATATCGCCGCTTCCCCGGCATAGCCCTTGCCCCAGTGGCGCACTTCGAAGCGATAGCTGAGCTGGACATCGTCCACGGGCTCGCCATCCGGAATGAGGCCGACATAGCCGGTGAACTCGGCCGGGTCCGCCCTGGCGAAGACCGACCAGTAGCCGAGCCCCTGCGCGACATGGCTGAAGCTGCGTGCCGCCACCGCGTCTCGCCCCATCGCCGGATCGCCGATAGCCGCGATATGGCGCATCACCTGCGGATCGGCGTTCATGCGGGCGATAGTATCGATGTCGTCGAGCCGGCGCGGGCGCAGCAGCAGTCTCTCGCTTTCCAGTTCTGGCAGCACGAAGCGATCCTTCTCGATGAGGCGACAGCGCACACCCTCAGAACTCTGGTGCAGTGCCTGCGGGCTTCCCATATCCTGCCGGGCGCCAAGCTGAAACGCGCCGGGAGAATGGGAATGCTGCTTCGTCGTTGGGTCCTGGCCGTGCTGGCCCTCACCCTGTCAGGAACGATGCTGTCGCCGGCCACGGCGCAGGAGGATCTGATCTTCCGCAAGTCGACGGTCTGGAAGATGCTGACCCCTAACGACAAGCTCGCCGTCTACGGCGTCGACGATCCGATCATCGATGGCGTCGCCTGCCACTACACCGTGCCCGAGAAGGGCGGCGTATCCGGCATGTTCGGCGTAGCCGAGGAAGTCTCCGAGGTCTCGCTCGCCTGCCGCCAGGTCGGCCCCATCAAGTTCAAGGAGAAGGCGGAGCAGGGCGATGTCGTCTTCCGCGAGCGCCGCTCGCTGGTCTGGAAGAAGATGCAGATCGTGCGCGGCTGCGACGCCAAGCGCAACGTGCTGGTCTATCTGGTCTATACCGACAAGCTGATCGACGGCTCGCCGCAGAACTCGACCTCGACCGTGCCGATCATGCCCTGGGGCGCATCCGGCGAACCGCCGAAATGCTCGGAGTGGATCAAGTGAGCGGAAGGGCGATCAATCGCTGCAGGTGATGCTGAGCGGCTGCTCGGCCACCTGCGTCGGGCTCGGCCGCGCGACCGTGCCCGTGAAATCCTCGCGGTCGGCGACGCCGAAGGCGACGGCCTTGCCGAAGCCCTGGGATTCGCACCAGGCGGTGGCGACGATCTTGCCGCATTCCGCCTTGGTGGAGATGCAGTCGGCGACGCCGTAGCCGTCGCTGGCCGGGATCAGGAAGGTGCGCGGCTCGTTGGCGGCGGCCACCGAGCGGCTGGACGGCATCACCGAGAGCGAGATGCCGGCGGCAACGATCCCCAGCAGTCCGACGAAGGCCACGGCGCGGCGCATGAATTGAGTTTCCTGGTGACGACCGGCGGAGAACCCGCGAATCGGGATGATGGTTCCGGCCGGTTAAATTTGAATGAAGCGCGGCAACCTTGGTGCAATGCTGCATTGCAGCAATCGGCCGCCCTCTTGACGGAAAGCTTGCGGAAAGGCAATCAGTTCTTCCCATGACGCGAGCCGCCATCAACAGCCCTTGCATTATTTGCCGCTAGCTTTCGCTGGCCGGCTGCTCACGTCCTCGTCCTGAAAACGAACCGACAAAAGCGCCCCGGCCAGCGGCCAGGTCGTTTTTTGCTTTTCGCCGTTTCGTTCGTTTTCAGGATTTAGCCCCGATGTCGCCGACCCTGAGGCTCTACAACACGCTGACGCGGACGAAGCAGGACTTCGCGCCGATCGATCCGTCGAATGTGCGGATGTATGTCTGCGGCCCGACGGTCTACGACTACGCCCATATCGGCAATGCCCGCCCGGTCATCGTCTTCGACGTGCTCTACCGGCTGCTGCGGCACATCTATGGGCCGGATCACGTCACCTATGCCCGCAACCTCACGGACGTCGACGACAAGATCAATGCGCGCGCCGCCCGCGATTTCCCCGGCCTGCCGCTGAACGAGGCGATCGCGAAGGTCACCGAGACCACGACGGCGCAGTTCCACGCCGATGTGGATGGGCTCGGCAACCTGCGCCCAACGAGCGAGCCACGGGCGACCGAGCATATCGAGGAGATGAAGGCGATCATCGAGCGCCTGATCGCGCGCGGCGTCGCCTATGTCGCCGAAGAGCATGTGCTGTTCCATGTGCCCGCGGTCTCCCATCTGACGAAGGCGCCGAAATACGGCACGCTCGCCCGCCGCTCGCTCGACGAGATGCTGGCCGGCGCGCGGGTGGACGTCGCGCCCTACAAGCGCGACTCGATGGATTTTGTGCTGTGGAAGCCGAGCCGTGATGGCATCGACCCCGGCTGGCCGTCCCCGGCCGGCATCGCCACGCCCGGCCGCCCCGGCTGGCATATCGAGTGCTCGGCCATGTCGATGGCGAAGCTGCTGACGCCCTTCGGCGGCGGGCTTGCTTGCGACGACCCGGCCAAGAACGTCTTCGACATCCATGGTGGCGGCATCGATCTCGTCTTCCCGCACCACGAGAACGAGATCGCCCAGTCCTGCTGCGCCTTCGGCGGCGGGGAGGGCTCAGCCCGCATGGCCAATATCTGGATGCATAACGGCTTCCTGCAGGTCGAAGGCGAGAAGATGTCGAAGTCCCTCGGCAACTTCGTCACCATCAACGAACTGCTGGCGACGGAGACTTTCGGCGGCCGGACCTGGCCGGGTGAGGTGCTGCGCCTCGCGATGCTCAAGACCCATTATCGCCAGCCGATCGACTGGACGGTGAAAGCGCTGGAGGAGGCGGAGAAGACGCTGGACCGGTGGTATGAATGGCTTGAGGGAACGCCGATCGACGATAAGGCAGCCCCTATTGGTGCTGTTCTTGAACCTTTGTTCGACGATCTGAATACGGTCGCTGCGGTCGCTCAACTACATCCGCTGTTTTCTTCAAGTACCGCCGGCGCGATGATGGCCGGCGATGTATTGGGCTGGGATATACGTGATCCAGCTACGGCGTCAGCCGTTGTTGCGGCTGCGCGCGTGCTGGGGCTCCTAAACCACGATCCAGCCGTCTGGAAAGCGAACAAGAAGGCAGCTCTGGCGATTGATGAAGAGCAGGTGGAACGCCTGATCGCGGCCCGTCTCGCTGCCCGCCGCGCGAAAAACTTCGCCGAATCCGATCGCATCCGCGACGAACTTGCCGTCATGGGCATCGCGCTGAAGGACGGTAAGGAAGCCACAACTGGCGAGCCGACGACCACCTGGGAGGTGAAGCGATGAGCCCGAAGATCCGCCCTGCCGGCTCGCTTTCCTTCGCCATCAAGCTGGTCATGCTGGCGATGGTCGTGCCGCGCGTCGTTCGCTTCAAGCTCCGGCGCGAGCGATGACGGGCGCTCGCGTCCAGCTCTTCGACACGACGCTGCGCGACGGCGCCCAAACCACCGGCGTCGATTTCTCGCTCGACGACAAGCGCGCCGTCGCCGCCCTGCTCGATCGGCTTGGCGTCGATTATGTCGAGGGCGGCTATCCCGGCGCCAACCCGCTCGATACCGCCTTCTTCGAGCACAAGCCGACGAAGCAGGCGAAGTTCGCCGCCTTCGGCATGACCAAGCGGGCAGGGCGCTCGGCGGCGAACGACCCCGGCATCGCGGCGCTGCTGGAGGCGAAGGCCGACGCCATCGTCTTCGTCGCCAAGAGTTGGGACTACCACGTCCATGTCGCGCTCGAGATCTCGCTGGAGGAGAACCTCGCCGGCATCCGCGAGAGCGTGGAGGCGGCGAAGGCGGCCGGCCGCGAGGTGATGCTCGACTGCGAGCATTTCTTCGATGGCTACAAGGCCAATCCCGATTATGCGCTCGCCTGCGCCCGCACGGCCTATGAGGCCGGCGCCCGCTGGGTCGTGCTCTGCGACACCAATGGCGGCACGCTGCCGGACGAGGTCGGCGCCATCGTCCGCGAGGTGACGAACACCGTGCCGGGCGACAATCTCGGTATCCACGCGCATGATGATTGCGGCTGCGCCGTCGCCAATTCGCTGGCGGCCATCGAGGCCGGCGCACGCCAGATCCAGGGCACGCTCAACGGCTTGGGAGAGCGCTGCGGCAACGCCAATCTCGTCACGCTGATCGGCGCGCTGAAGCTGAAGGAGCGCTATCGCGACCGTTTTGAACTCGGCGTCAGCGATGCGCAGCTCGCCGACCTCGCCCATGTCTCGCGCGCCCTCGACGAGATGCTGAACCGGGCGCCGAATCGCCACGCGCCCTTCGTTGGCGCCTCGGCCTTCGCCACCAAGGCTGGCATCCACGCCTCGGCGGTGCTGAAGGACCCGCGCACCTACGAGCATGTCGCCCCCGAGGCGACCGGCAACACCCGGAAGGTCCTGGTTTCCGATCAGGGCGGCAAGTCGAACCTCGTCGCCGAACTCGAGCGCATCGGCGTCACGCTCGGCCGCGACGACCCGCGACTGAACCGGGTGCTGCAGGAGGTCAAGGACAAGGAGGCACAAGGCTACGCCTTCGAGGGAGCCGATGCCTCGTTCTTCCTGCTGGTGAAGCGCATCCTCGGCGAGGTGCCGGATTATTTCGCGGTCGAGCGCTTCGCGGTAAATGTCGAGCGCCGCTACAATGCGCTGGGCGAGCTAGTCACCTTTTCCGAGGCGATCGTGAAGGTGAAGGTCGGTGACGACGTGCTGATCTCGGCCGCCGAAGGCGATGCCGGCCCGGTCAATGCGCTCGACATCGCCCTGCGCAAGGATCTCGGCCGCTACCAGTCGCTGATCGGGGGCCTGCGCCTCGTCGACTACAAGGTCCGTATCTTCCAGGGTGGTACCGATGCAGTCACCCGCGTGCTGATTGAATCTGGCGACGAGACGGGCGAGCGCTGGACCACGGTCGGCGTCAGCGCCAACATCATCGACGCCTCGTTTCAGGCGCTGGTCGACTCGATCACCTATAAGCTGGTGAAGGCCGGCGCCACGGCGTGAGGCGCCGAAACGTCATGCCCGGGCTTGCCCCGGGCATCTCTTGCGGAAGAAGGCTCCTACCTCTTCGTCCCGTCACTCTCGGGTCTGCGCTTCGCTCCGCCCGAGAATGACGCGCTCGTCGCCTCACTCCGTCAGGCGGATGACGCGGTCCCGGCACAAATCCATGTCGGCGTCGCTGGCAGCCTCGTCGTCGAATTTCCCCTGCACCGTATAGGCACAGCCCTGCGGCTTGTTGAGCTTGAGCGCGACGCTCTTGCCGGGCGCCAGCGGCTTGGCGAGCTTGGCGACGAGACGGGGTTGCTCGCCGGCGGTGGCGATCTCGAAACTCGTCAGCGGCACGGTGCGCTGATTGGTGATGGTGACCTGCGCATGCGGCTTGCCGGCCTGCGCGGCGGCGGGCAGCGTGGCCAGAACGAGAGCGGCGGCGGCGCCGAGCCCCATGGCGATAAGATGCTGATCTCTCATGGTTGTTTCTGTCCCCGGTCGTGAGCGTCCTTGCGCTCTGAGCCGGATCAGACACCGGGCTTTCGGCGAGAGCAAGGCGGCTTTCGGGCAAGGGCGCGCAGATGGCACCGCGTTCCCCCATGCATTGGCGTCCGATTGCGCCTATATGAGCGCACCAACTGGAATCGTTTGAAAATGTCCCTGCCGTCAGCGCCGCCTCCGGCGCCGAGCTTCTCCCGTTCCGCGATCCTCCAACCGGGTTCCGGCTTCTTCGCCACCTTCCGCGCGCTCTGGCCCTATCTCTGGCCGGCGGAACGCGCCGATCTGCGCGGTCGCGTCGTTGCCGCCTTCGCCCTGATGGTGGCGGGCCGCCTGGTGCTGATGGGGGTGCCGTTCAGCTTCAAATGGGTAACCGACGCCCTGGCCGGCACCTATTCGAATCTGGAGAGCTGGCTGCCCTGGCTGGTCGGCGCGCCGCTGGCGCTGACGGTCCTCTACGGCCTCGCCCGCGTCGGCTCGGCCGCCTTCGTGCAACTGCGCGACGCCATCTTTGCGCCCGTGTTCATGCATGCGGTGCGGACGCTCGCGCTGCAGACCTTCGGCCATCTCCACCATCTCTCGCTGCGCTTCCACTTGGAGCGCAAGACCGGCGGCCTGACCCGCGTGCTGGAGCGCGGCCGCAACGGCATCGAGGAGATGGTGCGCCTCGGCCTCAACCAGCTCGTGCCGGTGATCATCGAGGTCGTGCTGATCATCGCCGTGCTGCTTTATCTATTCGACTGGCGCTACGTCGTCGTTCTGGTCACGATGGTCACGGCCTACATGACCTACACCATCAAGGCGACCGAATGGCGCATCGCCATCCGCTCGGCGATGAACGAGTCGGACACGGACGCGAACGCCAAGGCGATCGACTCGCTGCTCAACTACGAGACCGTGAAGTATTTCGGCGCGGAAGCCCGCGAGACCGCGCGCTACGATCAGTCGATGGCGCGCTACGAGCGCAACTCGATCAAGTCCTACACCTCGCTTGCCTGGCTGAATTTCGGCCAGGCCGCGATCTTCGCCGTGGGGCTGACGCTCTCGATGGTGATGGCGGTGCGCGGCTTCCAGGCCGGCACGAACACGGTCGGCGATCTCATCCTGATCAACTCGATGCTGATTCAGCTCTACCTGCCGCTGAATTTCATGGGCACCGTCTATCGCGAGATCAAGCAGGCGACGCTCGACATCGCCCAGATGTTCTCGCTGATCGGCCGCGACCCCGAGATCCAGGACAAGCCCGGCGCGTTGCCCCTGGATGTCCGGGCCGGGGAGGTCGCGTTCGAGGATGTCCACTTCGCCTATGTGCCGGAGCGGCCGATCCTGCGCGGCGTCTCGTTCAAGGTCCTGCCGGGGCAAACCGTCGCCATCGTCGGCCCGTCCGGCGCCGGCAAGTCGACGATCTCGCGGCTGCTGTTCCGGTTCTACGAGCCTCAGGAGGGCCGCATCCTGATCGACGGCCAGCCGATCGCGGATATTCAGCAGGTCAGCCTGCGCGCCGCCATCGGCATGGTCCCGCAGGATACGGTGCTGTTCAACGACACCATCGAATACAACATCCTCTACGGTCGCCCCGAGGCGACGATGGAAGAAGTCGCGGAAGCTGCGCGGCTCGCCCAGATCGACCGCTTCATCCGTCTGTTGCCGGAAGGCTACGCGACCTCGGTCGGCGAGCGCGGCCTGAAGCTTTCGGGCGGCGAGAAGCAGCGCGTCGCCATCGCCCGCACCATCCTGAAGGGCCCTCCGGTCCTCGTCCTCGACGAGGCGACCTCGGCGCTGGATTCCTTCACCGAGAAGGAGATCCAGGACGCGCTCGACCGGGTCAGCGAAGGCCGCACCACGCTCGTCATCGCACACCGGCTCTCCACCGTGGTCAATGCTGACGAGATCATCGTGCTCGACAAGGGCATCATCGTCGAGCGCGGCCACCATCGCGACCTGCTCGCGGCGGACGGCGTCTATGCGGCCATGTGGAACCGCCAGCGTGAGGTCGACGAGGCCAAGGCCACGCTCCAGCGTGCCAACGAGGCCGAGGGCGAAAGCGTCAGGGTGAGCCTGACGTCCTGAGCATCACAGCGGCTGCGTTCGAAAGCGGCGCGGCGGCCTCCCGGCTAGTTTAAAACCTCTCGCAACTTCATCGCCTTTCCTGCATGCTCCGCCGGCAGACCAAGCCATCGGGGGAAGGCGACTGTGTTCGATCCGACGACATTTGTAGGTTTTCATACCTGGCTCAGCCTGATCGCCATCGTCGCCGGATTCCCGGTCGCGGCCGGGCTGTTGCAGGGGCATACGCGGCCGGGCTGGACCGGCGTGTTCCTGTCCACCGCCTTCGCGACCAGCGCGACCGGTTTCGGCTTTCCGTTCAACGGCATCCTGCCGTCCCACATCGTCGGCGCGATCTCGCTCGTGCTCGTCGCGATCGCCGGCTTCGCGCTGTATGGGCGCAGGCTGGAAGGGCCCTGGCGCCGGACCTACGCGATCACGGCGATGCTGACCTTCTACCTGCTGGTCTTCGTGCTGGTGGCGCAGATGTTCGCCAAGATTCCTGCGCTGCGGGCGCTGGCGCCGACCCAGTCCGAGCCGCCCTTCGCCATCGCCGAGAGCTTCGTGCTGTTCGTGTTCGGCTTCGTCACCTGGAAGGCGGCCGTGCGGTTTGTCCAGATGCCGAGGCTCGCCTAGCGCGAACCACGGCTGTCCGGCAGTTCAGTACCCGCCGATGATCGGCAGCACCTCGCCGGTGATGTAGCTGGAGCACTGGCGCGAGGCGAGGAAGACATAGGCCGGAGCGATCTCCTCCGGCTGGGCCGGCCGCTTCATCGGGACCTTGGCGCCGAACTGGGCGACGTCCTCCGCCGTCTTGTCCGTGGGGTTGAGCGGGCTCCATACCGGCCCGGGCGCCACCGCATTGACCCTGATGCCACGCGATACCAGATGCGCCGCAAGCGAACGCGTGAAGGCATGGATGCCGCCCTTTGTCGTGGCGTAGTCGATCAGGTCCTTGCTGCCGTCGAGCCCGGTGACGGAACCCGTGTTCACGATCGCGCCGCCATGCGGCAGGTGCTCCACCGCGGCCTTGGCCATGTGGAAGTAGCCATAGAGATTGGTCTTCATCGTCGTGTCGAAATGCTCTTCCGTGAGATCTTCGAAATTGGCGGCATGAACCTGGAAAGCCGCGTTGTTGACGAGGATGTCGAGCTTGCCCAATCGCTTGACCACTTCCTTGGTCGCCTTTCGGCAGAAGGCGGGATCACGGACGTCGCCCTTGATCGCGATCGCTTTGCGCCCCTCTGAAACGATAGCTTCGACCGTCGCGGCGGCATCCAGCGTCTCGTCGAGATGCAGGATCGCGACATCCGCACCCTCGCGCGCGAACAGCACGGCGACAGCGCGCCCGATACCCGAGTCGCCACCGGTGATGAGCGCGACCTGGCCTTCGAGCTTGCCCGAGCCCTTGTAGAACGGGGCGTCGTACATCGGCGCCGGGTCGAGCTGCGCTTCGCTGCCCGGCTTGGCCTGATGCTGTTTCCTGAACGGCGGAACGGGATAGGCGCGGGCGCCGGCCTGCATCGCCTCGGTCTTTTGCTTCGGCCGCGCGCGTTCGGCCTGCGCGACCTGCTTCTGGATTTGCCGCTGTTGCTGGACGGCTGCTGCAACCCGTTTGGTCGTCCCGGTTTTGGCCGTTGCCTTCGCCATGGCTCGCTCCTGTCTGGATGGCTTTCCTTGGCTGGTGAACGGGTGCGGGCTGGGACGGTTCCGGCTTTTGCGCCTTTTGAACGGTGCATCTGTCGCGATGTCGCAGTTTCCGGGCTTTCCCTGAGGGCCGGAACGCCCTAAATCAGCGCAACGCCGCGGCCGGCACCGCCGCTGCGGCAATGCAATTGATGTGCGCCCGGCGCGCCGACAGCCTAACGGAAACCCGCCTCATGTCCCTCGTCGATTCCGTCCGCAAGGTGATCGTGCCCATCCACAAGGAGGGCTATGTCTTCATCGCCATCGGGCTGGTCGCGACCATCGTGCTCGCCAATCTCTGGTCGCCCTTCGGCTGGATCGGCGCGATCATAACGGTCTGGATCTGCTATTTCTTCCGCGACCCCGTCCGGGTCACGCCCCAGCGCGAAGGTCTCGTGATCTCCCCGGCCGATGGCCGGATCAGCCAGATCGCATCGGCCCTGCCGCCGCCGGAGCTCGAATTGCCGGCCGAGCCGATGACCCGCGTCTCGATCTTCATGAATGTCTTCGACTGCCATGTGAACCGCGCGCCGGTTCCGGGCCGTATCGCCAAGATCGCCTATACGCCGGGCCTGTTCCTCAATGCCGAGCTCGACAAGGCGAGTGACGACAACGAGCGCAACGCGCTGGCGATCGAGACCTCCTCAGGCATCGTCGGCGTCGTGCAGATCGCCGGTCTGATCGCCCGCCGCATCGTCCCGTTCGTCAAGCAGGGCGACACGTTGGCGACCGGCGAGCGCTTCGGCCTCATCCGCTTCGGCTCGCGCGTCGACGTCTATCTGCCGGCGCATGTCGTGCCGCTGGTCGGCGAAGGCCAGACCGCGATCGCCGGGGAGACGGTGCTGGCCGACATGAGCGGCAACGAGCCGGTCGCGCGCAGCTTCCGCGATATCTGAGAGGCAGGGTGGGGACGGCGTGCCCCATCGCTCCGCCCCGCGCTAGCGCCCGCTCGCGAAACCGCGTATTTCGGCTCGCATGAGCGATCTGTTTCCCCCTTTCGAACCCGAGCGCGTCGAGTCCCGGCGCGCCCGCTTCAAGCCGATCCCGTTCCGGCTGCTGGCGCCGAACGTCGTCACGTTGCTAGCGCTCTGCCTCGGGCTCACGGCGATGCGCCTTGTGGTCGAAGGCAAGCTCGAGACCGCGACGATCTGCATCCTGATCGCTGCGGCCCTGGACGGCGTCGACGGCCGCCTGGCCCGCATGCTCAAGGGCACCTCGCGCTTCGGCGCCGAGCTCGATTCGCTCTCCGATTTCGTCAATTTCGGCGTCGCCACCGGCTATGTGCTGTGGATTTTCGTCCTGCACGACCTGAAGTCGTTCGGCTGGATCATCGTGCTGACGCTCGCTTGCGCCATGGCGCTCAGGCTCGCGCGCTTCAACGTCATGATCGACGACCCGGACCGGCCGGACTGGCAGAAGAACTTTTTCGTCGGGATGCCGGCGCCCGCGGGTGCGATCACGGCGATGCTGCCGGTCTATCTGCAGGCGATCGGCGTGCCGGTTCAGGACTATGGCGCGCCCTTCGTCGGCATCTACATCCTGTTCATCGCCTTCCTGACGATCTCGCGCATCCCCTGCTATGCCGGCAAGACGCTCGGCACCCGCGTCCCGCGCGACCGGGTCCTGCCGATCTTCGTCGCAGTGGTGATCGTGGCGGGGCTGCTCTTCGCCTATCCCTTCGAGGTGCTGTCCCTCGTGGTCGTGGCCTATCTCGCGCTCATCCCGTTGAGCGTTGCGCGCTATCGCAAGCTAGAGCGCGAACACAGCCTGCCGGCGCCTGTTGCCGGGGCCGCCGAGCCTGCACCGCAAGATACGGTCTGAAGTCTTCCTTCCGGACGTCGCCGCGCTCGATTGGGCTAGCGGCGGCTCCCGCTGAGCCTGGCGGCATTGGCACGGGTCCGCCGTGCGAAGGGTTCGAGCGTACTGTCTGCAGCCCGGACCGCTGCCGCAGCCATGTCGAACTGACCGGGCGGGTTGAGGGCAAGCCCCCACCAGAACGCCGTGGCGGCCTGCGTCGCGGCGAGGCTGCTCTCGACCATGGCCGAGAGCTTCTCCATGACGGCGTTCGTCGCCTCGTGCTGGCCGCGGCTGTCGCCGAAGGCGCCCTTCAGCAGGATCGGCATCCGCATGGCGATGGTGATACCGGCTTCCGCCTGCATGGCCATCACACGCGCGGCAAGCACCTGTGCATCCGCTCCAGCCGCGACGGCGGAGCGCGATGGCTTGCGCGAACTCGGCATGGGCGAACTCCGGAAACACAGTCATGAACGGCGTGACGCCGAGGGGGATGGAGTCTGCCGCCCGCAGGCGGGCTTGGCAACCCGTGGTATACCAGTTCTCCCGCCCAGCTTTTATGCGCCACGCGCAGAACCAGCGATTGCAGAAGCGGCTGACATGCATCTTGTGCGTTTCGGTTGCCGATTTATCGCGCCGTCGAAATGTTCTAAGGCTGATGCCGCGCCGGTCGTCTCGGCGTCTGAAACGCGTCGGGAAGCCTTTTGAGCCTGTTCTCCTCCCCCAAACATCCCGGCTGGCGGCCGATGCTGGTGCTGGCCTCGGCTTCGCCGCGCCGTCTTGCCTTGCTCGAGCAAGCGGGCCTGAAGCCGGATGCGCTGCTGCCGGCCGATCTCGACGAGACGCCGCATAAGGGCGAGCGGCCGCGCGATCTCGCCCGCCGCCTGGCCCGCGAGAAGGCGGAAGCTGCGCGCGAGGGCGCCAAGGCGCGGGCCGATCTCGAGGGTTGCTACATCGTCGCCGCCGATACGGTGGTCGCCGTCGGCCGGCGCATCCTGCCCAAGGCCGAGATCGTCGACGAAGCCGCCGCCTGCCTGCGCCTGCTCTCGGGCCGGGCGCACCGCGTCTACACCGGCGTGGCGCTGGTGACGCCGTCGGGCGCGATCCGGGATCGGATCGTCGAGACGCGGCTGCGTTTCAAGCGCCTCTCCACCGAGGATATCGAGAACTACCTCGCCTCGGGCGAATGGCGCGGCAAGGCGGGCGGTTACGCCGTCCAGGGCATCGCCGGCTCCTTCGTGATCAAGCTGGTGGGCTCCTACACCGGCGTCGTCGGCCTGCCGCTTTACGAGACGGTCAATCTGCTCGGCGGCGAGGGCTTCCCGATCCGCTTCGGCTGGATGAACGCAGCCTGATCGCAGGGCGGGGGTTGCCTGTTCGCGATCGACGCCCGATCCTCACGGGGCAAAGCGCGCCGGGCTGACAAGGGCGCGCGACGGAGGATGACACGCAATGACCGGACGTCTGAGAGGCAAGGTCGCGATCGTGGCCGGGGCGGGGTCGATCGGCCCGGGCTGGGGCAACGGCAAGGCGACCGCCACGATCTTCGCCCGCGAGGGCGCGAAGGTGATCTGCGCCGACATCAACCGCGACGCCGCCGAGGAAACCGCCGCCATCATCCAGAATGAAGGCGGGCAGGCTTTTGCCGTCCAGGCCGACGTCACCAGAGCCGATCAGGTGGCCGATCTCGTCGGCCGCGCGCTCGGCCGCTACGGCCGCATCGACATACTCGACAACAATGTCGGCATCGCCGAGGTCGGCAGCGTCGTCGATCTGCCGGAGGAGGTCTGGGACCGCGTCTTCAAGGTCAACCTCACCGGCGCATTCCTGGCCATGAAGCACGTCATCCCGGTGATGCAGCGCCAGTTCGAGGAGACGGGCGAGGGCGGCTCGATCATCAACATCTCGTCGATCGCCTCGATCCGCCATACCGGCGTGCCCTATGCCAGCTATTCGGCGACCAAAGCGGCGCTGAACCAGCTGACCCGCACGACAGCGGCACAGTTCGCGCCGCAGATGGTCCGCGTGAACGCGATTCTGCCTGGGCTGATGAAGACCCCGATGGTCGAGCATTCGGCCGGCCTCGCGCAGGCCTATGGCGATGGGGATGTCGAGGCGATGTGGGCGGCGCGCGCGGCGCAGGTGCCGATGGGGCACATGGGCGAGGCCTGGGATGTGGCCAATGCCGCCCTCTTCCTTGCCAGCGATGAAGCGCGCTATGTCACCGGCATCGAGCTCATCGTCGATGGAGGCATCACGCTCAAATATGACTGAAACCGACACGCCTGCGCCGGCCGCGAAGCCTTGTCCGATCTGCGGGAAACCAGCGCTCGCCCTTTATCGGCCGTTCTGCTCGAAGCGCTGCGCCGACATCGACCTCGGCCGCTGGCTGAAGGGCAGCTATGTGATTCCGGGCGAGCCGGTCGAGGAAGCCGAGGAAACGCCGGCGCCACGCGATGGCGACGACTGAGCGACGGGTGCGATCCCTTGCTGCAAGCCAGACTTCGATTTGCTAGGCTGCGGGAATGACTGATTTTCCTGACATCATTCGTTCGCCCCTGTCGCAGAGCTTCACCGACGATGGCGTGACCGTTCAGGTCGAGATCTACAGGATCGGTGGCACCGATGGCTGGACGCTTGAGCTCGTCGACGAGGACGGCGGCTCGACGGTCTGGCAGGACAGTTTCGCCACGGATGCCGAGGCTTTCGCGGAGTTCACGGACGGGGTGGAGCAGCTCGGCCTGGCGAAGCTGATCGACCCCGACGACGACGACCTCGCGACGGTGCACTGAGCGGCCTCGGCGCCATGGCCTACACCGATGAGCTCGACGCCGTCGTCGCCCATGAGCTGCGGCTTCGCCGGCGGATTGCGACCCGCATCGCCGAAGAGGCCGGCGCTTCCGCCGAAGGCGGCCCGTCCGAAGACGCCTTGGCCGCGGCGGACGCCGCGATTGAGGCCTGGCGCACCGAGGGCGAGGAGCAGCAGGACCTGGCCGCCTTCAGGCCGCTGGGACCGCTTCAGCAATTGCTGGTTGAGCATCAAGGCATCGTCGAGCGGATCGACGACATGCTCGACAGACGCTTGGGCTAGGGTTCTGGCGCGACAGACGCCGGACCAGGCCGACGATAGGCCCGCACGGCTTCCGCGGCGATCAGTGGATGACGGGTCGCGGGATCTTTGGATCTCGCCTTGGCGAGCGGCTTTTTCCGAACGGATCGACACGGCGCCCGCCGCTTTCGGGCAGGCTTGGCCGAGCCGGGTCAGGGTAAGAATTCGACATCGAAACCCTGGTTGCCGCAGTATCCATCCTGTGCTGGTGTCCTCCCACGAACAAGAAATGCAGGGAGGCCCACATGCTGCCGAGCAGTCGTGTCCTCGCCATCTGGACGAGGACGGCAATCGTTGCCGCCATCTTTACGGCCGTCGTGCTGCCGATGGCCCTGGTGCGATAGTCCACGAGCCTGACGCCGATTTAATCCAGCCGTAACCGCCGAGCGTGCCGGCTCCCTCTAGGAGCGTAATCGCTCGTCTTTGGAATGCGACAGCCAGACATGGCGCTCGAAGATGAGACTGGCGCCAGCGCCGGCGGAGAGGGGGCACGTCTCTGGGAGAAGGCGTTGCTCCCTCTTCGACAGGCCGTTCGGAATACGGGCCTCATCAGCCAAAGAGAGACGGTGATCTAGACGCTTAGGAAAAGAAATGGTGCCCAGGGGCGGAATCGAACCACCGACACTGCGATTTTCAGTCGCATGCTCTACCAACTGAGCTACCTGGGCGCCCCGGGAGCGCGAAGCGCCGTCCGTGTTGGTTGGGGCGATATAGAGGCTGTCGTCAGGTTGGCGGTATCGATCTGCCCTAGGTTTCCTCACGCATCATATGTCTGCTGCTGGCCCGTTTTCTACACCGGTCGGATACCACGGCGAAAGCCCCTATGCGATGGTCTCAAGCTTCTCGCCTACGAGGCACAGCAGCGCTGGTTCGCCTGCGGGTACCCTGGGCTCCTGATGGGTGTTCGCTCTCACCACTGGATGTCCTCGGCTTCCTACGGTGCCCCTTGGCTGCACTAGCCAACTTATAGGCCCCATAGCCTGCCGCGCCGAGCAAGAGAGCCGGCACCGGGAGCCGCGATATCAATACCGTGAGAGGCACAGAGAGCTTGACCGGGAGAGTGCCCTTTTCGACTTCGCGAGCCACCAGAAGGCCCGCTAGACCAGTTAGTGGTGATTTGAGCATGGGCGGTTCTCCTGATGATATCGATAGGACGGAGGCAGAACGCGGGATATGCTTGAGCGTTCCCGTGAGGGCTTGGGCGTCAGTAACGGGAGACGGTCCTCCTAGGCATCTTGACTCATTCTCGGTTTTTGTTCCTATTTCGATCGTATGAAGAGACGAGCCATGGAACATGAGAATTCACGCGAGCCTGAAGCTCCCGCGATCACCGACGCTGACGTGGACGCGGCTCTAGCCGAGTTCAACGGCGATGCTCGGGAGGCCATCAGGGCTCTCTTGCATGATCTAGATGCCCTCGCTAGGGACGCTGATCGGCTAGTCTCGCATGGCTATGTGCGGGGCCGGCAACCGTGGAGAAAGGGCAATTCCGACAACCGGAGGAGGGTGGTCTGATGGTCCAGAAGTCCAAGCGGTCCCTACATTCCAGCAAGCCGATGAGATCGATAGGGAGGTCAGAAGCTTTCAATGGTGGGTCAGGCAATGGGCCGTAGTTCAGTGTATCTCGGCCTGGACCGTCTGAACCCTGTTTGGGGCTCATAACACGCGTACTGTATGGCGAGAGAGATGGCAGGGGTTACCGAAGGGAATACGATGAAGGTGGGACGGAATAGGACAATAAGAACAACAACCTAAGTGGGTCCTATGGCAAATGTCAGCTTTCTGCTCAGCGCTAAGGCGCTCGGCATGTCCTTCGACCCAACACCTCCAACGGAGCTTCAGTTCGAGGCATCGGGAACACCCAATTGCTTAATTAGGCTGCGTCAGTGGGATCGAGACAATGGGGAGAGGGGGCTTGAGGTCCAATGCTCGGCAGCATTCGAGGTTTCAGAATGGGAGAGGGACTTTATAGCTGCTCAGCTAGAGCGCAGATATCTTGCCTCGGCTACCATGCCCCTCAAGCTACCTTATCGAATTAACGGCGAAACTCACATCGAAGCGGACGGATCGATGCGCGAAGGGTTTGGCATTCCCTTCGAGTTTCTCCCGCCCGAAATTCAAGCGCTATGTGGAAGGGCTCGGGAGCATCTTACCGCCACCCTCTCCCGCTTCATCAAACTTCTGCGTTGGGAACAAGCTTCGCCTGGGGCTCATGCCCTATTTGAATATTCGCCTAGTCTATATTGGGCGTTGGGGCGTGAGGACTACCACAAACATGTTAAGGCGCCCCGTGAGGATTTTGAAACGAGTGCGTTGGGCGGCGTCAAATGGGGGGCGGAGCATGAAGAGCGCATGGCTCTCCTATGGAGGTCGGAAGGCGTTGAGGAGCCGCTAGCGCACGAGTTGCTGCGGGAAGCTTGTTATCTGGCGAATGGAGGCTCGCCTCGATCTGCGCTGCTGATTGCAGTTAGCGCAGTGGAAACTGGATTGAAGAACCACATAAGCCGGCATGTGAAGAGTTCCGGCTGGCTTGTAGAGTGCGCGCAGTCTCCCCCTGTTTACAAAATCCTGCGTGATTACATACCCGACCTGCACGTTGAATCTAATCCAGAGATGAAATGGAGCGGAATTCGGCATCTTTCTAAGAAACTTCAGACTTATGTCGAGTTGAGAAATCAATTAATTCAATATGGAAAGGCGAATTTCGATAATAAGGATGCGTTTGCTTTGGTCGATCTTGTTTCTGATATTCTGTACGTGCTGGACTTTTTGTCAGGGCACGTTTGGGCGCAAAGCAACGTAAGCTCCGCACTGGCGCGCGAACTGGGGTGGAGCGTCGCGGAAGGGAAGGGGATCAGAATCAACGTCCTATCGGGCTATCCGTTGCCCAACGATTAGCTTTGCGCGCTCCCGCGCCCCCTGATGGCACCAAGCGACGTGGGGAGCCTCAGGAGCTTTTTATGTTCCAAATGTCCGGTGCTGCTCTCGTCTGCATATAGGGGACAGGACTCTGATCACAAAAAGAGACCCCTGTGGGCGTGACATCCTTCAGGGGCCGTAAGTGGGGTTAGGATCGCCCTGCAGCGTAGCGCTCGACGCTGGGAGAGGTAAAGCATTAGTTTTACCCTAAGGTCATGGTCCAGAGGTCCTGAGCATCGAAATGGGCGAAGATTTCATCTGCCTTCTTTGCAACGAGAAGCACGCGACTAGCCTCAAGCGCCTTGTGGAGCGGCTGACGTTGGATTGAATCTTCGCCGGGTTCTCGTTGCTCAACCGGCCAGTGCGGGACTCAGCGCCACCGCGCTAATAAGAACCTTCAAGCTATGCCACAACGCGGGAGCCCCTAGTGCCAGACCGGGGACCGACCCGGCCTGTCCATCGAGCTATCGAAAGGGTCAGCCTGCCTCCTAAGGCGATCCACAACCCGCTGGACGGTCGTCGGGTGCCATGGTCCGCCGCGAGCAGTCTTGATGCCGGCGGCGTTCAGTGCCTCGGCAATCTCCCTGATGCTTTTGCCGGCTCCACGGAGCGGCTCCACGACGCCTCGCCATGCCTCGGCCCGTTCCTGGGCCTGGGCCTTCACGACTTCGTTTCGCTTCATGGTGGCGGCCCGGAGGCCACCTAGCTTGACGCCAGGGCCCTTGGCTTTCTGTGAGGCCACCTTGGTGCGGAGGGTGACGAACTGCCGCTCCTGCTCGGCCAGGGCCGCATAGGTGCAAAGCTGTAAGGCGTCGGCGTGGGGCATCGAAGCGACCCGAACGGGGACCCGCTTGTCCTCCGTCAACGAAGCGATCAAAGACACCCGGCGCGACAGGCGGTCCAGCTTCGACACCAGGAGCGTGGCCCTGGTCTTCCGAGCCAACTCTAAAGCATTGGCCAACTCTGGGCGGTCAGCGTTGGCGCCGCTCTCCACCTCGGTGAACTCCCGCAGCACTTCCCAGGGCGTAGGGCTGTAGGTCTCAAGATACAGTCGGATGTCCCGGTCCTGCGCCTCCAGGTCCAGGCAGCTCTTGCCCTGCTCTTCGGTAGAGACGCGGCGGTAGAGAACGTACTGCATTGGCATAGGGGGCTCCGGGAAGACCCTGAGACTTACTCTAGCCCTGACTGTGACCGGACAGTCCCGCAAGGGGCAATATAGTGATAGCTCGGTTGGATATGCCAGCCATGTTCCCCCAGATCATTGAAATTGCACGGCAAGGACGAACAACACCACGAGACCTTTAGCTCCTTTTTTGAAGCCGCTGTGTTTCGATGGGGATCAAATAGGCCTCTGGAGGTACCCAAAAGGGGCCCCTAGTTCCTCGTGCCACCAGGCGGGGGCCGGTTTGAGGCTCTCAGGGAGGTTCTTGATGCGGAACAGAAAGGTTCCGATGAGTTTCAGCATGAGAGGGCCGTTGGCCAAGTCGAGGAGCGTTAGCTTGGCAGCGACCCAACAGGAGCCCGCAAGGTCCAAGGGGCATCTACCTCCCAGGGCATCTCGAGAACGGCGTCTGGGGACACTCCCCTGAGGAGAAGAGCGCGTGCTGCTGAGAGGAAGGCGCATGCTCCGGGACTGAAGGTCCACGTTTGAATGCCAAATTGGATGGCAGCACTTTCGAACGACGCTATGGTCCATCGAAGACCGACAATGAGCAGGTCAGGTTAGGGGTGGCAGAATGTCAGGGCCTAGGGTCGGGGTGCGGGTGAATGATGAAGTGGGAAATATAGTTGTTGAAATTGGTGCTTTTGTAATAGCCGAGCATCCGGTATTTGCCGCTCAAGTTGGAGTGCTAGCCGGTGAATGGGCTCATGCTGAAGCCGAATTGAGTGTTTATCTAGCCTCGCTGATGCACACTAGTCCTGAGCGAACATTTGCTCTCCTTGCGGCCTACAACAATGCCACTTCCACAACCAAAGCTGCTATTAACCTCGCAAAGGTAACGTTGAGCGGCGATCCTCTCGCGAATTTTGAAACTATCGTTGCTCGGTTTCGCAAATTGGCTGAGCGGCGGAATGATATTCAGCATGGCATTTGGGCCAGGAAGCCTGCGCAAAACTCGAACTTGTTTCGGGTAAAGCCGGTCGAATATACCAAATTCATGATCGCTGTGTCTCACTCGAAGGACCTTATTTCTGAGGCCAATCAATTCGCATCGCAATTAGACGACGAATATTCTGTTGAGGCGTTGGAAACAATAAGCAAGGACATTCGCCAACTAACGGCTGATCTGTGTGCTGCTCGTTTCGATTGGCTTAATTCGGGCGTTCGGGCGAAGACCGTACACGGGAAGTTCTGAGGTAGCTCAGGCTGCCTGAGTGATGCAGGACAAATAAGTCTCCAGCATTTCCTAGGAGGCCCCCTCCGAAACCCATAGAGCCAAGGGGAAGCGGAGGGGGCGTGGTAGCGCGCGATCTCTCAGGCCTAGCTTTTAGCCCAACGTCACTGTGCGTAGGTTTGCCGCATCAATGCGCCCAAAGGCTTCCTCAGCGTCCTCAGGAGCCAGGAGGGCCGTGGTGCCGTTACTCAAGGGACACAACGACCTAAGCTGGTCAATGGCTGCCTGTGAGGCTCCTTGGAGCGCTACAAAACCGCTGGTGTAAGAAACGTAGATGTCGACAATCGTCACAGGCATAGTCATGGTTCCGTGAGGCCGCGTTATTGCGGCTACCAATAGTTGGCATAACCTTGAGTCGCCCGCAATCTATAGTCAGAGCTATGGGATAGGGGATTCATTGGGCCCCAAAGCTCGTTCACACCACACGACAAGGACGAACAACAACAGCGAGAGCTTTACCTCTTTTTTTAAGCCCTGATTAGTCTTGCGGGGTGAGAGCGGGCTCAGGAGGGACCCAAAAAAAAGGGGCCCCAGGTCCGCGTGAGGCCACGCGAAAACCGGAGTTACGCTGTGGTGGCAATGACGCCTATGTAAGTCCAATGAACTCGAGAGATAGCTGAGAACTTGGATGCCTCAAGGACATTGGACACATTGGCCTCAGGCCTTCTCAGCCGTGAGGATGCGATGGACCTGCATGCGGCTGGCGCCTAGCGACTTGGCAATCTCAGTCGGGCCTTTGCCTTCCTGATTCATGGCCATCACGCGCTGAGCATCGATCCTGCGCTTACCGCCGGTATAGACACCAGCCTCCTTCGCCTTGGCGATACCATCGCGCTGGCGAGCCTTGATGAACCCGCGCTCCATCTCAGCCACCATGCCTAGGACAGTGAGCACGATCCTGCCGGTGTCCCCCTTGGTGGAAACATAGGGCTCTAGCACCGTGAGGGACGCCTGCCGCTGGTCGCACTCGTGGACGATGTTGAGGACATCCCGAGTGGACCTCCCGAGCCTGTCGAGCCGCGTGACCATGAGTTCATCGCCCGGCCTGAGGAAGTCGAGGATGGCGGCAAGTTCATCACGGCCTTCGCGGCTCGCTGCGCTCACCTTCTCCTTCCGGATCGTGGTGCACCCTTCGGCTTTGAGGCGCTCTACCTGACCTTCGTAATCTTGGTCATGGGTCGAGACGCGGGCATATCCGATCTTGGTTATTGCGAGGGGCGCTTTCGTAACATCAGGCTTTTAACTTTCCTTTTGTCGCGTAACTTCGAACCCAAGTCAACCCTGATGTTACGCTATATGTGTAACATTCGTGAGTCACGCGAGGGTATGCCCTATGCCCTGATGTGACGAGCGTAGGCTTGCGGATTTAACGGAACGCAGGAGGTGAAGCGTCGTAGCGGAAGCCCCACGCCTCGGTTACGCGGTATCTGACTTGGTCAACTTTGGCCCCGTGCGGAAAGAAAACCTGTCCTGTCGCACCGGGCTTCATCGCCCCCACGAAGGTCCCCTGAATGGGTGTTTCCCTGGGTTGGTCATATAGCGTGATATTTAACAGCGATATGGCATAGTCGGGCGATGTGTTCCTGACCACGAAGCGAGGTCCCATCTTATCGCCTTGGGGAGGTATGACGTAGTTCTCAACGTTAGCGAAGTTCGAAAGGTTATAGGATTCCTTTCGGATGCAGAACTCTATGCCAGCCGTCATTCCTTGGGCAGCAATGGCCTTTTCATTACGATTAAGGCAATCGCCATATGCGGCCATAAACTGCTCGCCGTAGCGAAGCTGTAATCCTTCTTTTGAGGAAGCAAACAGGCCTATGCCGTAAACGCACATTGCGAGGATTGCTAAACCCCAGATACCTTCTGATAGTGACTGGCCGCGAAAGGGATCGACGAACCAGCGCTTAAGCGTGGAGGCTATCATAGGTTATCCAGTGCTTCCGATAGTCACTAATTCTACGGTAGTATCGCAACACACGAGAGATCAATACATCGTATCAAAGCAGTGGGCTCCGCGCGTAACGCGAGCGGCCTCTTCGGAGGGATTTCGTACCCTTCTGACAGGGGGCACGGTTGAGTGGGCTCATGGGGGTTCCTAAAGGGCTTATCTGAAAGTTTCATCTATTCCGCTGTGTTATCAAAGGCTTGTCCACGCTTCGGCCAAAAGTTGTCACCCTTATGACAGGCGGCACGAGTGAGTGGGCCCATGGGGCTCCTTCAGGGCGCATTTGAATGTTCCGGCGATACCGCTGTAATTTCAGCGGCTTAGAAGCCAAACGGCCAAAAGTTGTTACCCTTATGATATGCGGGCGGCTCCGGCTCCCCAAAGGTACGTTACGAAAGTTCGGGTCCTTCTGCTGTGACATCATGAGCTTATGATCGTTCCGGCCAAAAGTTGTGACACTTAAGATAGGCGGCGCGGTTGAGCGGGCTCGTGCGGCTCAATGAGGGCGCATTTGAATGTTCCGGCGATTCTGCTGTTGATTCAATTATTTAGAGGCAAAAAGGCAAAAAGTTGTCCCCCTTATGACAGGTGGGGCTCTACAGAAGCCTCCAAACCGCCTGTCCAACAACAAGAAGGCAGCAGCCAAGCTGCCCATTGAACCCAAAGGGCTCGCGAGCAATCGCGGGCTCTTTTTTTGTTGTCATGCCGGAGCCTCAGTCAGGCTCGGTAACCTCATCTGAGGAACTAATGGAACGAATAGAATGAGTGAGATACAGAGAAGTAGCTTAGCCCATGATATAGCTAGGCTGAGAAGTGAGGGAGTAAATGACGATGAGATACTCAGTGGATATCGTACCTTTGCGCCACACCATAACTCAGACGTCGATAGACTGATCGGCGAAGGTGTCTCAGCCAAGGACATCTTAGACACCGCAGCTTCAATGGAACCTCAGGTTACTCAACAGGCCCCACAGGATACCCAAGGCGTCATTGAGAAGACTGGGAAAGCCCTTCAATATGGAACGGGCCAGGCCGCTGTAGGCCTTGGGAGGACCGCTCACTGGCTTGGTGAGGCCTCAGGCATCAATATCGCCAAGAGTGCTGGTGATGCACTCGCTGATGTCGGTCAGGGTATGGCCCCTGGGAGCTATCGTCCCGCACATGCTGACTTCATGAACCCTAAGACTTCTGAGAAGGGCATAGGCGGGTATGGTTGGGGATATCTCCCGAGGATGATCCTTGAGGGCACACCCGGTCTCGTCATGGACGTTGGTGCGGGGGCTCTCGCCGGCCCAGGTGGCTTCATGGCGTCCAATGCTGCTCGGAGCTTCGGACCGGCTGTCGATGCTCGTGTGGAGAACAATGGTGGTCGGGATGCCTCGGGGGCTGACTATGCCATTGCTGCGGGGTCATCGGCGCTACAGGCCTATCTCAACAAGGCCGGGCTCAGTCCTGCTCTGTCAGGCGTGACCAAGGGTGCCGGCACGAGAGCCATTGCCCAGCTTCCCGGTCAGGTGGCCAAGGCCGCTGCTGTGGATGCTGTAAGCGGCGGTGCTGGGGCTCTGGTGGATCGTGCTGCGGTCACGGCTGGCACCGACAAGGGGCTGACCATCGATCCTCATGAGGCTCTTGGGAGCGTTGTGGCCTCGGGTGCCACGGCAGGAACTGTCAGGGCTCTCAGGGGCGTTGGCGATGTCACCAATGCCATTCGTTATGCCGATATGGACCCGGCTGTGGCCGGTCGGCTGGCCAAGAGAATTGAGAGCCTTGGCATTGAGCCTGATGGACCGGAGCAGGCCTACAAGGCGATCAAGGTCGCTGAGGCCGTGCTGTTGTCAGACATATCGCGCGCCAGGAAGGACTATGTCACCAAAGTAGGCCGGGAGGGCAGGAACACGACAGAGCCTCTCATGGGCACCGCTGAGGCTATTCTCGGCCACGGTGGAAAACTCACTGATGATCAAATTGGCGGTCTTCGTGATGCCTTGTCGGACCACCCACATGGTCAGCGATATCTGAGCGCCCTTGAGGAACATAATGCCCTCAACGATCTCAAGACCAAAGGGCGGTTCGAGGATGGCTACTTCGCTGGCGGTCTCTCAAGCTCCTCTCTCATCGAGGATGGATTGAACCCGGCTAGCTGGCTTAGAAGCCCCACCAAGAGGGCGATAGGTACCACGGCCGCGGTGCTGGGTATGGGAACTGAGCTTGAGGCTGTCAGGGCTCTCGGGGCTCCTGTCGCAGCGGCAAAGATGCTCGCACTTCAAGGCGCGGCCTATGGCGGTGTGAGAGCCATTGACGGAATCATGGGCAGCAGGAACCCCGTCAGGCAGTTCACGAGCCGCTTCGGTGACAATGGCCTGCACGAAAGTCCTCAGGTGTCCGATATGGGTGCCGCGCAGAGGCCGCCTAGCCATGCTGGGGAAGACCTGCAGCTTCGAGAGGCCATCAGGAAGGCCGCTGAGGGGCCCGTGGAGGCCCAGGGGCGGCGTGACCTAGGCGAGGGTGGCCCAGAGAGCGCAAAAGCCGCTAGGGGTGCTACTAGAGGCTCTAGCGAGGACATTGGGTCAAGCCCTATACGTATTGAGGTCGGTCAATATGTAGTCGAGAGGCCAAGAGAGAGCATAAACAACCTAAAAGCCTACGTGACGAAGACGAAGTCTCGCATGGAAGCTACGGCTGCATTTGGTAATGAGCTTGAACTTATCGCTAAGGGCTATGAGAATGTTGCACAAGGCCTTGTCAATCAGCTTAACAACAAGGCTAGGAGCTTCGATGAGGCTGCATCTCTGGTGGAAGGCGCTATCAATGAGCTGCCTTGGGATAAGCGCTCTGCCGCATGGGACGCGTTTGCTAAGCATGAGGCTCGCTTGAGAGGCACATACTAAAAATAATCACTAAGCAAACGTGTAACTATGGGCCTCTTGCAGCAATGCAGGGGGCCTTTCTTTATGAACACAGACAGGACAACAGAAATGATCACCAAACGATTCAAAGACGCCCGTGGGATACATGAGCCCACGGCATTCTACGGGTTCTATGCTCGGGTCTCCGGGGAGAGCAGAGAGCTGGACACCCGCAAGAACCTACCGGTTTCGCTGATTTCGTGATTCAATCTCTCATCGGCACACGAGGCGGGTGAGACGATGGAACAGCGGTCGTTTTTCGGGTTGTCGGAGCATCTGGAGCGATTGAGTGCGATCGGCGATCCGCTGGAGACGCTCGAAGCGACGATCGATTTTGAGTATTTCCGGGGCTGGCTGGTCGAGGGCCTTGGCTATGGGGACGGGGCCAAGGGCGGACGTCCAGCTTTCGACCCGGTCTCGATGTTCAAGGCGCTGATCCTTCAGGCGCAGCACAATCTCAGCGACGCGAAGATGGAGTTCATGATCCGGGACCGTCTGTCCTGGATGCGCTTCCTGCGCTTTGATCTTGGCGGTCCGACACCCGACGAGAACACGATCCGGCACTTCCGCAACAGGCTGACCGAGAGCGGCACGCTGCGGCGGGTGATGAAGGCCTTCGACTGGCAATTGCAGAAGAAGGGCTACATCCCGATGTCGGGCCAGATCGTCGATGCCTCCCTCGTGCCGGCACCCAAGCAGCGGAACACGGACGCGGAGAAGGAGGCGATCAAGGCGGGCAAGACGGCCCGGGAGATCTGGCCCGATGAACCCAGCAAGGCGGCGCAGAAGGACGTCGATGCGCGCTGGACGCTCAAGATCGGCGGCAAGATCCGGTATCGGCCCGACGGCACGCCCTTGGCGCAGATCGCCTTGCCCGTCTTCGGCTACAAAACCCATATCGCGATCGACCGGCGCTTCGGCTTCATTCGGGAGAGCGCGGTGACCTCGGCAGCCCATGCGGATGGGCGGATGCTGCCGCGCCTGGTGACGACGCAGAACACCTCCTCCGAGGTCTGGGCCGACAGCGCCTACCGATCACAGACGAACGAGAAAAGTCTGGCGGCGAAGATGCTGGTCAGCCGCATCCATCGCCGCAAACCGCCTGGACGGCGGATGCCGCAGCATGTCGCGCGCGCCAATGCCGGCAAGTCGGCAATCCGGGCTGCGGTCGAACATGTCTTCGCCCATCAGAAGAACAGGTTCGGCCTGTTCATCCGCACCATTGGCCTGGCTCGCGCCGAGGCAAAACTGACCCTGGCCAACATCGCCTACAACTTCGACCGGCTGATCTTCCATGAACGCGTCAGGGCCATGGGATGAGTCTGCCCGAAATCCAGGATCGGCGCTGAAATTAGCCCTAAATGCCGCTCTCTCAGGCAGCCTGACGCCGATCATCATGCCGCCAAGGCGCCAAGGCGCCAAGGCGCCGAGCATGCCGAAAATCAAACGGTTCTTGCGGGTGTCCAGCTTCTCAAGCAGGTTCATGAGACGGCCACAGCGCAGATGAGGGGTCAGCCCAGCAATGCGGTGCTCATGGATGAGCTCATGAAAGCATACCTAGAGCACAATGCGCCTCGAAACGCCGGCGTATAAGCCACAACAGTGTGTCTTTAGTCCAAGTTTGCGCTTGAGAAAACTGGAGTCGATCTCAGTAACATACTGCACAATAACAGTTATTTAGATCGATCCTTAAAAGAAAAGCATAGAGACTTAAGGGGTATCCTTAAGAAGTCTCTGGAAGGGGGTATTAATATAACCCCCACCCCCAAGAGCAACTACTCAACTAATGATGCCCACGACTCGTGCTCTATTGAGCGTCAGAGTGTCGTGGTTGTCATTGCTCATTCCTCAAGTACCGAAAGAAAACTACTAAATTGATAACCATCATTGACTCAATCATGGGCTCTGGAAAGACCACATACATGATCGACCGTATCAACCAAACTCATACAAAGGCTGTGTCATTGAGCTTCGATAATGAAGATCACTGCATGCCTAAGTTCATCTATGTGGCCCCCTTGCTCAGTGAGGTGGATCGTATCACCGATATGTGCCCTAGGCTTAATTTTCGTAATCCTCAGTCTATCGATGGGCGGAAGCTATGCCATCTTGATAGCCTCATAGATCGTGGTGAGAACATATGCACTACGCACTCGTTATTTAAGCTTCTCACTAAGGACATGTGTGCGAAGATCAAGGAGCAGGGGTACACTCTGGTTATAGATGAGACCTTAGAGTGTGTCGCTCTCTTTGATGAGCTTTCGGCCTCTGATCGTGCTTTGCTCCTCGATAAGGGCATGATCTATGTCGATAAGGAGTCGCGGAGGATTAGATGGAATAACGATGATCACAAGAAATATGTCGGAAAATTCGACCATATCAAACGTCTCTGCGACAACGGAAACCTTGTATTCGTCAGGGACAAGGTACTGATCTGGGAGTTTCCTTCTGAGTTCATTCGTGCCTTTGAGGATGTATTGATCCTAACATACCTCTTTCCTGGCTCCGCGATGGCTTCGTACTTGCAAGCGGAAGGGCTGGAATACGAACTCAAGACCCTTGGGAATCGGAAGGTTGTTCCCTACGCTGATAACGATGAGGAGGTGTGCCTTAAGCAGCGCTTGCGGCAGCTTATAACTATCTACGAGGGGCCTTTGAACGACTGTGGGCAGCGCGTTGGCAAAAGCAACCCGTTCTCATCCACCTGGCTAAAGGACCGAACCGACAAGCAACTTCAGTCTATCAAGGCAACCATAGAGTATTTCTTCAAATCTGTGACCAAAACGCCGGCAGTCGATAATGCTTGGACAACCTTTGGAGTGGTCAAGGGGACGCTTAAAGGGGCTCGATATTCACGTGGATTCATCCCTTGTAATGCCAAGGCGACCAATGAGTACCGGGAGAAGAAGGCGCTTGCCTACCTCTGCAACATCTTTCCCCATCCATATGTGGCTGCCTACTTTCAAGATCGCGGAATAGCTATGGACGAAGACGCTTATGCACTTTCGGAGATGGTCCAATGGATTTGGCGTTCCCAGATTAGAGAAGGCGAGCCCATCATTGTCTTTATCCCATCGGGCCGCATGAGGGGCCTCCTGAAGGATTGGCTGGGGGATAAGCCTGTAACGGCTGAAGAGGCAGAGACGATCACCGCACGAGCGGCGTGATCAACGGTGACACAGAAGCCCCTGAGCATTCCCATTGGCGCAGATGCGGAATGCTCAGGGACTCTAAGCTATTGTAATAATGTTGCGTGGAAAAGTTTAGCATGGAGAGATTGTTGCGTGTAATGGATCGCTCAACTGTGAGGATCTTAGGAGCCCTTAAGCCCCCGTGGCTTCTTCCCTCGCGATCTGCCTCGGGAACTTCGCAATGGCTAGAGCCATAGCTTCCACAGTCACATCTCCATAATCATCGCCAGCGGTCCTAGGAGCATGCCCTTGGATCGCATCTACCACGCGGCCATCCATGCCGACTGAGCGGGCCACGGTCTTGAATCGGTGCCGCCAGCCGTGGTTCGGCATCACGCGGGTATCCTTGACCGTCTCCCGTGCCTCTTCGGCTAGGCGGTTCTTGACCCCTTGGAGCGGCCCAAGGACGTCTCCTGTTTCTTGGGCTGGCTTGAGGAACAGGTGACCTACCTTGCAGCCCTGCACGAACTCGGGGAAGCCCTTGGCTACAAGATGCTCGTGCATCACAACGTCTCGGGCCTCGTCGGTTTTCACCGTGCCTGCCTCAGGACTGATATGGATCACCCAATGGCTGCCTACCCGCTTCAAGTCCTGCTTGCGAAGCTGACATAGCTCGCCAACACGGGCTCCTGTGTAGGCACATAGCCATGGAATCCACCGCTTCGCATCAAAGGTCTTGGGCTGTTCATTGCCCGGCGTAAGCGCGTCAGCGGCCTTGAGAAGCGCCTCGGCCTCATCATCCGTGAAGCCTTTAGACCGGGTGATCTTGCGCTTGCCGAGCTTGATGGTGATCCCATGAGTGGGATTGCTGGGCATGCGTCGGTTGCTCACTGCCCATCCAAAGAGGGTCTTGAGGCCCGATAGGTCGCTATCCTTCACGGTCTTTGCCGAGATGGGTTTCCCAGTACGGGGATTGATGGACGATAGACGGTAATCCTTGAAGTCCACGATGTCGTCCGGTGTCACCCGCGAAGCATCGTCATGGCCTAGGAATGTAACAAGGCTGCTGGTGGTGTTCTTGTAGCTCTCGTGAGTGCTGGGCTTTCTTCCGGCCGCCTTGGCTTCCTCCCACCAGTCTTGGCAGATGCTTGTGAGCGAAGCCTTTTCATTCGGCGGTGCAGGGAAAGTGGATAGGCCACTCTTGGAGGGCCGCTGCTGGGGTGAGGCCCCGCTCCCCTGAGCGCTTTCCGGTCTCTTGGCTAGCCAAGGCAGCGCGAGGCCGCCATACGCCTCCTCAGGCTTCACAGCCCCATTGCGGATGCATGCATAAAGCACCGCAAGCTGACCCACGGCAGCACTATTGCGGGCTGCGGCTAGCGAGCGATCATGCGTCCTCAGGGAAAATCTCACGACACGCCCGAAGGTGGCCCGCACGATCATCTCCTGCCCTGAGGAATCAGGAGGGAGAGCGAGGGTAGTCTTGTGGCCTCTCAGGCGCTCTTGGAGGTCGCAGGGAACGTGGGCGCAAAATTGATGAAAGCCACTGTCTGACCGCCTTGTTGGTCGAGGGATTCTCAAGACCATTCTACACCGCCCATCAACACCGTTGGGCAGCAGACACTTATGGTGAGAGAGGAAATTCCAGTGTTCTCAAGGCCTTAAGGCTCAAAAGAGAACAAATGGTGCCCAGGGGCGGAATCGAACCACCGACACTGCGATTTTCAGTCGCATGCTCTACCAACTGAGCTACCTGGGCGCCCCGGGAGCGCGAAGCGCCGTCCGTGTTGGTTGGGGCGATATAGAGGCTGTCGTCAGGGCTGTCCAGTCACTTCAGCCGGCTTTCTACAGTCCGTGTTCGGACGGAGCGGAAACCGGTCGGATTGTGCTGAAGGACGGGACAGCGGCACGCTCAAGCCGGGAGCCAGCTCTCTTCCCGCCATTCGGCATGGTCGATCACCGCCGCCAGGCCATCGACCGCCGCCAGTGCGTCGCGCCGGGCCTGCTCCGATTCGATGATCGCAGCCTGGGCGTACAGGAGTTTGGCGAAGGCGATGACCCGATTCACCACCGAGAACGATGCGTCCTGCAGGGCCTGCGTTTCGCGCAAGACCGCATTCAGATGCGCCACATGGCTCTCGGCGCTTTCCTGCAGGGCCTTCGCGGTGAGAACTCCCGCCTTGAGCAAATCCGCGCGCAGGGTCTCGACGTCGCGCGCCAGCAGCTCCTTCACCCGCTCAGCCATGGTGCCCCCCGTTGAGGAGATCGTTATGTCGGCCAGATCGAAAATAGCATCGAATACAGCGGGGATCAGCGCGAAGCCTGACGTTTGGTTAGCCAGTTCTCTACGAGAGATATCGAGATTGCCGGAAACGCCTCGTGGGACCGGAAGCCGTTCCGGCCGCCGTCCGTCAATCCTCGGAATCCTGCGCTATCGGCGTCTCTGCTGGCCGGAAATGCTTGCCGTTGATGAGGCGAACGAGCGTTCGGATCAGGGCAGCCACGACGATGACCAGCGGGAGCGCCATGACGGCGTTTCCCTCCAGTGCCAGCCAGATCGCCAGGCCGCAGCTCACGGCGATTCCGATGATGAGCAGGAACTTCATCATGGCGAACAATGACCCTGCTTCGAACTGCCGGCAAGGGGCACGCGAAAGCAGCCGGATTTCGGTTTCCAAACCACATCTCCACGCGCTTGAACGGCGCTGCAAGGCCCATGCACCCTGCCAAGGAACCGGTTGACGCCATCGCCAGCGCGGGAAAGGATGGCGTGTGCTTGCCGTCGCAGCTCCCGCGTGTCGGGGCGCTCACCGATGCGGTCTCCAGCGAAGGCGCTTCCTTGCCGGAGCG
This sequence comes from Bosea sp. NBC_00550, assembly GCF_026020075.1. Classification (NCBI taxonomy): domain Bacteria; kingdom Pseudomonadati; phylum Pseudomonadota; class Alphaproteobacteria; order Hyphomicrobiales; family Alloboseaceae; genus Allobosea; species Allobosea sp. NBC_00550. Next base: position 339,284 of record NZ_CP102772.1, read on the forward strand.
CTCTCGGTCTTGGCGACATGTCTGGCGGCCACGGACCTCCTCGCCGGTAATCTCACCGCGTGGCCTGCGCAGGCCACGCCGCCGCTTGCGCTCGACCAGCTCGACGGTCCGCTGCGCGATCTCGCCGGTTTTCGGGGCCGCCCGGTCATCGTCCATTTCTTCGCGACATGGTGCGCGCCCTGCATCGAGGAGATGGCCTCGCTCGATGCGCTGGCGGCCCGCGCCGATGGACCGTTGACGATCCTCGCCGTCAATGTCGGCGAGGTCGATGCGCGTGTGCGCAACTTCTTCCGCGACCGCCCCGTGCGCTTCCCGATCCTGCTCGACCGCGACCGGGCAGTGATGAAGCGCTGGCAAGTGGAAGGGTTGCCGACGAGCTTCGTGCTCGATCGCGAGCAGCGGCCCGCACTGATGACCGCCGAACCGCTCGACTGGACCAGCCCGAAGGTGCTGGCAGCGCTGGGGGCCTTGGCGCTGCGAAGCCAAACGCAATGACCACCAACGATACAAGAGAGGGAGCCCATGATGATCAGCCGACGCGACATGCTCAGGACCGGTGCCGCCGCGGGGACGGCGCTTCTGCTGCCGCGCGAGGGCTTCGCGCAGGCGGTCCCCTTCGCCCCCAAGCCCGGCAAATGGCGCGATTTCGAGGTGGTGACACGGCTCGATCTCGCAGGGCAGGGGAAGACGCAGGCCTGGATTCCGCTGCCCTCCGTCGCAGAGGCCGAATGGATCAAGCCCGGCCGCAATGATTGGCAGAGCAATGCAGGTTCTGCGGAGGTTGTGCGCGATCCGAAGTACGGCGCTCAGATGCTGCATGTCGTCTTCAAGGAAGGTGAGGCAGCTCCCTCCGTCGAGGTCAGGAGCCGCTTCTCGCTGCGTGATCGCGCGGAGGACTTCGCTGCGGGCCAGAAGGCTGCGCTGAGCCCGGCGGATCGCAAGCTCTATCTGGAGGCGACCGAGCTGATGCCGACCGACGGCATCGTCAAGGAAACTGCCGACAAGGCGAGCGCTGGCAAGGCGAGCGATGTTGAGAAGGCGCTCGCGATCTACCAATGGGTCGTCGAGAACACGTTCCGCGACGCAAAGACGCGCGGTTGCGGCACAGGCGATGTCGCCTCGATGCTGCGCACCGGCAATCTCGGCGGCAAATGCGCCGATCTGAACGCGCTCTATGTCGCGCTGGTGCGCGCCGCCGGCATTCCGGCGCGGGACATCTACGGCATTCGCGTCGCGCCCTCGCAGTTCGGCTACAAGAGCCTGGGCGCGGGCTCGGAGGTGATCACCAAGGCGCAGCATTGCCGCGCCGAGGTCTGGCTCGAAGGCCATGGCTGGGTCGCGACCGATCCGGCCGATGTCCGCAAGGTCGTGCTCGAGGAGCCGCCCGGCAACAACGCGATCGACAATCCGAAGGTGGTGGCGGCGCGCGACGTCCTGTTCGGCGCCTGGGAGGGCAACTGGCTCGGCTACAACATGGCGCATGACCTCGAACTGCCGGGCTCGAAGCACAAGGTCGGCTTCCTGATGTATCCGCAGGCGGAGGTAGCGGGCGCCCTGCTCGATTGCCTTGATCCCGACACCTTCAAATACACGATCAAGGCGGCCGAGATCACCGCCTGAACCGTCTCGGCCGGACACGCGCCGTGTCCGGCCGGCTTTGCCCCGGAGACCGATGATGAGTGAAACGATCGAGCGCGAGGCGCCCGTGCGGCCGGCCGCTCCGAGGCTGACCAGCTTGGCGCATGGCGGTGGCTGTGGCTGCAAGCTGGCGCCTTCCGTGCTGCAGCAGCTTCTGGCCGAGCATCCGGCCGCAGGTCCCGACAAGCAACTGCTCGTCGGCACCGAGACGGGTGACGACGCCGCCGTCTGGCAGATCGATGACGATACCTGCGTCGTCGCGACCACCGACTTCTTCATGCCGATGGTCGACGATCCCCATGATTTCGGCCGCATCGCCGCGACCAATGCGATCTCCGACGTCTACGCCATGGGCGGCAAGCCGATCATGGCGCTGGCGATCCTCGGCATGCCGCTCGACAAGCTTCCGATCGAGACGACCCGCGAAATCCTGAAGGGTGGCGCCTCGATCTGCGCCGAGGCCGGCATCCCGGTCGCCGGCGGCCATTCGATCGACGCGCCCGAGCCGATCTACGGTCTCGCCGTGATCGGGCTGGTGAAGCCTCGGAATTTGCGCCGCAACAGCGGAGCCAGGCCCGGCGATACGCTGATCCTGACCAAGGCGCTCGGCGTCGGCATCTATTCGGCTGCGTTCAAGAAGGAGCAGCTTTCTCCGGCCGCCTATGACGAGATGCTGGCATCGGTGACGCTGCTCAACCGCATCGGTGCCGAACTCGCGAAGGACGACGACGTCCACGCCATCACCGACGTCACCGGTTTCGGCATCCTCGGCCATGGGCTGGAGATGGGGCGCGCCTCGGGCGCGACGCTGAAGCTGAATCTCGCCGATCTGCCGTTCCTGTCGCAGGCCGAGCGATTGGCGCAGGAAGGACGGGTTACCGGAGCCTCCCACCGCAACTGGGCGAGCTATGGCGAGGGCGTCGCGCTGCCGGTCGGGCTGCCCGACTGGCAACGCCATCTAATGACCGATCCGCAGACCTCGGGCGGGCTGCTGGTCTCCTGCAAGGCGGAGCGGGCGTCGGATCTGCTGGCGCAGGTCAAGAGCGCCGGCTATCCGGCGGCGCGGATCATCGGCTCGGTCGAGGCAGGACCGGGTCGGGTGGTGGTGGTCTGAAAAGCCCCGCCGTCATTCTCGGGCGCCGCTCCGCGGCGACCCGAGAATCTCTTGCCGGAAGAGGCGGAGGAGCCTCCGTGTCCGGAGATGCTCGGGGCAAGCCCGAGCATGACGCAATTCTTCAGGCTGGCGGGAACTGCTCAAGCCTCCTGAACCTCCAGGTTCCGCCCCCAGACATCGAAGAAGGCGCCCTTGTTGAGGACCAGCCGGTCCTCGCGCAAGGCGCTCTCGAGTTCGCGCAGCCGGGCGCGGGCGATCTCGTCGGGCACCAGCCCGCCATCGTCGTCGCGCGTTGGGAAGAAGGCGGCGCCATCCCAGTTCACGCCCGCGCCCCGCAGCATCATGACGATATCGCCCCAGTCGATCTCGTCGCCGACGATGTGGACGAAGGTCGAGCGCAGCGGTTCGACCTTCGGATCGGCGATCTTCACCAGCACGATCAGCGCGGTGAAAGGCCCCTTGCGAAAGAGCTTCCAGAGCCAGCGGTCGAAGTCGGTCCCGAGCCCTCTAGAAGTCGACACGCGGCGTCTCTGGCATGTAGCGATCGAACAGGGCGTAGAAATCGCTGCCGGTCTCGGTGCGGTACCAGTCCTCGAAGCTACGCAGCGCATGTTCTGCGTCATCAGCGCGTAGGGCATCCCCATCGGCCATCCCGGCCCGCAAGGCTTCGAGGAAGGGCACAAGCCGGTCCAGCACGCGCTCCTGTGGAGGGCCGATCTCCTCCCAGCCGAGCGATTGCGCTACGATGAAGCGAGCGCGCGCTACCGCTTTTTCGGGGTCTTCGGCATCCGCGATGGCTGCGACCGCGCCGCGCACCAGATTGAGCCGCCGGAAGGCACCGCTGCGGTCATGCGCCAGCGCGGCGATCCGCGTCGCAGCTTCCTTGCGATAGCCGTCCTCGGTGTGCCGCGCCGCTTCCGCCGCACGCTCGAAGCGCGCGATCAGGTCGAGGGCAGGGGCGTCCGCGTCCGTCATGCCGCCTCAGTGAACTGGCGGAAGAGAATGGGAGTCGAACCCACCAGAGACCGTCTGACGGCCCCTCCCGGATTTGAAGTCCGGACGCCCCACCGGGGACGCTTCTCCTCCATCGGGCATCGCCGGCTGCGGGCCGAACAGGTCGAGCCTTTGCCGGTTGATGCGCCTGAGATCGCCGCGACGGATGGTGAGGCCGTGGCGATCGAAGAATTCGAGAATCTGGATAGCGACCTTTCGGCCGTTGTCGAGCTTGTCGCGGAATTGCGCCGCATTGAAGCCGGCGGGATGGTCGCCGGCAAGCCCGGTCGCGATTCCGATCATCTCGGCGAGCGTCGCGCGCAGGAAGAAATGGTCGAGCGCGACTTCGTGGACATCCCCGCGCCGCCCGGCGAGCCGGAACAGCCGGCGGATATCCTCTTCATGGCGGCCCAGCGTCTGGCCGATATCGCGCACACGCGGCGGCCGGAAACGCTCCTCTCCGTCGATCAGCGGTGCGATCCGGGCCCAGAGCGCTTCGTCCTCCGGCGAAAGCCGAACCTCGTGGCCGGGCCGGCGCATCCATGAGCCGGCGGCAACGACCGCGCCGTCCTCTGCCAGCCGCGCCAGAACGGTTCGGAAGAGAGGCGCCGGCAGACGCGGAGCGACGGCGAGGCGCAGGCGCTCCAGCCCCATGCCCGGCAGGTCGGGATGCTCGCCATGCCAGGCGTCCAGCCGGTCGACGGTGGCTTGCGCCAGCGTCTGCCAATGCTCCGGCAGCATCGCCAATGCGCCGGTCCTGACGAGGCCGAGGCGCGTGGTCAGCTCATGCACGGCCTCCGCGCCGAGCGCACGGTCGCGCACGAAGCCGTCGAAATCGGCATGATGAGGCGGCACCCGCAGCAGCGCGTTCAGCGCGTCGGTAGGATCGGCAAGGCAGAGCGCGGCCAATTGCGCAACCCGTTCGGGCGCGCGGCGCCGGCGCTCCGGCGCACGCAGATCGAGGAAGCGCCCACCCCCGATCGTGCGCTGGGCGCTGGTGTCGCGCAGCACGAAGCGATCGAGTGCTGCCGCGGCCAGAGGATCGTCAAGGACGAGCTGGGCGAGTGCGGTCGTACCGGGTGCGATCTCGTCGCCGAGAAGCACGAGGCGCGCGCCCACCTCCGTCGCGGCATGATGCAGGCGGACAGGCTGCCACATCGTCAGCGGCTTCGTCTCCGACGCCAGGACAGTCACCTCGGCGTCTATCCGCATCGCCGGCATATGCAGAGGCGGCGCCACGACCATGTCGCCATGCCGGATGGCATCCTTGGTGATACCCGGTCCCGCGAGGTTCAGCGCGCAGCGATCGCCGGCCTGGCCGCGTTCGGCAGGGCGGTTCTGGGCATGGATCGAGCGTATCCGGGCGGGAATTCCGGTCGGCGAGATGATGACGCCGTCGCCGGACGCGACGTTGCCGGAGAGCACCGTGCCGGTCACGACCGTGCCGGTGCCTTGCAAGGTGAAGCAGCGGTCGACGGCGAGGCGGAAGGCGCCGTCGTTGCGCCGGGCCTGGATTTCGCGCGCATTGGCAGCAAGGAGCGCGGATAGTTCCGGCAAGCCCGCCCCGTCCACCGTCGAGACGGGCAGGATCGGCGCCCCGGCAAAGGGCGTATCGGCCAGCAGGCCAGCGATCTCCGCCTCGACCTCGGCCAGCCTCTCCGCATCGGCCAGATCCGCTTTGGTCAGCGCCACGACGGCCTGTCCGATGCCGAGCAGCCGGGCGATGGCGACATGCTCGCGCGTCTGCGGCATCACTCCGTCATCGGCCGCGACGACGAGGAGCAGGAGGTCGATGCCCGAGGCTCCCGCCAGCATCGTATGCACGAACTTCTCATGGCCGGGCACGTCGATGAAGCCGACGACGGACCCGTCGGCTTGCGGCCAATAGGCGAAGCCGAGCGCGATGCTGATGCCGCGTGCCTTCTCCTCCTTCAGTCGGTCGGTGTTGACGCCGGTCAGCCGCCTGACCAGCGAGGTCTTGCCATGGTCGATATGGCCGGCCGTGCCGATGATCATGGCTCAGGCCTCCGCCGGGGAGGCGGCGCGCGCGGCCTTGATGAAGGGCGCCGCGAGCAGGCTGCCCTTGCCCTCGGCCGAGAGCAGCAGGGTGAGCGCGCGTTCCGCATCCTGCGCCACGCCCTGGCCGAGCAGGGTCGCGGCGCCGAGCATTGCCTCGGAATCCGGATCGCCCGCCGCCATGCCGCGCTGCCACCAATGCGCGGCGAGGCCTGGATCGCGCTCCACGCCGAGCGCATCGTGATGCATCATGCCGAGCCGGGTCATGCTGGTGGCGATGCCAGCTTCGGCCGCCGCCTTGGCCCAGCGCAGCGCTTCGTCGCGATCGGCTATCTGGCCGCCTTCCAGCAACATCCAGGACAGCATGTCCTGCGCCGGCGCGTCGCCCTGCTCGGCGGCGAGGCGATAGAGCCGCAGGGCCTCGTCATCGCTCTGCGCGACGCCCTCGCCCTTGAAATGGAGGGCCGCCAGGTTGCGCTGCCCGACCGGGTCGCCGCCCTCGGCCGCAAGCGTCAGCCAGCGCACGGCCAGCGCCGGATCGCGCTCGATGCCGAGCCCTTCGGCGAAGCAGGCTCCGATATTGTTCTGCGCGCGCCCGACGCCGGCATGCGCGAGCGGCCCCCAGATCGCGAGCGCGGCCCGATGGTCGCCGCGCCCGACCGCCTCGGTGGCACGCGCCATCGCGGCAGCGACGTTGTCACCGCCGGCCGGCGCCTTCCCGAGCAGTCGGTCAAGCCAGCCCATCGCCACCCTCGAGCTTGAGGGCACTGATCTGCGCGCCAAACAGCGCCTCGTCCTCCAGGCAGCGGAGGTCGAAGACGAGGGCGCCCTGCGCGATCCGGCCGATGACCGGCACCGGCACGGCCCGAAAGCCGGCTGCCAGTTTCTCGACGGCGGAGCCTGCAGCCTTGCCGGCCGGACGGATCGCGAACCCGGCGCTGGGTAAAGTCTCCAGCGGCAGCGCGCCGGAGCCGATCTGGCTGGCGCAATCGATGATGTCGACAACCCAGCCTGAGCCGAGCCCGCCCGCGAGCTGCGGTTGCAGCCGTTCCGCCAACGCACGCAGATCCGCAGCTTTTCGCGTGAACAGTCTCAGCGTCGGCAGCAGCTCCGCCAGCCTGTCGGGATTCCGATAGAGCCTGAGCGTCGCCTCCAGAGCCGCGAGCCGGAGCTTGTCGAGTCGCAGCGCCCGCTTCAGCGGGTTCTTCGCCAGTTTGGCGATGAGGTCCTTGCGGCCGGCGACGATGCCGGCCTGCGGTCCGCCGAGCAGCTTGTCGCCGGAGAAGGTCACGAGATCGGCGCCGCCCTTCAGCGCATCCTGCACGGTCTTCTCGCGGCGCAGGCCCCAGCGGGACAGGTCGATCAGCGTGCCGGAACCGAGATCGTCGACGAAGGGCAGGCCATGCTGGCGCGCGAGCTTGGCGAGTTCGGCGGGCTCGACTTCGGCCGTGAAGCCCTGCACCACATAGTTGGAGGTGTGGACTTTCATCAGCAGCCCGGTCTGCGGGCCGATGGCCTCGGCATAGTCCCTGGGATGCGTGCGGTTGGTCGTGCCGACCTCGCGCAGGACGGCGCCCGCGCGGGCCATGATATCGGGCATGCGGAAGGCGCCGCCGATCTCGATCAGCTCGCCGCGCGAGACGATGGCCTCGCGCTCGCGGGCGAGCGTGTTCAGCACCAGCAGCACGGCCGAGGCGTTGTTGTTGACGAGGATCGCGTCCTCCGCGCCGGTCAGTTCCTGGATGAGACCGCGCACATGCGCGTCGCGCTCGCCGCGCTGTCCGGCCTCGATCTCGTATTCGAGGTTCGTTGGCGCGCGCATCGCGGCGACGACAGCCTCGATCGCCTCCTCCGCCAGCAGCGCGCGGCCGAGATTGGTGTGCAGCACCGTGCCGGTCAGGTTGATGACCGGGCGTTGCGAGGGCCGACCGCGCTCTTCCAGAAAGTCCAGCGCCATGCGGCCGATCTGCTCGACAGATCCCCCAATCGGCTGGCCACCGGCACGCAGCCGGTCCAGCACCTGCCGCACGGCATCGGTTGCGGACATCCGCCCATGGTTTGCGATGGCGAGCTCGCCGCCGGCGCTGCGCAGCACGGTGTCGACAGATGGCGGGCGGAAACGTTCGGGTTTGTTCATCAGGCTCCCTCCGGGAGACGCTTGATTACTCTGCTCGTCTTGCGATGAAACACGACCGTCATCCCGGGCTTGCCCCGGGATCCATCGAAGGGCTGCGGAGCCCGACGATGGATCCCGGATCTCCGCTTTGCTCCGTCCGGGATGACGGCAGTGGTTCCACGGCAGACCAACAAATCAGTATCCCAGCAGGAACGGGTTCACCCCTGCGCGTCGCCAGCCGGCCTCGGTCACCAGCAGGTCGAGCCCGAGGCTCGCGACATCGTCCGCCACCGGTTCCAGCTCCATATCCTTGCGCTGCTCGAGGATCTTCACATAGGTCCGGCACTCGTCGCAGGTTTCAGCCTTGATCGTGTCGGCAATGCCCTCGATCGCTTGATAGGCGATGCCCTTGGTTGATCCGCATGAGACGCATTTCACCCGGACATGGTTCCATTGCGCAGCGCAGAGCGAGCACTGGACGTAGCGCACGCCCTCGATATTGGCGTCGCCGACCACCGTGCTGGTGACGGGCGGTCCGCCGCAGCACGGACAGACCCCGTGCGCGACCGGCTGCGGCAGCAGCGGATTGAGCTGCGCCGCGCGCCGGGCGGCAACGACCTGAAGAGCTGCGGCGGCGAAGATATGCTCGGCCACCGTCTCGACTGGCACGGCGTCCGCCAGCACCGCGGCGAACATCGCCTGACGCTCTTCACCGGTCGCATTACGGGCACGTTCGAGCGCGGCGCGGGCCAGGTCCGGCATCGCCACATCGGCAAGCAGGGTGGTAAGTCGTGCCAAGCTCTCCGAGGCGGCCGGTTCGTCGGCGAGCCCCTCGCGCGGCAGGATCGGCATGGCGTGGCCGGCGCGCTGGCGCATCTCGGTCAGGGGCGGCAGGGCAGGGGACGGGAGTTCATGCACCACCCTGTCCTGCATCTTCGACAGTTCGGCGAGGAAGGCGAGGTAAGCTTCGAGCTGGTGCCCTGGCGCCAGCGCCGCGAAGCGCATGGCTCTCAGGCCGAACAGGGTTTCGGGCTTCGGCAATCTGACGAAGGGAGGCTTGTCGCGCTCGGCGATGCCGACATTTTCGAGGGCATCGAAGCCCGGAACATTGCTCATCCTGGTCCTCTCGAACCGCACGGGTCACGGGAGGCGGAGCGGCCTGAGCCGCGCCGCAACGGGTCTTATTCGGCCGCGCCGGGGCTGTGGCGGCGCGGCGGCACCTGTCGCTCGTCGATCACGCCTTCGCGCGCTTCCTTGCGCAGCCAGAGCCTGTGGTGGCGGAAGGCCCAGCCGCCCGTCACCTTGCCTTCGGTCATCGCGTTCATGGTGCCGCGCACATAGAAGCCGGCATAGATATGGACGATGACGACCAGCAGCATCGCGATCGCCGCCAGCGCATGCAGAATATGGCCGAAGCGCTGCTGCTCGATGGTGAAGGTCGCGCCGAAATATTCGTACCAGATCATGATACCCGTCCCGAACAGGACGAGGATCAGGAGCGTCATCAGCCAGAAGACGATCTTCTGTGCGCCGTTGTACTTGCCGATTTCCGGCAGGTTCTCCTCATGACCGGACATCACGTCGCCGATATGGCGCATCCACTGCGTGTCGACCTTCGTCCAGAAATTGTATCTGACCATCTGGACGAAGAGGATGGCGAAGCTGGCGAGCAGCACGACGCCGATCCAGGGATGCAGCGCCCGCGTGTTGGAGCCGCCGCCGAAGAAGCTCGACAGGAAGAACAGCGAGGGGTGGAACAGGGCGGCCCCGCTGACCGCGAGCAGGATCAGCGAGATCGCTGTGACCCAATGGTTGACGCGCACGCGGCCGGGATAGCGGTCGACTGTCGTGCTCTCCTCTTCACGCCTCACGACCACGGGCGGCCTCCTCGTCGATCAGATGCTCGGCCTCTCGATCCTCCGCGCGGCTGACATCGTTCCGTCGTGCCACGATGCCATGGACGAAGGCGAAGGTGGCGGCAAAGCCGATGGCTGCCATGCCGGCATATTTGGTCAGCCCCTTCCAGAGCTCGACGACCTGGCTGATCCGCGGGTTCTGCGGCAGGTTGGCGTAGAGCTGCGGCTTGTCGGCATGGTGCAGCACATACATCACATGCGTGCCGCCGACGCCCGGAGGGTCGTAGATGCCGGCATTCTTGAAGCCGCGGGACTTCAGATCCGTCAATCGCGTCTGCGCATAGTCCAGCATCGCCTGCTTGGTGCCGAAGACGATCGCGCCGGTGGGGCAGGCCTTGGCGCAGGCCGGCGCCTGGCCGACGGAGACCCTGTCCGAACAGAGCGTGCACTTGTAGGCCTTGTGGTCGGTCTGGCTGATGCGCGGGATGTTGAACGGGCAGCCCTTCACGCAGTAGCCGCAGCCGATGCAGTTCTCCGAGACGAAGTCGACGATGCCGTTGTTGTACTGCACGATCGCGCCGGGAGAGGGGCAGGCCTTGAGGCAGCCGGGGTCGGCGCAGTGCATGCAGCCGTCCTTGCGGATCAGCCATTCGAGATTGCCGCTCTCCGGGTTCTCCCATTCGGTGAACCGCATCAGCGTCCAGGTGTTCGGCGTCAGGTCATGCGGATTGTCGTAGACGCCGCGGTTGTAGCCGACCTCTTCGCGCAGATTGTTCCACTCGAGGCAGGCCGCCTGGCATGCTTTGCAGCCGATGCATTTCGAGACATCGATGAGCTTCGCCACCTCGAAATCGTGGCGGACATCCGGCGGCCTGAAGGTGGTCGCCGAGATGCGGGCGAAGTCCTGACTTTGCAATCCTGCCATCGGACCCTCCCTAGCTCACGGCCGGCCCGTTGGACGGCTCGACATTCACCAGGAACGCCTTGAACTCGGGCGTCTCGATGTTGGCGTCGCCGACGAACGGGGTGAGGCTGTTGGGGCCGAAGCCCTTTCTCGCCGCACCGGTGAAGCCCCAGTGGAGCGGGATGCCGACGACATGCACGGTCTTGCCGTCGCAGATCAGCGGCTTGATGCGCTTGGTCACCACGGCCTTGGCGTAGACCTCGCCGCGCGCCGACGAGACCTTCACCCAGCCGCCGACCTTGATGTTCTTCTCCGCTGCCAGCTGTTCGCTGATCTCGACAAAGAACTCCGGCTGCAGCACCGCATTGACCCAGACATGCTTCGTCCAGAAGTGAAAGTGCTCGGTCAGCCGGTAGGAGGTCGCCGCATAGGGGAACTTGTCCGAGGTCCCGAGCGCGGCGAGGTCGTCCTTGAAGATGCGCGCGGCGGGATTGCCGCGGATCTTCGGGGCGAGCACGTTGGCGATCGGGCTTTCGAACGGCTCGTAATGGGCCGGGAAGGGGCCGTCCTTCATCATGCCGCGCGAGAACAGGCGGGCCGTTCCCTCCGGGTTCATGATGAACGGGCCGACATCCCGCGGCTTGGCGGTCGGCGCGATGTCCGGCACGTCGTAGCCGGTCCAGGCCGTGCCGTTCCATTCGATCAGCTTGCGCGTGGGATCCCAGGCCTTGCCGTCGATATCGGCCGAGGCGCGATTGTAGAGGATGCGCCGGTTGGCCGGCCAGGCGAAGGCCCAGTTCGAATAGGCGCCGGTATTGCCGGGGTCGCTGGTGTCGCGCCGGGCCATCATGTTGCCCCGCTCGGTCCAGCTGCCGGAATAGATCCAGCAGCCGCAGGCCGTCGAGCCGTCGTCGCGGAGCTGGCCGAAGGTGTCGAGCAGCTTGCCCTTCTCCAGCACGACCTTGGTCGGATCGACCGGGTCGGTGACGGTCGAGACGACGTAGCCGTTCATCTCCTTGGCCATCTCGTCGGGCTGCGGGTCCTGCGGATCGCGATAGGGCCAGTGCAGGTTGAGGATCGGGTCGGGGAAGGCCCCGCCCTCCTTCTGGTAGAGCGCGCGCAGGCGCATATGGATCTGCGCCATGATCCAGGTGTCGGGCTTGGCTTCGCCCGGAGGTTCCTGCCCCGGCCAGTGCCATTGCAGCCAGCGGCCGGAATTGACCAGCGAGCCCTCGTCCTCGGCGAAGCAGGTCGTCGGCAGCTCGAAGACCTCGGTCTGGATCGACTCCGGCTTGACGTCGTTATGGACGCCCTCATCCTTCCAGAACCGCGATGTCTCCGTCTGCAGCGGGTCCATCACCACCAGGAACTTCAGCTTCGACAGCGAAGCCGTGATCTTGCCCCGGTTGGGGAAGGACAGCAGCGGATTGAAGCCCTGGCAGAAATAGCCGTTCACCTTGCCCTGGTTCATCAGCTCGAAGGTGCGCAGCACGTCGTAGCCGGGCACGTCGAGCTTGGGCAGCCACTGATAGGCGAACTCGTTTTCCGGCGTCGCCGCCGGGCCCCACATCGACTTCAGGAAGCTCACCATGAACTTCTTGTAGTTCTGCCAGTAGCTCATCTGGTTGGGCCTGAGCGGCTTGAAGCCTCGCGTCGACATGTAAGTCGAAAAATCGACCTCCTTGTCGGTCCCCAGCGTGAGGTAACCCGGGACGAGATTCGACATCAGGCCGATATCGGTCAGTCCCTGGATGTTGGAGTGCCCGCGCAGGGCGTTCATGCCGCCGCCGCGCACGCCGATATTGCCGAGCAGGAGCTGCAGCATCGCCATCGAGCGGATGTTCTGCGAGCCCTTGGAGTGCTGCGTCCAGCCGAGCGCGTACATCGACGTCATCGTCTTGTCGCGCGCGGAGCATTCCGCGATCATCTTGCAGATCGCCAGGAACTTGTCCTTTGGCGTGCCGCAGATGCGTTCCACCATCTCCGGCGTATACACCGAGATGTGCTTCTTCAGCAGCTGGTACACCGAGCGCGGGTGCTGGAGCGTCTCGTCGATCTGGACATAGCCGTCCGGCCCGAGCTCGTATTCCCAGCTCGAGCGATCATAGTCGCGCTTGGCCTCGTCATAGCCGGTGAACAGCCCGTCCTGATAACCGAAGCCCTCCTTCACGATATAGGGCGCGTTGGTGAAGGCGCGCACGTAATCATGCTGGATCTTGTCGTTGTCGATGCAGTACTTCATCGCCCCGAGCAGGAAGGCGATGTCGGTGCCTTGCCGGATCGGCGCGTAGAAATCCGCGACCGAGGCCGAGCGCGTGAAGCGCGGGTCGACGACGATCAGATTGGCGCCACGCTGGGCTTTCGCCTCAGTGACCCATTTGAACCCGCACGGATGCGCCTCGGCGGCATTGCCGCCCATGATAATGACGAGGTCGGTGTTCTTGATGTCCGTCCAGGAGTTCGTCATCGCACCGCGACCGAATGTTGGGGCCAGACTGGCCACCGTCGGTCCGTGTCAAACGCGCGCCTGGTTGTCGAACGCCAGGACCCCGAGACTTCGCACGACCTTGTAGGTCAGGAAGGCCGTTTCGTTGGTTGTCGCCGACGCCGCCAGGAAACCGGTGGACAGCCAACGGTTGACGGTCACGCCGTCCTGGTTGGTGGCGATGAAGTTCTTGTCGCGGTCGTCCTTCATCAGCCGCGCGATGCGGTCGAGCGCCTCGCCCCAGCTGACCTGCCGGAATTGGCGCTCGCCGGGGCCGCGATATTGCGGGAACTTGGTGCGCGTCTCGGAATGGACGAAATCGAGGAGGGCGGAACCCTTCGGGCAGAGCGTGCCGCGATTGGTGGGGTGGTCCGGGTCGCCTTCGATATGGATGACCGCCGGGTGGGCGTTCTTGGACTTGTCGCCCAGGCTGTACATGATCACGCCGCAGGCGACGGAGCAGTACGGACAGGTGTTTCGTGTTTCCGTGGTGCGCGCCAGCTTGAAGGGCCGCACGGCCTGGGCGAGTGCCTCCTCGGCACCACCAAACCCGAGCGCGGCGACGGCAGAGCCGCCCAGACCCGCACCTGCGGCTTTCAGAAACTGGCGGCGCGAGAGCTCATGCAGCATCTCAACCTCCCAGGCGAACAAGAACGCCTTGTTCCTGTTTAGAATAGTGAAACCCTGTCGGAAGGCCGTCAAGCTGCCGCTTCATTGGGCAAAGTGTCGCGGCGCTAGACTTTGGGAGTACGCCTCCGCCGTCGGAACAGCGCGGCTGGCGGTGCGTTCCCGTCGAGTCCTCCGTGCGAGGCGGTCGTCGCCCGATGAGGAGGCCATCATGCTGAAATATCTCGCGATTCTTGGAAGCGCTTCGATAGCTGTCGCTCCGTCAGCATGGGCTCAAGCACCCTCGGTCTCCTTCACCGAGATCAAGGACTTCAAGATCTTGGCCGGTAAGGCCGAGATCGGCACGCTGCATGACGTGATCGTGACCTCGGATGGCCGATTGGCGCAGATCATCGTCGGCCGGGGCGGGGTTCTCGGGCTGGGGCAGAAGCTGAACGTGGTCGATTTGGGCGAGGTGCCGCCGCCGCGCGACGGAGCGATCCAGCTCGGCGACAGGGAAGCTGTTCTGGAGAAGCTGCGCGAATACCATCCCGAGGCGCCGCGGCCGGCACCGCCCGGTGCGCCGCCAGTCTCAGGCGCGAATCAGCAGGCGGGGCAAACGGCGAGCAGCCTGATTCCGGTTTCACCGAGCACACCGCCTGCTTCCGGCAGGCCCGAGCAGCCGCGCCCGGATCAGCAGCCGGCGACCCGCCCGTCGCTGGATACTGCGCAGGAAGCGGAGCAAAGCCGTGCCGCCGGCAAGACATCCGAGGCTGCCGAAAAGGCTGAGACCGGTTCGGGCTCGACCGGCATGGCGCCGCAGCAGGGAACGGGTTCGGGAGCGACACCATCCAGGGCTGACCCTGCCGTGGCCGCGGCCCCGTCTCCCGCTCCAGGCGCCGGACCGTCGCTCAATCAAGAATACGGACGTGACATGACGCCGGCAGCCCAGACAAACCAGGCCGCAGCCGGCGGCGCCTCCGACCGAAGCGAAGCCGCTGCGGACCCCTCGGCGGGATCGGCATCCGGCGGTCAGCACTGGCGCATCGGCAAGATCGTCGGAGCGAAAGTGCGCGGGCAGCGGGATGGGGTGCGGGTCAAGGATATGCGTTTCGATGGCCGCAACATCGGCATGGTCGTGCTGGCTGATGGTGGGTCGACGCGAGAGGTGCCCTTCGCGACGCTGATCCTGGGCGGGACGGCGGAAGAGCCGCTGGTCGCGCTCCGCCCGCTGCCGTGAGTGCACGGCGAGCCGAGTATTAGACGCCGGCGCTTTCGATCACGAGCGGCGGATCATGGGGCACGTTGACCTCCTGCGTCGGCGCGCCGCTCCACAATGACCTTAGCTGCGCCACGACATATTGGCCGAAGTGCTCATAGGGAATTCGGATCGACGTCAGCCAGGGTGCGATCCAGCGATTGATCGCATTCCCGTCGATCCCGATCAGCGCGCAGCGTTCGGGAATGGCGACGCTGCTTTCGGCTGCCAGTCGATAGGCGCCATAGGCGATCATGTCGCTGACGCACAGCGCGCTGTCAGGCCAGCCGCCTTCCTCCACCATGTTCTTTGCGGCGGCATAGCCGATCTCGATATGCGACAGCCCGGGCGCGCTCGCCCGGCGAATCCGGTCGGCGGCAAAGCCGCGCGCCAGGAGCCTGTCGATGAAGCCGGCCGCCCGCTCTGCGGTGCTGGACGCGTTTTCGGCGGCCATCAGCACGGCCGTGCTCTCGATGCCCCGCGCCAGCAGGTAATCGGCGGCATCCGCGCCGGCGGCGCGGTTGTCGATGCCGACATAGGCCCCGCCGCCGAGCGGGTTGCGGCGCGCGACGAAGACCATCGGGTCGCCGCGCTTCAGCGCATCGGAGAGGCCCGGGCTGCGCACCGCACTGACCATGACGTAGCCCGCGACGAACTGGTCGCGCATCGCCCGCAGGTAGTCATCCTGCAGATCGGCGCGATCATGCGTGTCGCAGAGGATCATGACGAAGCCGGCATCGCGCAGTGCGGCCTCCGTCGAGACCGCGATCGCGGCCATGGCGGGGTTGTCGAGATTGGGCGCCAGCATAGCCACGACGCGGCTGGCCCGGCGCTTGAGTGCACGCCCGACCGGGTTGGGTCGATAGCCCAGCCGCGCGATCGCTTCCTCGACGCGAACGATGGTGTCGGCCGAGGCCCGGCCGCTCTTGCCGTTGACGATACGGGAAACCGTCGCGACCGAGACGCCGGTGTCGCGCGCGACGGTGGCGAGCGAAATCCCGCCTTGCCCCGGTCTTGCCTGCTGCGGTCTTGCGGCCTTCGCCGTCATTATCCTCCCCAGTCCATGCGCGCGGTGGTTTTCACTGGCAGGTGGCATCGGCCAATGAGCGCAGCAATGGTGTGCGCTTCGCCCGTTGACAAGCAAGGCAAACGTTTGCCTTAGTGGTTGTCAAGACGCTCGTTGAGGCGTCGCGATCATTCAGGGATGGAACGCAGATGCAGAGGAAGCATTGGATTTCCGCGCTCGCGCTGACGGTCGGCCTCGTCGCCGGCAGCGGGGCCTTCGCCCAGACCACGGTGCGCATTGCCTGGTATTCCGACGGCAACGAGGGCGAGGTCGTCTCCGATCTGCTGAAGCGCTTCGAGGCTGAGAACAAGGACATCAAGGTCGTCCTCGACCAGGTGCCCTACAAGGCGATCACCGAGAACCTTCCGGTCCAGCTCGCCTCGGGGCAGGGGCCGGACATCGCCCGCGTCGTCGATCTCGGCGGCATCGCCCGCTATGCGCTCGACATGCGCCCCTATCTGAAGGACGCCTCCTACTGGGAGAAGAATTTCGGGCCGTTCCTGCCCTGGATGCGCCCCGAAGGCGATTCCAGCGCGATCACCGGCTTCATGACGCAGCTCACCGTCACCGGCCCCTTCGTCAACAAGACGCTGTTCGAGCAGGCCGGCATCGCCATGCCCGGCGCCAAGGCGACCTGGGAGGACTGGGGCAAGGCGGTGAAGGATGTCGCCGCCAAGGTGCAGGCGCCGTTCCCGCTGGCGATGGACCGCTCGGGCCACCGCTTCTTCTCGATCGCGGTTTCGGAAGGCGCCAAGGTCTTCGACGACAAGGGCGAGCCGGCCGTGATCGACGACGGCTTCAAGCGTGCCGCCAAGCTGGTTTATGACTGGCACAATAACGGCGTGATGAAGAAGGAGCTTTGGGGCTCGGTCTCCGGCACGGCCTATCGCGGCGCCAATGACGAGTTCAAGAACGCCCAGGTGGTGATGTACCACTCCGGCTCCTGGCAGATCGCCCAGTTCGACAAGACGGTCGGCGACGCCTTCGACTGGGTCGCGGTTCCCTCGCCCTGCGGCGCGGCGAACTGCTCGGGCATGCCGGGCGGCGCCGGCCTCGTCGCGATCAAGACGACGAAGAGTCCGGAAGCGGTCGCCAAGGTGATGGATTATCTGGCGAGCGAGCCGGTGCTGAGCGAGTTCTACGCCCGCTCGCTCTTCGTTCCCGGCCATCTCGGCATCGCGGCCAAGGGCCTCGACTACAAGGATGCCAAGCCGCAGGCCAAGGCCGCGCTGAAGGTCTTCTCGGATCAGGTCGCGCAGCTTTCGCCGGTCGCCTACAAGCTGCAGGGCTACGTCAACAACCGCGTCATCTTCAACGCGGTGATCAGCCGTCTCGGCCAGGCGATCTCGGGTGAAGGCAGCCTGGACGACGCCTTCAAGCGGATCGAATCCGACATCACCCAGCAGATCGCCGAGCGCAAGAAGTAAGACGGATGGCCTCCGCCGATCCGAACCCGCGCCAGGGTGGCGCGGGCGCCGCCGGCATCTTTGCCGCGCCGCTCGCACTGCTGATGCGCTTCGTCGACTGGCCGATGCGCGCGCTCCAGCGCGGGATCGGCGAGCGGCGGATGGCCTATGTCTTCCTCCTTCCGAACCTCGCCTTCTTCTCGCTCTTCGTCTTCCTGCCGCTCGTCATCAACTTCATCTTCTCGGTGACGGGCGGGGCGGGGCTCTTCCCCTCCGAGCGCCCTTTCGTCGGGGCGCAGCAATACGCCTATCTCTTCGACTGCGGCTCCTTCCTCGACCCCAGCTCCTGCCGCGAGGATCATTTCTGGCGCGGCGTCTACAACACCGCCCGCTTCACCGCCTTCCAGGTCACCGCGATGGTTCTGTTCTCGCTGCTGACGGCGGTGGTGCTGAACATGAAGATCCGGGCGCGCGGCTTCTTCCGGGCGGTCTACTTCTTTCCCGTTCTGCTCTCGCCGGTGGTGGTCGCGCTGACCTGGAAATGGATTCTGCAGCGCGACGGGCTGCTCAACGCCGGCATCACCTCGCTCGGCGGCGAGCGCATCCTCTTCCTGGTCGATCCCAGTTGGGCGATGTTCTGGATCGTCTTCGTCTCGATCTGGGCCCATATGGGCTTCTACACGCTGATACTGCTTGCCGGCCTGCAGGCCATCCCGGCCGATCTCTACGAGGCGGCAGAGATGGATGCGACGCCGCGCTGGCGCATGTTCTGGCGCATCACCTTGCCGCTGCTCTGGCCCAACATGATCGTCGTCATCGTGCTGGCGCTGATCCGCGGCGTGCAGACCTTCGACGAGGTCTTCGTGCTGACCGGCGGCGGGCCGGGCACCGCGACGCTGATGGTGGTGCATTACATCTACGAGACGGCCTTCGCCAATCAGGCACAGAATTTCGGCCTGGCGGCGGCGGCCTCCGTCGTGCTCGGCGTCGTGCTCTTCGCGCTGACGCTGGCCCAGCTCGCGGCAAGCCGCCGCAAGGGGGCCGCATGAGTCTTGTGACCCGCTTGGCCACCGCCCGCCGCAAGCCGGGCCGCTGGCATTGGACCGATATCGCGGCCTATGCCTACCTCGCTTTCGGCGTCGTGCTGATGTTCGGCCCCGTGCTCTGGCTCGGCATGTCCTCGTTCAAGACGCAGGCCGGCCTCCTCGAATTCCCGCCCTCGCTGCTGCCGATGTCGCAGAAGGAGGTCGTGGTGCCCGGCCAGACTCAGAGGCTGCCGCTCTTCGAGGTCGAGATGCCCGATGGCAGCAAGCGCGTGCTGGCGCAGGTGCGCCGCATCGGCATTCAGGCGCAGATGGTCGACCCGGCCAACCCGGGCGAGACGATCCGCGTGCCGATCGACAAGCGCACTCCGGTGCGCGAATTCAAGCTCGCCACGGAGAACTACACCGAGCCGCTGGAGCGCTTCGCCTTCACGCGCTTCCTGTGGAACTCGGTCTTCGTCACGGTCGTCGCGACGATCATCACGCTGATCATCAACTCGATGGCGGCTTTTGCGCTCTCGATCTACGAATTCCGCGGGAAGACGGCGGTGATGCTGATGGTGGTGGGCACGCTGATGATCCCGATCACCATCATCCTCGTGCCGGTCTATCTCGTCGTCACCAAGCTCGGCCTCGTCAATTCGCTCTGGGCCGTGATCCTGCCCGGCGCGGCGACGCCGACCGGCGTCTTCCTGCTGCGCCAGTACATGCTCACCTTGCCGCGCGACCTGATCGAGGCTGCCCGCATTGACAAGGCCTCGGAGTGGCAGATCTACTGGCGCATCGTCATGCCGCTCGCCATGCCGGCACTCGCCGTGCTCGCGATCTTCTCGATCATGTGGCGCTGGAACGAGTTCCTTTGGCCGCTCGCGGTGCTGACCAAGACCGAGTCCTACACGCTGCAGATCGGCCTCAACGCCTTCCAGGGCGAATTGCAGACGCAGTGGCACTACCTGCTGGCGATGACCGTGATGACGCTGCTGCCGGTCGCGCTCGTCTTCGTCTTCCTGCAGCGCTTCATCACCACCGGCATCGCCAATACGGGAATGAAATAATGGCGGGACTGAGCCTCTCCGGCGTCCGCAAGGCGTATGGCGCGACGACGGTGCTGCACGGCATCGACCTCGACGTCGCCGACGGCGAGTTCGTCGTCTTCGTAGGCCCCTCCGGCTGCGGAAAATCGACGCTGCTGCGCTCGATCGCGGGGCTGGAGGAGATTACCGGCGGCACGATCGCGATCGACGGCGCCGACGTCACCGGTCTGCCGGCGTCCGAGCGCGGCCTTGCGATGGTGTTCCAGTCCTATGCGCTCTATCCGCATATGAGCGTCTTCGCGAACATGGCCTTCGCGCTGGAGAATATGGGCTTCAAGCGCGACGAGATCGACAAGCGGGTCAGGCGCGCTGCCGCGATGCTGCGCCTCACCGACTATCTCGAGCGCAAGCCCAGGGCGCTTTCCGGCGGCCAGCGCCAGCGCGTCGCCATCGGCCGCGCCATCGTGCGCGATCCGAAGATCTTCCTCTTCGACGAGCCGCTCTCAAATCTCGACGCGGAACTCCGCGTCGCCACCCGCAAGGAACTCGCCGGCCTCCACGCCGAGATCGGCGGCACGATGATCTACGTCACTCACGACCAGGTCGAGGCGATGACGCTCGCCAATCGCATCGTCGTGCTCCATGGCGGCAGGATCGAGCAGGTCGGCACGCCGCTCGAACTTTACAACCGGCCCGACAATCTCTTCGTCGCCGGCTTCATCGGCTCGCCGCGCATGAACCTGCTGCCGGGCCGCGTGACCGCGGCCGGCAGGGTCGCGCTCGGCGAGGACGGCCAAGGGAATGGATATGAGATCGCCTGCGCGACCGGCGGCCTTGCCGCCGGCGCAGCCGTGACGGCCGGCATCAGGCCCGAGCATCTCGCGCTGGCGCCGGAAGGGCAGGGCCTGCCGCTCGCCATCGAGCTCGTCGAGCGGCTTGGCGGCGAGAGCTATCTCTATGGCTTGGCTGCCGGCCTTCCCCAGATCACGCTCAAGCTCGACGGCCAGAGCGAGCACGAGCGCGGCCATACGGTCCCGCTCGCCTTCCCTCAGCAGAAGCTGCACCTGTTCGACGAGGCGGGAAAAGCGGTCAGGGTTTGAAGATTTGCTCCGTCATTCCGGGGCAGGCCGAAGGCCTGAGCCCGGAACCCAGAACCGATCCCTCTCGGGAGAGGATCGGACCGATCGACAGTTGCGGCGCCGATGTCGGTTCTGGGTTCCGGGCTCTTCGCTATGCGAAGCCCCGGAATGACGGCGCGGGTGAGATCAAGGTATTCGGAGACCATTCCATGAAAGCCCTCACGCAAGGCCGCTATCTCGGCCGCGATGGCGAAGCCGCCCTGTTCGATGTCGGGCTCGGCCACACGCTCGCCGTCCGCATCCTCGAAGGCGATATCGGCCGTGTCACCCTGAAGCCGCAGGACGGCTACCGGCTCGACCGTGGCTGGTCGATCGCGCCCGGCGGGCTGGAGCCGGCCTATGAGGGCCGTCCGCGCGACGATCTCTCCGGTTTCACTTGCCCGAGCGCCAAGGTCAGCACCGGCGAGGGCTGGGTGGTTCTCTCGGCCGGCGGGCTGACGGCCGAGGTCACGCTTGCGCCCTTCGGCATCGCCTGGCGTCGTGACGGCGAGGACAAGCCTTTCCTGCAGGACCGGACGACGCAGGCCTATCTGGTTTCGCCGCGCACCGGCGCGCTCGCACATTTCATGGCGCGCGATTATGCGGAGCGACATTACGGCCTCGGTGACAAGGCCGGCCCGCTCGATCGCACCGGTCGCCGTTTCGCCATTGATGCGGTCGATCCCTGCGGCTTCGACGCGGAGCTGTCGGACCCGCTCTACAAGATGCTGCCTTTCTTCATCGTCGACGGGCCGGTCGGCGCGCACGGCATCTTCTACGACAACCTCTCGACCGGCAGCGTCGATCTCGGCTGCACGCTCGACAATTACCACGGCCTGTTCCGCTCCTGGAAAGGCGACGATGGCGACCTCGACTATTACGTGATGGCCGGCCCGACCGTGCCGGACGTGGTCAGGCGCTTCTCCTGGCTGACCGGCGGGCAGGCCTTCGCGCCGCTCTGGTCCTTCGGCTTCGGTGTGACTTCGATGGCGATCGCCGACGCACCCGACGCCGATGCCCGCATCAGCGACTTCATCGGCAAGCTGGAGGCGCATCGCATCCCCTGCGACAGCTTCCACTTCGGTTCGGGCTATACCCAGATCGGCCATCGCCGCTACGCCTTCAACTGGAACCGGCAGAAGTTCCCTGATCCGAAGGCGACGATGCAGCGCCTGAACGATGTCGGCATCTTCACCGTCGCCAATCTCAAGCCCTGCCTGCTCGACGACCACCCCCGCCTGCAGGAGGCTTTGGACGACGGCTTCCTCGTGAAGGACGGCAAGACCGGTGAGCCGGCCGTCGCACAGTTCTGGGACGGGCTGGGCTTCCACCTCGACTACACCAGCCCCAAGGGCCGAGCCTGGTGGCGGAACGGCATAGAGACGGCGCTGCTCGATTACGGCTTCACCACGGTCTGGAACGACAACAACGAATACGAGATCTGGGACGAGGACGCCGTCTGCGACGGCGACGGCCGCCCCTTCCGGCAGGCGCTGGCGCGCCCGGCGCAGCCGCTATTGATGACCAAGCTCTCCTACGAGGCGCAGGCCGAGCGCCAGCCCGGCAAGCGGCAATATGCGATCACGCGTGGCGGCTGCGCCGGCATCTCGCGCTACGCCCAGACCTGGTCGGGCGACAACGAGACCGCCTGGAAGACGCTGCGCTACAATCTAACTCAGGGGCTCAACATGAGCCTGTCGGGCCTATTCAGCATCGGCCACGATGTCGGCGGCTTCCACGGCCCGACGCCCGGCCCCGAGCTCTTCGTGCGCTTCAACGAGTTCTGCTCCTTATGGCCGCGCATGGTCATGAACTCCTGGAACGATGACGGCGTCGTCAACCTGCCCTGGATGTACCCGGAGATGGTGCCGCAGGTGCGCGAGGCCATCTCGCTGCGCTATCGGCTGATGCCCTATCTCTACACGCTGATGTGGCGGGCGAGCCGCGATGGCACGCCGGCGATCCGCCCGCTGCTCTGGGACTTCCCGCAGGATGCGACGGCCGTGAAGACCGACGATGCCTTCATGCTCGGCCCGGATGTGCTGGTCGCGCCGGTGCTGGAGGAAGGCGCCCGCGAGCGCAGCGTCTACCTGCCGGTCCATGATGGCGGCTGGTACGACTGGCATACCGGCAAGCATTTCGCGGGCGGCGCGGTCGTGACGGTCGCGGCCCCGCTCGGCCGCCTGCCGGTCTTCGCCCGGGCCGGGGCCCTGATCCCGCTCGGCAATCCCGAGGGCATCGACGATCTCCGCGAGATCCTCGTCTGCGGTGTCGTCGAGGGCGCCAGCGGCGAACTCTACGAGGATGACGGCGAGACCAGTGACTGGCGTGGGGCCGGCGGGGCCGTGCTCCGCTTCAGCGTGCGCGATGGCGAGATCGAGACCCATCAGCAGGGCGAGACCGAGCCCCGGTTCGACCGCATCGCGATCCGGCATATCGCGACTGACGGGACCAAGCCCGGCGCCTGAGCCAGTTGGGGTGTAGGGTCGGTTGGCTTGCGCCGGCCGGCCTCAATCGCTGCGGCGCGCAGCGCGCGCCACAGCGGCCGCGACCCGCTCATGCCCATCAGCCAAAATCGCCGTGGCCAGCCGGACATGCTCGGTCGGCCGCAGCGAGCATTTGCTGCCCGGCAGGACGGCGATGCCATGGGCAGCCAGAGTCACCAGCGCGTATTGCTCGGATTCGACGGGGATCCAGATGCAGAGCCCATCGGTCTCCGGCATGGCGACGCCATGCTCCGCCAGGCCGGCCAGCAATGTCCGCCGACGCTCGGCATAGATCGCGCGGGCTTTGGCGACGTGTTGCGCCGTCGCCGCATCCTCGATCAGCCAGGCGGTCGCGGCCTGCAGCAGCCGGCTCGTCCAGCCCGACGAGAAGCTGCGATAGGACTGGATCTGCCGGATGATGTTGGTTGGCGCCGACAGCACGGCGATCCTGAGATCGGGCCCGAGCGACTTCGAGAACGAGCGGATATGGACGACCCGCTCCGGCATGGTCGTTCCCAAGCTGATCGGCGGGCGAACCGAAACATCGCCGACGCCATCATCCTCGATCACCAGGGTTTCGCTGCCGGCCAGCACCGCGGCCAGTTCCTGCAGGCGCCCGGCGCTGACATGCCGGCCGGTCACGGAATGCGTGCGCGGCTGGAAGATGAAGGCGGCAGGACGCCGCGCCAGCGCCGCGGCCAGCTGATCGGGCAGGGGGCCTTCCGCATCGCAGCCGATCGGCAGGATTTCCGCGCCGAGATCCTCGATGATGTCGAGGAGCCGCATCGCGGTGGGGTCTTCGATCGCCACGCAAGCCCCCGGCAGCACGGTCGCATGGAGAACCGAGTAGACCGCGTTGTAGCCGCCATTGGTGGCGAGGAAGGCGTCGGGGGCATAGGGCCATTGCGGCAGGACCGCGCCCCGCAGCGCGGGCAGGATCGGCGTGCGCTCGTAGCTGTTCAGGTTCTCGGCCCCGGCCGCATGCGCCAGCGCCTCGCGCAGCGGCGGCAGCAGGCCGGCATCGGGAATGGCGAATGAGAGGTCGAGCACATCAGGCGCGAAATGCGCGACGCTGCCCATGCGGGAAGGGCGCGGAGTGGCACTGTCGCCGCTGACCCAGGCACCGCCGCGGCCACGGCCCGAGACGATCTTCTGCCGCTTCAGCTCGCTCCAGGCCTCGGAGATCGTGCCGGGGCTGACGCCGAGCCGGAAGGCAAGGTCACGCACGGTCGGCAGCCGCAGGCCCACGGGCAGGGCGCCCGAGCGGATCAGGCCGCTGACCTCCAGCGCGAGCCCGCGTGCTGTGCGTTGCGCCAGGCGGCTTGCCAACCAGGTTGCGTCGGTTTCGCTGTTCATCAGATTCAGAAAAGAATGTTCAGGAACGTAATATCGATTGATCAGGTAAAGTGAACATTTAATCTCGCCATATTCAAGGCTTGGAACGAGGTGTGTGTTGAAACCTGTTATCCGGCTGGCCCTGCGCGACTGGGACTTCATCACGCCGCTGTTGCTTGGCGATCTCGTCCCCGAAAAATTCGAACTGAAGATCGAGCGGCTGGCAGCCCTGCCGGACGATTTCGCCAGCGATCCGCGCTTCGATGCCTCGGAAATCTCGTTCAGCCGCTACACCACGGGCAAGGCACGCGGCGAGACCGGCGTCTTCGGCATTCCGAACTTCATCATGCGCGGTTTCCGGCATCGCTGCGTGGTCACCACGGCGGCGAGCCCGCTGAAGCGTTTCGAGGATTTGCGCGGCAAACGCATCGGCATCGCCGGCTGGCAGGATTCCGGCAACACCTGGACGCGGGCCGCCTTGGCCGAATCCGGCGTCGGCATCGAGGACGCCTTCTGGGCGGTCAGCCGCCTTGGCGCGGACCACCCGATCACCGACCGTGTCGGGCGCTATGCGCGGCCCGGCCGGATCGAGCCGCTGCCGGGCCAGCCGCCCCTGCTCGACTTGCTCACGGCAGGCGAGATCGACGCCGTCCTGATGCCGTTCATGCCCAAGGGCTTCTTCTCGCCCGGCTCGCCGTTCCGCGCGCTGCTGCCTGATATCCGCGCGGCTGAGAAGGGGTATTTCGACAAGGTCGGTTACGTGCCGGGCATGCACATCATCGGGCTCAAGCCCGAGATCGTAGCGCGCGATCCCTGGCTGCCGCAGGCGCTCAGCGATCTGCTCGACGAGAGCCAGCGTGTCTGGTTGGAGAAGCGCCGCCGTTACGCCGACACCACGCCCTGGCTGATCGACGAACTGGTGCGCAGCGGACATGATCTCCCGGCGGATTGGAACGCTAGCGGTCTCGGCCCGAACCGGGTGATGATTGCCGCGTTTCTCGATCAGCTGCGGATCCAGGAGCTCGCGGAGACCGATCTGACGCCGGAGACGCTGTTCCCAGCCGCCGGTGAATTGGCGGAGCCTGCGCGCGTCGCCTGAGCGGCGCCATCTGATCAAAGACATAACGACGAAGGGGAATGTCGCCATGAAGACGATCGTGAAATTGGCCGGTGCCGTCGCGCTCTCAGTAGCGCTCATGCAGGGGGCGGCCCAGGCGCAGGACCAATCCATTCAGATCCCGAAGCAGAAGGTCGACGAGAGCCTGCGCGCCAAGCTGCCGGAAACCATCCGCAGCGCTGGCAAGATGATCTCGGTCAACAACGGCTCCTTCCCGCCCTACGAGATCGTCACGGACACCAACAAGATGATCGGCGCCAGCGCCGATCTGGCCGATGCGCTGGGCGAGCTGTTCGGCGTCAAGATCGAGCATGCGACGGTCAACGGCCTCGCCTCGGCGCTGAGCGGCATCGCGGCCGGGCGCTTCCAGTTCGCGATGGGGCCGATCGGCGATTTCAAGACGCGCCAGGAGGCGAACGACTTCGTCGACTACGTCCGCGAATTCGTGATCTTCGCGGTGCAGAAGGGCAATCCGAAGGGCATCACCAGCCTCGAGGATAGCTGCGGCAAGAAGATCGCGGTGATGTCCGCCGGTTCGGCCGAGAAGGTCATCAAGGCGCAGGCCGAGAAATGCGCGGCCGAGGGCAAGCCGGCGCTCGAGGTGATGTCCTTCACCGACCAGCCGACATCGATCCTGTCCGTGCGCTCGCGCCGGTCCGACGCGTTCTTCTCGTCGCAGGCGCCGCTCAGCTATTTCGTCCAGCAGGCGAAGGGCGATCTCGAACTCGCCGCGATCGGCAAGGCGAACGGCTTCCAGGACCTGTTCCAGGGCGCCGTTGTGCCCAAGGGCTCGCCGCTCGGTGCCGCCCTGCTCGACGGCATCAAGGCGCTGAAGGCGAACGGCACCTATGCCGCGATCTTCAAGAAATGGGGGCTCGAGAACAACATGATCGACGAGCCCGGCATCAACCGGTCGACGAACTGAGCGGCGGCCGAACGATGAGCACCGCAGCTGACATGGCGGGCGATCGGCAGGCGACGTTGCGCGACGTCGCCACCGCCCACCGCCCGGTCGAATGGGGTCGCTGGCTGATCTGGGCATTCGTGCTCGTCGTCGCAGCCAATTTCGCCTGGATCGTCGCCTGGAACCCGAATTTCGGTTGGCCGGTCGTGGCCCAGTGGTTCACCGCCGAGTCGATCCTGCGCGGGCTCTACGTCACGCTCGGGCTGACGGTCGTCGCGATGGTGATCGGCGTCGCCATCGGGCTGCTGCTCGCGGTCGCCCGGCTCTCGGACGACCGGCTGCTGAGCGGCCTCGCCGGCCTCTACATCTGGTTCTTCCGCGGCACGCCGCTGCTGGTGCAGCTCATCTTCTGGTACAATCTCTCGACGCTCTTTCCCGAAATCTCGATCTCCATCCCCTTCGGCCCGACGCTGGTCAGCTGGCACACCAACGACCTGATCACGCCGATGACGGCGGCCATCGCCGGCCTCTCGCTGAACGAGGCGGCCTATATGGCCGAGATCATACGGGGCGGGCTGCTCTCGGTCGACAAGGGGCAGGTCGAAGCGACCGATGCCTTCGGCATGACGCGCTCGCGGGCACTGCGCCGGGTCATCATTCCCCAGGCGATGCGCTCGATCGTGCCGCCCACCGGCAACCAGCTCATCAGCATGATCAAGGCGACCTCGCTGGTCAGCGTCATCGCCATGGCCGACCTGCTTTATTCGGTGCAAGCCGTCTACAACCGCACCTTCGAGGTCATCCCGATGCTGATGGTCGCGGTGATCTGGTATCTCGCCATCACCTCGGTCCTGAACGTCGGCCAGGGCTTCATCGAGCGCTATTACGCCCGCGGCGAGCGCGGCTCGACCCAGGCGGCGCCCGTCGTCATCGCGGAGCCCACACCATGACCCGCAACGCCACCGAAGCGGGGGGCCTGCCGCTGGTCAGCGCCCGCAACGTCCACAAATCCTTCGGCTCCAACGAGGTGCTGAAGGGCATCGATCTCGATGTCGCATCCGGGGAGGTCGTCGTGATCCTCGGGCCTTCGGGCTCGGGCAAGTCGACCTTCCTGCGCTGCATCAACCATCTCGAAGCGATCGATCGCGGCTCGATCATGGTCGCGGGCGAGCAGATCGGCTACCGGCTCGCCGGCGAGCGGCTGATCAAGCTGTCGAACCGGGCGATCGCGGCGCAGCGCCGCCAGATCGGCATGGTCTTCCAGCAGTTCAACCTCTATCCGCACATGACGGCGCTGGAGAACATCATCGAGGCGCCGGTCGGCGTGCACCGGCACGGCCGCAAGGCCGCGACCGACTACGCGATGGAACTGCTGGGCCGCATCGGGCTGACCGAGAAGGCCAACGCCTATCCGCGCCAGCTGTCCGGCGGCCAGCAGCAGCGCGTCGCCATCGCTCGCGCGCTCGCCATCCGCCCGAGGCTGATGCTGTTCGACGAGCCGACTTCGGCGCTCGATCCCGAACTGGTCGGCGAGGTGCTGGCGACGATGCGCGATCTGGCCGTGCAGGGGCTGACGATGATCGTCGTCACCCATGAGATCGGCTTCGCGCGCGAGGCGGCCGATCGCGTCGTGTTCATGGATGGCGGGCTCGTGGTGGAGCAGGGGCGCCCGGAAGAGGTGCTGGCCAATCCACAGCATCCGCGGACCCGCCTCTTCCTCAGCCGCTTCATTCGCGAAGCGGCCTGAGCTTCGATCGGACGGCCCCGCCAGCTTCCAAAGGCCTGACGGGCCGACCGCGCGCCGCCTTCACATGCCTCCAAGATGGCGCGGCAGCCATAGCGCGAGGTCCGGCCAGGCGAGCAGCATGGCGATCAGCACGAAGGGCGCGACCAGGAAGGGCAGCACCCCGCGATACATCGCCCCCAGGCTGATCTCGGGCGCCTGGGTGCGGATGACGAAGAGGTTCATGCCGACCGGCGGATGGATCAGTCCGATCTCAACGACGATCACCAGGAGCACGCCGAACCAGATCGGATCGTAACCCGTCGACAGCACGAGCGGCAGCAGCACCGGCACCGTCACCAGCACCATGCCGATCCCTTCGAGGAAGCAGCCGAGGAAGACGTAGAAGGCGACGAGCAGCAGCATCACCGCAAGCGGCGGCAGGCCGACCGCATCGATGCTCCTGACCACGGACTGGGCCATGCCGGTCTGCACGACGAAATAGGAGAAGATCGTCGATCCCAGCACGATCAGGACGAGATTGGCGGTGATGCGCGTCGTCTCGGTGAAGGCGGTGGCGACGTCTCCGCGCTTGAAGCCGCCGCGCAGGAGCCCCAGCAGGAGGGCACCGAAGGCGCCGACCGCAGCCGCCTCGGTCGGGCTGAACCAGCCGAGATAGATGCCGCCGAAAGTGACCGCGAAAAGCAGCGCGACGTCCCAGATCGACAGCACCAGGCGGAAGGTCTGGGCCCGGCTCTCCGCCGGCAACTTCGGCGCCGCTCCGGGCCGCAGCCAGACCCAGAGCGCCACGGTCGCGAGGTAGAGGGCGGTGGGCAGAAGACCCGGGATCAGCGCTGCCGCAAACAGCTTGATGATCGAGAGCTGGGCGATGATGCCGTAGATCATCAGGATCAGCGAAGGCGGGATCAGGATGCCGAGCGTGCCGCCGGCGGCGACCACACCCGCCGCCAGCGCTGGCGAATATCCGGCCTTCAGCATCTGCGGAATCGAGATCCGGCTCATCGTCGCCGCCGTCGCCAGCGACGAGCCGCAGACGGCGCCGAAGGCCGCCGAGGCGCCGACCGCCGCCATGGCGAGCGAGCCGCGGATGCCGGCGAAGATGCCGTTGCTCGCGCGGAACAGATCGCCGGATAGGCCGGCCATCGTCGCGAGCGCGCCCATCAGCGTGAACAACGGCAGCACCGAGAGCGAATAAGCGGAAGATAATTCGAGCGGCACCGCGCCGAAGACGAGCCTGGCCTTGGCGAAGCCGTCGATGGCGGCATAGCCGACGAAGCCGACGAGGCCGAGCGCCACGGCGACCGGAATGCGGGCCAGGATCATGCCGACGAGCGTCGCCATGCCGAGGAGGCCAATGGTGGTCGTGCTCATGGCGTGGCCTCCTCCTGGCGATGCAGTGCGGCCGCTTTCGGCTTGTTCTCGCCCCGCGGAAACATCCTGACCTGCGTGATGACGCGGCCCAGGACGACGATCATGGAAACGATGAGGGCGACTTCGATCGTCAACAGGAGCGTCCAGATCGGCACCGGCAGATCGGGCTTCTGGTCGCCGAAGCGATAGGCGTCCATGAGCGGCTGCAGGAGCGTGGCGGCGAGCAGCCCGAGGAAGGCAAGCGTCGCGATCTCGCCGATCAGGATCAGCATCGCGAGCCCACGCGGCCCCGCCGCCGCGTCGAAGATGTCGACCTTGATCTGCTCGTCCCGTCGGAAGCAATCCGGCAGCGCCAGGAAGGCGACGAGAACCAGCGTGACCTCGACGAGATCGAGCGTGCCGTGGATCGGATGGTTGAAGGCGAGCCGCCCGCCGATGTCGAGCATCGTCCAGAGCAGCATCACGGCCAGCGCGATCGCTCCGCAAGCTGTCAGAAGACGCGCCGGATCGAAGCGATGGCCTGCGCCGCCGCCGGTCATTGCGCCCTGCCCACGGCTGCGCGCAGCCGCTCGTAGAAGTCGCGCGCCTTGGGGTTCTTCGCCTCGGCCTTCGGCAGGAAGGCTGCGGCGATGGGCTTGGTCTTCTCCTCGAAGGCGGCCCGTTCGGCGGGTGTCAGATCGACGATCTCGACATTGGCGGCGCGCAGATACTTCTCGCCGTCATCCTCGGCCGCGTCGTAGAGCGCGCCGATCTTGCGCGCGGCCTCCGGCCCCGTGGTTTCGTCGATGATCTTGCGCAGGTCTTCCGGCAGGGACTTGTAGCGCTCGGCATTCATGACCAGCGCGAAGGTGCCGGCGGACGCCTTCACCGGCGTGACCGACTTCATGCTCTCGGCCATCTGGAAGGACTTTGCCGCCTCGTAGTTGAACAGCATGCCGGTGATGGTGCCCTTGGCCAGCGCGTCTGAAAGCTCTGCCGGCGTGACGGCCGCCGGGCTGCCGCCCCAGGCCTCGATCATCGCGGACGCGATCGGCCCGTTGTGCCTGATGCGCAGGCCGCGCATCGCGGCAGGGTCGCGCACCGCCCCGCGGTTGAAGAACAGGCTCACCGTCGGCGTCGCGATGAAATAGAGCAGCTTCGTGCCTTCATGCTCGGCGGCGAGATCGGCGGCCATCCCGGTCACGATCGCGGAGGCTTCGGCAGTGCTGATCGCCTTGGAGGCGGCGCCTTCACCGCGATTGAAGATGTAGGGGATCTGGGTCAGCTCCGTCAGCGGGAAGCGCCCCGGCAGCGCACCGTGCAGGAAGAAGGCGATATCGGCGACGCCGGTGCGGGCGAGATCGTATTGCCGTGGCATCGGCCCCATCTGCGCGGCGGGGAAGATCGTCAGCTTGAGCCGCCCGCCCGAGCGCTTGGCAAGATCGTCGCCCCACTCTTCGAGCTTCTTGTGAAGCTGGTGGTTGGGAGGCAGGTAATGCGAGACCTTGAGCTCGATGGTCTGCGCGAGCGCACCTGCCGCTGAGAGAGACAGGCCGAACAGGGCGCCCAGCAAGGCGCCCGCCATTCCTCGTATCATCGTTTCCTCCCCGATTGTTTTGTCGTTGGTCTTCTATGCGGCCGTGGCAGATACCGGTGCGACCGCTCCCTTTTCGATGGCCCCGGTGACGCGTGCGAGCAGTTCCGCCGCATCCGCCGGCAGGGCGTCGCTGCGCCAGGCGACGTGCTGGTCCGGCCGGATCAGCGCGAACCGCGCAGCGTAACGCGCAGGCAAGCGCCGGTCCCCCGGAGCGAGAACCGTCAGCGGGATTCCGAGGTGCTCGGCCACTGCTGCGAAGCCTGCCGCCTGCTGCGTCTCGCCCGCCGTGACGAGCAGCGTGAAGCCGGAGCCGAAATTGTCGTAGAGCGACGAGCCGTCGTTCAGCCACAGATGCGGCGCGAGGCAGCCGGGATGGGCCGAGGGCACATAGAGCATGAAATGCTCCGGCGGCGGCTCGCTGCCATCCGGTACGATGACCGGCGAATCCGCGTAACGCGAGCCCAGCACGATGCCGAGCGTCCTGAATTCGCGCAGCTTGGTCGCCTCGATGATCTCGCCGACCTCGCGGCGCGTCGCCTCGCCGAGCGGCCCGGGATCTTCCAGCCCCGGCCGGACGAGCTGATTGCCGAGCACGCCGTAATTGATCACCGCTTCCGCGATGGTGCGTTCATGCACCTGGCGCCGCTCCGCCTCGTAGCTCGCCAGCAGTTCAGGCCCGCCCCAGCCCTGGAGCGCGGCGGCGAGCTTCCAGCCGAGATCGACCGCATCGCCGATGCCCATGTTCATGCCGAAGCCGCCGAAGGGCGGGTGGAGATGGCAGGCGTCGCCAGCGAGGAAGACGCGCCCCTCCTCGTAACGATCGGCAACCAGCTTGTGCGCGACCCAGGGGTCCTTGCCGACGATCTCGATCTCGAGGTCGTGCAGGCCGGTGCCCTGGCGGATCAGGGCGACGGGGTCGACGCTCGCCGGATCGATGTCGTTGGCGAGCTTGGTGACCATGAAGAACCACAGGCCCTGCCCATCCATCGGCCCGAGCAGCGAGGGCAGCTCCTCGTTGATCATCCAGTACATGATCGCCTCGCCGTGCGCATGGCAGCTGGCGAGGTCGGGAGCGCGGAAGATGATGTTGTAGTTGCGCGAATAGGCCCTGTCGCCGGTCATCGTCGCGCCGATGGCGTCGCGCACCAGGCTGCGCGCGCCGTCGGCGCCGATGAGGTAGGCGCTCCTGACCTGCTCGACCTTGCCCGTCGAAAGGTCCTTGAGTTCACTGGTGACGCCGCCGCCATCCTGCTTGAAGGAGGCGAGTTCGGTGCTGAAGCTGATGCTCACGCCCGGCAGCGAGGCCGCATGCTCGCGCAGCACCTCCTCCAGCACATATTGCGGCACCCACTGGGCGGATTCCGAATAGAGGTCGTTGCGCGCCGGGCTGCCGTTCAGCGCGTTCTCGAAGCGCGCGAGCCTGGGCCCGGTCATCCGCGTGGCGAAGACGACGTTGGAGGGATAGTCGCGCGGGATCGGCGAGACCTCGCGCAGCCTGTCGGCGATGCCCCAGCGGCGCAGATGCTCGCGGGTGCGGACATTCGTCGTCTTTGCGCGCGGCGCGTAGCCGACCCGGTCGTTGCGCTCCACCACGAGGCAGCGCACGCCGCGGCTGCCGAGTTCGATGGCGGCGGCTAGCCCCACAGGGCCGGCGCCGGCGATCAGCACGTCGATCTCGTTGCCGCTGTCCTTCACCGCATGTCCCCTTCCGTCTTGCTCAACGATGCCCGCCCGGTCACGCGGCGGTCTGTGCGGCTGCTTCCTGAGCAATGGGATTGACCAGCAGGCCGATGCCCTCGACCTCGACCTCGCAGACATCGCCGGGCTTCATGAAGAGCGGCGGCTTGCGCGCACCGCCGACGCCGGCAGGCGTGCCGGTGACGATGACATCGCCCGGTTCCAGCGTGATCGCCTCGCTGATGATCGCGATCAGGCTCGCGACATCGAAGACCATGGTGTCGGTCGAGGCGCTTTGGACGGTCTGGCCGTTGAGGCGGGTTTCGAGCTTCAGCCCCTTCGCGCCCGGAGGCAGTTCGTCCGCAGTGACCAGCGCCGGGCCGAAGGCGCCGGTGCCGTCGAAATTCTTGCCGACCGTCCATTGCGGCGACTTGAACTGGTACTCGCGCACCGAGCCTTCGTTGAAGACGGCGTAGCCGGCGACGAGATCGAGCGCGGCGGCCTTCGGCACATGCTTGCCGTGCCGGCCGATCACCGCCGCGATCTCGCCCTCATAGTCGAGCTGGTCCGAGAGGTTCGGCCGGATCATCGGCGCCCGATGACCGATCAGCGTCGTCGAGAAGCGGCCGAAGAGCGTCGGATAGTCCGGCTGCTTGAAGCCGCTCTCCGCCGAATGATCGGCATAGTTCAGGCCGACGCAGATGATC
Source organism: Bosea sp. NBC_00550 (assembly GCF_026020075.1). Taxonomy (NCBI): domain Bacteria; kingdom Pseudomonadati; phylum Pseudomonadota; class Alphaproteobacteria; order Hyphomicrobiales; family Alloboseaceae; genus Allobosea; species Allobosea sp. NBC_00550. The sequence continues at coordinate 372,854 of NZ_CP102772.1, forward strand.
TTGCCCGGACGCGGCAACACCGGCAGGAAGGTCGCCCGCTCCGGGTCGAGCACTGCAGAGGCCGGGGCCTTGTCGAGCGCGGCGGCGACGGCGGCCCGTGCCGCAGGCCCGCCCTCGATGAAGGCGAGCATGCTTTCCGGCAGGCCGGTGCCGACCGCCGAGAGATCGACGAGATCCTGGCCGCGATAGGCCGCCAGCCGGGCCTTGCCGTTGCGGGAGATGGTGGCGAGACGCATTGAAGGCACTCCTTCGGATTGAGCTCAGGTGCCAGCTATCCAGCCGGCTCCGATCGATGTCAGGCTTGGCCGAACAGCACGGACAGGCGCCGCTCCGCGAAGCGCCATTCCCCATCCGGCTCCTTGCGGTAGCGGTCGGCGTATTCGCAGATCAGGAAGGGCGTGGCCGAGCCCGGCCCGGCGCCGTCATGGCGATAGAGCGTCAGCACGACGAAGCCGCGCGCGGTGTCGGGCGAAACGGCCTCGATCAGGATGTTGCTCTGGACGTGCCGCGAGCGCCTCTCGCGCATGGCCGCGCGCTCCGCGCCCCAGGCGGCGATGGCCGCGCGCCCGACCTTGTCGGGGCCGACGCCATAGAGCGCGGCATCCGTGGTGAACAGCTCGCCGATGCGATCCGACTCGCCATGGTCGATCAGCCAGGCATGGCGCTGGATCAGATCCTCGATCGCCGCGCGATCCTCAGGGTTCAGTCGGGCTGTCATCGCTGACGAACCTCCGCCTTGCCGTCAAATCGGCAGGCCGAGATCGGGCGGCGCACCGGCCGGTTCGTAGTCCCCCTTGCGCATGCCCGTGTGCAGCGCTTCGAAGCCGGCCCCGCCCTTATGGGCTTGGTAGACGCGTTCGGGGTCGAAGAAAGTCCCGATCGGGTTTTCCCTGAAATCCGGCGACGTTCGCATCCATTCGCTGGATTGCGCCCAGTCGCCATAGCTGTCGCATTGCAGCTCGACGAAATTGCCCTCGGGATCGCGATAGTAGATCGAGATCGTCATGCCGTGGTCGAGGCAGAAGGCCGGCAGGATGCCCTCGTCACGCAGCCGGGCATAGGACGACATCAGGTCGGCGAAGCTCTCATATTCGAACGCGCTGTGGTGCATGCCGTTATGGCTGCGCTTGTCGGGATCGTCGCCGAGACCCGGCGCTGACAGAAAGGCTACGCGGTGATTGGCTGCGTCATTGGTCGTCCAGGCATTGTTCGCATCCTGGAAATTCGGCGTGGAGCCGACCACCCGGCCGTACCAAGCGACCATCTCCGCGAGGCGGCTGGTCTTGAACGTGACGTGATGGAAGGCGGGCTTGATGATGTCCATTGCGTTCCTCCTGCGGCGCCATTCTTCCCGTGAGGGCGCGGCGCCTGCGTTTTCGGTGGAACAGAGCTAGCGGACGGGCATATACCTGAATAGATGACAATAATGCCGGAGCGATAGCAGTTTGATATCGCTTCGGTGCGCTCGGCGGGAGGCCGGATCATGAAGCTTCATCACTTCGAGGAAGTCGTCGCGATCGCCGAGCGTGGCAGTGTCAGGGCGGCCTCCCGCCATTTGCGGATCGCGCAGCCCGCGCTGACGCGCAGCCTCGCCATGCTCGAGCGTGAATTGGGGGCGCCATTGTTTGAGCGGCGCGCCCGCGGCGTCGTCTGCACGCCCTTCGGCCAGGCCTTCATCGCCCGTGCTCGCTCGATCCTGTCGGAGATTCGCCGCACGCGCGAGGAGATGGAGCAGCTGCGCGGAGCCGGCACGGGCACCGTGACGGTCGGCCTTTCGATCGCTGCGCATCTCGCGCTGCTGCCGTCGAGCCTGCGGCCCTTCCGGGCGCGCTACCCGAACATCAAGCTGCATATCATCGAGGGCTTCTATCCCACCCTCGAAACGCGACTGCGGGACGGCTCGGTCGATTTCTACATCGGCCCGGAGGGCGGGGCGCAGGCCGTGCCTGAACTCAGCCTCGAAGTGCTCTTCCAGAACCGCCGCGTCGTGCTCTGCCGGGCAGGGCATCCGCTCGCGGGCGCGACGTCGTTGCGCGACCTCGTCGGACAGGACTGGGTCACGACGTCGATCACGGCGGATGACAGCGCCGAGATCAACGCATTCTTCGCGGGCCACGAGCTGCCGGCGCCGCATCTGGCGGTGCGTAGCCAGTCCGCGCTCACCTTGCTGACATGCCTCGCCAATAGCGACCTGCTGGCGATGGTGCCGAGCCAGTGGCAGGATTTCGAGATGACCGGGCAAGCCCTGACCACGATCAAGATCGTGGAGGAGCTGACCGCGCCGGCGCTCGTTGTCGTGCGCCGGGCCGATCTGCCGTTGACGCCGGCGGCGCTTTATCTTCTCGATCTGATGCGGCGGGCGAAGTCGCGGCTCGCAACGCCCGGTAGCCGCCCTCCGCCGGAACCCCAACTGCAGAACGTCGTGACGGCCGGCGGTAAGGCGACGCCGGCCGGTCGTTCTAAAGCCGGATCCGATCAGGTTGAATCAATCTGATCGAATTCGGCTGTAACTCCATGATGCAACTTGTTTTCCGGCTTCAGCGCTTGAGAGCCGGGCAGGCGCTTTCGCTCAACGGCCGGAACGCCTGGTCGCCCGGAATGGTCGCGAGGACATCGTAGAGATCCCACTCGCTTTTCGACTCCGAGGGCTGCTTGGCGCGGAAGACGTAGAAGTCATGGACCATGCGGCCGTCCGCGCGCAGCTTGGCGTTGCGCACGACGTCGTCCTCGATCGGCAGCTCGCGCATCTTGGCGATCACGGTCTTCGCCTCGTCGGACTTCGCGGCGGCGACAGCCTTCAGATAGTGCCGGACCGACGAATAGATGCCGGCCTGGATCGCCGACGGCACGGCGCCATGCGCGGCCTTGAAGCGCTCGGAAAAGGCGCGGGTGCGCTCGTCGAGGTTCCAGTAGAAGCCTTCGGTCAGCACGGTGCCCTGCGCCGAGGCGAGGCCGACGCTCTTGACGTCCATCGCGGTGAGAAAGAAGGCGACGAGCTTCTGCTTGTCCTGCCCGATGCCGAAATCGCGGGCGGTCTTGATGCCCGCGACCGTGTCGCCTCCGGCGTTGGCGAGCGCGATGAAATCCGCGCCTGAGCCCTGCGCGGTCAGCAACTGCGACGAGAGATCCACCGCAGGGAAGGCGTGCCGGATCGACCCGACATAGGTGCCGCCCTTGGCTGTCACCAGAGTCTTCGCGTCGGCCTCGAGCTGGTGGCCCAGCGCATAGTCGGCCGTGACGAGGAACCATTTGGTTCCGGGCTTGGTCAGGTAGTTCGCGACACCGGCGACCTGGACGTAGGTGTCCCACATCCACTGCACGACATGGTCGGGCTGGCAGGCATCGCCGGTGAGGCGCGCCGTGCCGCCGGGGAACAGGCCGACCCGGTTCTTGTCCTTGAGCAGCGGCGGAATCGCGAGCTGCAGCGAGGCGTTCGACATGTCGGCGAGGACGTCGACACCCTGCCGGTCGATCCATTCGCGTGCGATGGTCGAGCCGATATCGGGCTTGTTCTGATGGTCGGCCGAGACAACCTCGATCTTCATGCCGGCGCATTCGGCCTTCATGCAGTCATCGACGGCCATCTGCGTTGCGACGATGGAGCCCTTGCCGGTGATGTCCGAGTAGACGCCGGACATGTCGGTGAGCACGCCGATCTTGACGGAGCCCCCCGAAATCTCGGCGCGGGCCGCGCCGGCGAGGCACAGCGCGGATACGCCGGCCAATGCTGCGATGAAGCGTTTCATGGTCCCTCCCAGGTCCTTTTTTGATTGCGATGCGGTGCGTGATGTCGCGGCGACTACCAATGCGCCATGGGCAGCCCGGCGACGGGTGAGCGGAAATACGGAATGCGCGAGGCCCGCAGACTGCCGACATAGGCCGTCCCGAGATCGGGGCCGCCGAAGGTGATGCTGGCGAACCAGGGTGCGATCGTGCCGCCGCAGGCGAGCATCAGCTCGGAGGTCACTTCGTCGCGGGCAAAGGCGGCCATCAGCGCCTTGCCGGCCTCGCTGCCGCGGTCGTCGTCGAGCAGGATGCGCAGATCGCCGTCGGGCGTGATCGCAAAGATCCGGTCGACCATCACATGGGTGCCCCAGAGATTGCCGTGAGCATCGAAGGCGATGCCGTCGATGAAGGCGCCGTGATCGCTGGGACCAAAGGTCTCGCGGTCAGTCAGGCTGCCATCGGGCTGGACGCGCAGCCGCGTCACCCGGCAGGCGCAGGTCTCGGCGACATAGAGCCACTCCTCGCGGGCATCGAGCCTGATCTCGTTGGTGAAGGCGAAGCCGTCGGCGACGATCCACAGGCGTCCGCCATCATAAAGGGCGATATAGCCGTCGCGGATGGTCGGGCTCATCGCCCGCATCCAGTTCTGCGTCCGCGTCGAGATCGTCATCCAGACGCGGTCGCGGCTGTCGCGCAGCACAAAATTGACCTTGCCGATGGGCTGCCCGTCGATGGTGTCGACCAGCACGCGGGTCTCGCCGCCGCGCGTCATCAATTCCAGACGGTCCGTGCCGAAATTGGAGATGAGGATGTCGCCATTGCCCGCGAAGGCGAGGCCGTTCGGCAGCGTACCGGAAACGAAGCGCGCTTCCTCGTCAGCCGCGTCGGTGAAGCGGCGGCTGGCCGTCTGGGTAATCAGGCGCTGCGTGCCGTCGGGCCGGATATGCACCACGCCACCGCGCGCATCGGCGCTCCATAGCGAGCCGTCGCGCTCCGCGAGGATGCATTCTGGCCGTTGCAGGCCTTCGCCGACATAGCGGATCGCCGCAGGATCGACCGTGAAGCCATCGAGCGGATTGGGGCTGCGCGACATCGGTGGCCTCAGAAATTCACTCGGTCGCCGCCCTTGAGGCCGAGCGTGGCGCGGGCCTCCTCCGGGGTGGCGATCTCGTAGCCGAGTTCTTCGACGATGCGGCGGATCTTGGCGACCTGCTCGGCATTGGAGGTGGCGAGCTTGCCCCTGCCGATGAACAGGCTGTCCTCCAGGCCGACGCGGACATTGCCGCCCATCATCGCGGCCTGCGTGCAGAACGCCATCTGATGACGGCCAGCCGCAAGAACAGACCAGTGATAGTCCTTGCCGAACAGCTTGTCGGCAGTGCGCTTCATGAACATCAGATTCTCAGGGTCGGCACCGATGCCGCCCAAAATGCCGAAGATCAATTGCAGGAAGACCGGGGGCTTGAACCAGCCGCGATCGAGGCAATGCGCGAGATTGTAGAGGTGCCCGACATCGTAGCATTCGTGCTCGAACTTGGTGCCGTGCCCCTCGCCGAGCAATTTGTAGATGCGCTCGATGTCGCCGAACGTGTTGCGGAAGATGAAGTCCTTGGTGCCGGCGAGATAGGGCTGCTCCCAGGGGTGCTTCCAGTCGCTGTACTTCTCCGCCAGCGGGTGCAGCGCGAAATTCATCGAGCCCATGTTGAGCGAGCACATCTCCGGCGCGGCCCTGAGCGGCGCCGCGAGGCGCTCATCCACCGTCATGGTCAGGCCACCGCCGGTGGTGATGTTCACCACCGCGTCGGTCGCCTGCTTGATGCGCGGCAGAAACTCCATGAACACGGCCGGGTCCGGTGTCGGGCGGCCGTCCTCGGGGTCGCGGGCGTGCAGATGCAGGATGGCCGCGCCGGCTTCGGCGGCGGCGATGGCCTGTTCCGCGATCTGGTCGGGCGTGATCGGCAAATGCTCGGACATGGTCGGCGTATGGATGCCGCCGGTGACGGCGCAGGTGATGATGACCTTGCTCATGGGCGTCTCCCTTGCTTTTCGTTTCAGGCCGGCAGGATGGCGACGGCGCGTGTCCAGCCGGCGGACCCGTTGCGGACCTTCACCGGCAGGCAACTGACCATGAAGCCGGTTGCCGGCAGCGCTTCGAGATTATGCAGCTTCTCGATCTGGCAGTAGCCGGCCTCGCGCCCGGCCTTATGGCCCTCCCAGATCAGCGAGGCGTCGCCCGTCTCGGCGAAACGCCGGGCGGTGTGGCTGAACGGAGCATCCCAGCTCCAGCCATCGGTCCCGACGACCTTGATCCCTTGGCGGACGAGATGCAGCGTGGCCTCGCGGCCGAAGCCGCAGCCGGAGTCGATATAATCGGCCTGTCCGTAGCGGCTGCCGGCTCGGGTGTTGGCGATAACGATATCGAGCGGGCTGAGGCGATGGTCGATCCGCTCCAGCTCGGCGTCGATCTCGGCGGGGGTGACGACGTGACCATCCGGAAGATGGCGGAAATCGAGCTTCACGCCCGGCTGCAGGAACCACTCCAGCGGGCATTCGTCGATCTTCAGGGCAGGGGCGCCGCCATCCTGCGTCGGATGGTAATGCCAGGGCGCGTCGACATGGGTGCCGTTATGCGTCGAGATCGTCGCAAGCTCGACGGCCCAGCCCATAGCGTCCGGGAGTTGCTCAGGCTTCAGGCCGGGAAAAGCCGCAGCGATGTCCTTCGCGGTGCCCTCATGGGTGCGGTAGTCGATCCTGACCTTCTGGAAAGGCGGATCGGCAGGCACATCGTTTTCGAGCGGGATCGAGAGATCGACGAGGCGCCCGGTCGGCATCATGCTGGTTTCCTTCCCGTCCCGATGTGCTCTTCTCGGTATAATTTGGACGAACGTCCGACCAATAGCGTAAGATGTGCTTTCTGGTAAGAGGAAATCGCGCAGCGCGGAGGCGTTGCGAAGGAAAGGGATTCGATGTCAGGGGCGTCGACGCGCGAGCGCATTCTCGACGCTGCGGAGCGGACATTCGCGGAACGTGGCGGCGCCGATGGCGCTTCGATGCGGGATCTCGCGGCCGCGGCTGACGTCCGGCTTTCGCAGCTGAGCTATTACTTCGGCTCGAAGGAGGCGCTGTATCGGGCCGTCTTCGCCCGCCGGGCGGATGCGCTGGCCCTGGCACGCGGCACGGCGCTCGGCGTGGCGATGGCCGTGTCCGCGCCCGATATCCGTGCGGTGGTCGAAGCCTTCATCGGCCCTTCCGTGCGCCAGCGTTTCGCGGAAGGCGTTCAAGGGGCGGCGTTCGCGCAGCTGACGGCCCGCGAGGCGGTCGATCCGCGCGAGGCCGCGCGCGGCGTATTGGCCGAGCATTTCGACCCCACGGCCAGCGATTTCCTGGCGGCATTTGCGCGGCTCTACCCGGGTTCATCCCCCGCTTGCCGCGTCGATGCCTATCTTTTCATGGTTGGAGCGCTGGTCATGACGATGGCGTCCGGCGACCGCGCCGCACGGCTCGATCAGGAGCGCCGTGATGCCCCCCCAGGCGAGAACACCGAGCTATTGCTCGAACATCTCATCACATTCTGCGCTGCCGGAATTGTCGGGTTGCTGGCGAGAAGGAACGGCGGATCGGCCGGGGCCTGATTGCCTTCGGCGACCCGGCGAAACCGATTATGATCCGCAGAGATGGATTACCCATCGCACGACTGCAGAACGCAGGCTTCAATCTCTCTCCAAGCAGAAATTCGAAGGTATTTTCTATCCGAGCAGTGCCATAACGCCGCTCGGCCGCGTCTGTCATGCCGCCGAACGGAGCTTGATATGATCGACCGCAGAACTCTGCTGGCTCTGGCGGCCGGTACCGTGGCCGGGATCGGTCAGGGCTTCGCTCAAAGCACGACGCTGCGCATCGGCTATGTGCCGGTCATCGGAGCGAGCGCCCTGTTCGTCGTCGCAGGAGACGGATCGGCACGAGATGCCGGCCTCGACCTCAAGCTCAGCAAGTTCGACTCCGGCCCGAACGCCATCCAGGCCTTCGCCTCCGGGACGATCGACATCCTGGTCATCGGCGTCGCTCCGGTGGCCGTCGCCCGCGCCCGCGGACTCGACACCGCGATCATCACTGCCGCTGCCGTCGGCGGTGCCGCCTTCATGGCGGGTCCCACCCTGGCCAAGGCCTTCGCCGAAAATGGCAACGACCCGGCCAAGGCCTTTGCCGCCTTCAACGCTGCGACGGGCCGCAAGGCCAAGTTGGGCACACTGCCGCCCGGCGGCGTGCCGACGGTCGCCCTTCACCATTGGCTCTGGAAAGTCGGCAAGGTCGAGCGATCCGACGTCGAGATCGCCAATATGGGCATCGAGGGGGTGCAACAGGCCATGCTGACGGGCGCCATCGATGGCGGCACGCTGCTCGAGCCTTCGGTCACGGTTGTTTCCGAGCGGGACCCGCGCATCAAGCGCATCGTCAATTCGCCGGACATGTTCCCGAACATTCCAGGTGTCGTCGTCGCGGCATCGGGCGACCTCCTCAAGAACCGGCCCGATCTGGCCGAGCGTTTCGTCGGCCTCTTCCATCGAGCGACCGAGCAGATTCGCAGCGAGCCGGCCAAGGCGGCGCCGCTCGTGCTCGCCGTTCTCGGCGGCGGCCTGGTCGAGGAGGGCACGATCGCGCGAGCCCTGACCTCGCCGGCAGTGAGCTTCGTCAACGACCCCGGCAGGATTCGCGGGGCAACCGAGGAGCTGCTCGCCTATCAGGTGGAACTCGGCGACTTCCCCCAGGCCCCGGCGCTCGACGGCCTGTTCGATCAGGCTCTCTACGAACGCGGCGTGCGGACCGCAGCGCGCTGAGCGGCGCGCCTCAAAACGGGCTGGATAGGGTCGCGCTGCGCAACGCTATCGATCAGCTACCAGCGTCACAGGCGCAACGCTGAGCGCCCGGATAGCTGGCCTCCGTTTTCCGCCTCAAGCGGATTGGGCAGGGCCGAGCAGGGCGAGCCTGCGGCGCACGCCTTCGTCGTCGAGCAGATTCCCGGCATCGCCATCCAGCCGGTGGCGCCAATTGGGCTTCTCGATCGTCGTGCCGGGGACGTTGGGCTGCACGCGCAGGCCGAGCGCATCCTCTATCGGCACGATCTTCAGCGTGCAGGGTGTCGCGGCGATATAACGGATCGCCGCGTCCACCACCGGAGCGGTGTCATCGGGAGCAGGGCGCTCGCCCTCGGCCAGTCCGGCATCCTGAAAGGCACCCCAAAGCACGCCGCGCTCCCATGCACGGGCATTTTCCGGTTCGGCGCCATCGGCCGGATCGATATCCGAGCCTGCCCACCAACCTGCAGTCGGCACGAGATCATGCGTGCTCGTCAAAGCGACCGCCTGCGGATCCCAGTCCCAGGGCCGGACATAGCCATGCTCGGTGCGCTCGAAGCGCAATACGCGCAGGCCGGCGACGCCCTGCTCGCGCAGATAGTCGCGGAAGCCGTAGGGCAGGGTGCCCAGATCCTCCCCGATGACGATGGCACGGTGCCGCCAGGATTCGAGCGCGATCAGCCGGAACAGCGTTTCCGAGGGAAAGCTGACATAGGCGCCGTCGAGTGCGCCCGCACCCTCGGGGATGAGCCAGAGGCGGCTCATGCCCATGACGTGGTCGATGCGGATGCCGCCGACATGGCGCAGGCTCGCGCGCAGGGTTTCGATGAAAGGCGCGTAGCCGCTTGCCGCGAGGCCGCGCGGGGAGAAGGTGGTCAAGGCCCAGTTCTGGCCGTCGGCGGCGTAGTAGTCGGGCGGCGCGCCGATGCTGAGCCCGTGCAGGATCTCGTCCTGACGGCTCCAGGCATGGCTGCCGGACCCGTCCATGCCGATGGCCAGATCGGCGATGAGGCCGACCGTCATGCCGGCATCCCGGCACGCGCGCTGGGCTCCCGCGTAGGAGCAGCTCGTGAGCCATTGCAGGAAGATTTGGTAGTTCACATCGCTCGCATGGGCCCCGGCGAACGCACCGACCTCGGCACCGTCGGGGTCGCGATAGCCCGGGAGCCAATCGCGCCAGCTCCGCAATGTCGGGTCGCGCGCCAGCTCAGCTGCGTGCAGCACCTCGAAGATCGCGTGAGAGCGCAGCAAGGGGGAGGCCTCGTCGGCAAAGCGCTGAAAGGCCACGCCGGCCTCGCTGCCGCTGTCAGCGCCGAGCAACCCATCGAACAGCCCCCGCAGGAAGCGCTGTTTCAGTGGGGTCGCGGCAAGCCAGTCGATCTGGCCGAGGCCGGAGAGCCGCTCCATCTCCTCCGCGAGTCCTTGGCGCGCGATGACATCGCGGATCAGGCCGTCCGGCAGCGCCGCGACGGGATCGGCATGAAGAGGGTTGTAGAAGAGCCGTGTCGAAGGGGAGTAAGGGCTGAACTGGGCGGGCAGGGCGCCGTAGAGCGCGTGGACGGGGCTGATCGCCAAGGTGTCGGCGCCCTGGGCGGCGGCGGCGCGCCCGAGCGCGGCAACCCCGGCGAAATTGCCGATGCCGCCGTCATTGTCGCTGCGCAGGGAATAGATCTGGGCGGCCAGCCCCCAGCCGGCGCGCCCGCCCGACAGATCCGGGAAGGTGATGCAGCGCGCCGGGGCGACCGCAACTGTGATGGTCCCGCTGTCGAGCTGGATGCTGTGGTAGCCCGGCTCGTCGAAGGCGGGCAGGGACAGGCGATCTCCCGATCTGTCGGCCGTGACGGTGCGGCGCGTTCCGTCCTCCCGAACCGTCTCGACAGTCATGCCGGCTTCGCCTGCCACCGGCAGGTCGACCGGTCGGCCGACACGGGCGGTCACGAAATTCGCCGAACCCGAGAGCGGGTTGGCTTCGATGGCAGCGAGCGAGTTGCGCAGGGCCTCGTCGCCAGCCGTGGGCAGACCAAGCGCCAGCAGGATGGCGCGCAGGCTGTCCGGCGAGACCTGGCGCAGCGTGCCGGTCTGGTCGGTCCATTCGGGCGCGATGCCGGCGCGCATGGCGAGCTGGCGCAGGATGTCGTCGGTCATCGCTCGCTCCGAAGCTCAGATCTTGCGCGCCGGGCCGGCATGTTCCAGCACGACCAGAGACAGCGGCGGCAGGGTCAATGACAATGATTGCGTCTGCCCATGCGCGGCCACGGGCTCAGCCACAACCTGCCCGCCATTGCCCAGGTCCGAGCCGCCATAGGCGGCCGCGTCGCTGTTGAGCCGTTCCGCCCAAAGGCCTGAAGCGGGGACGCCGACGCGATAATCGTGGCGCGGGACCGGCGTCATGTTCGAGACGACGAGCAGGGGCGGCCGATCGTCCCCGGCAGATCGCGCGAAGGCGAAGATGGCGTTGACGTTGTCGTCCGCGATGACCCAGTCGAAGCCATCGGGGCTGTGGTCCAGGCGATAGAGCGCCGGGGTCGCGCGATAGAGCGCATTGAGATCGCGCATCAGCTGCATCGCACCGCGACGCCGGACGTCGTCATCGGCGGGCCAGGGGAAGGGAGCATCGACGTTCCACTCGTCTTCCTGGCCGAACTCGCAACCCATGAAGAGCAGCTTCTTGCCCGGATGCGTCCACATCAGCGCAAGGCAGAGGCGCAAATTCGCGAAGCGCTGCCAATCGTCGCCGGGCATGCGGCCGAGCAGCGATCCTTTGCCGTGCACGACCTCGTCATGGGAGATCGGCAGCACGAAGTTCTCGGAGAAGGCGTAGATCAGCCCGAAGGTGACGTCGTCGCCGTGAAAGCCGCGATGGATCGGATCGCGCGCGAAATAGCGCAGGGTATCGTGCATCCAGCCCATGTTCCATTTGAAGTGGAACCCGAGCCCGCCATGGTGGACGGGAGAGGTCACGCCGGGCCATGCCGTCGATTCCTCGGCGATGGTGATGGCCCCGCGGCTGCGAGCGCCGACCAGCGTGTTGAGTTCCTGGAAGAACGAGATCGCCTCGAAATTCTCGCGTCCGCCGAGATGGTTGGGCACCCATTCGCCGGGCGGGCGGCTGTAGTCGCGATAGAGCATGGACGCGACGGCATCGACGCGCAGGCCATCGAGATGGAAGGTCTCCAGCCACCACAGCGCCGAGGCGATCAGGAAGCCACGCACCTCGCGCCGGCCGACATTGTAGATCAGCGTGTTCCAGTCGCGGTGGAAGCCCTGTCGCGGGTCCTCGTGCTCATAGAGCGCGGTGCCGTCGAAACGGGCAATGCCGTGATCGTCCGATGGAAAATGCGCCGGCACCCAATCGAGGATCACCCCGATGCCGGCGGCGTGGCAGCGATCGACGAAGCGGGCGAAATCCTCCGGAGAGCCGAGCCGGGCGGTCGGCGCGAACAGCCCGAGCGGCTGATAGCCCCATGAGCCCCCGAACGGGTGCTCCGTGATCGGCAGCAATTCGACATGGGTGAAGCCCATATACTGCAGATAGGGGATCAGCCTGTCCGTCGCCTCCTCCCAACTGCCGAGCTGGCCCCATTCTGTCCGCAGCCATGAGCCGACATGGACTTCATAGGCCGCAAGTGGCTCGTTCATCGGAGTGGCGTTTTCGCGATGCTTCAGCCATTCGGCGTCCGTCCAGGTGAATGCGGGTGCCGCTGCGACGATCGAGCCGGTGCGCGGCGGAAGCTCGTGCCGCCGGCCGAGCGGATCGGCCTTCCAGGGCAGCTGTTCGCCATGGGAGCCGGTGATCGCATATTTGTAGACAGCGCCGGGGCCGATGCCGGGGATGAACAGTTCCCAGATGCCGGGGCCGAGGCGGCGGCGCATCGCATGACGGCGGGCATCCCAGCCGTTGAAGTCGCCGACGACCGAGACATGAGAGGCGTTCGGCGCCCAGACGGCGAAGAGGACGCCGTCGACGCCGTCGAAGCTGCGCGGATTGGCGCCGAGCCGGGTCGACAGATCGAAATGCCGTCCCTCGGCGAAGAGGTAGATGTCCTCCTCCGAGAGCAGCAGGCCGAAGGCGTAGGGGTCGGCCGCCTCGACGATGCCGTCCGGCCAGGAAATCCGGAGCCGATAGGGCTCGTCAGCCGGCGCGATGGCCTGGAATATGCTGTTGCCCAGGCCGATCATGGCGACGGATTTGCGATCGTCGCCCTCTCCGGTGACGAGCTCGACATAGTTGGTGCCGGGCAGGAAGGCCCGCACGAAATGGCCGCCCTCGAAGGCGTGGCGGCCGAGCACGGCGAAGGGGTCGGGATGCCGCGCCTGCTCGAGGAGATCGACCTCATGCAAGGACAAGCTGGGCAGGGGAGGCAAAGTCTGGCGCATCAGTCGCCCTTGTCGCGGCGCGAGAGGGACTCCACCGCAGCCGGGGAATCATTCATGATGCAACGCAGCAGAGATGCTTTGCGTTCCGGCTTCAAGATGCCGCATATTTCGTCAGATCCTGCCCGGAACCGGGCGCTTTGGCTGCGGTTGTTCAACCGGATTTTAGCCCTGAGGCAAGGAGATTGTCGATGAGCCGGGAGCAGATCGTCCGCGATACCGCCTATGCGATCTGGGAGGCGGAGGGCAAGCCGGAGGGGCGCGATACCGAGCATTGGCGTCAGGCCGAGCAGCGCGTCACCGCGAGCGTCGACAAAGCCCCCAAAGCGAAAGCGCCTGTGAAGGGCAAGGTCACGCCTGACGCCGATGGCAAGCCGAAGGCGCAGGCGCCCCTCAAGGCCGCTGCGACGAAAGCCGCGCCCGGCAAAGCCGCATCGACGAAGAAAGTCTGAGGTCGCCGGCTCGACCGGTCGCACTCTCCGGGCTGCCAACAGCCGCTCTCTATGGGAGCGGCTTTTTTGCGTCCAGAAGCCGCGTGCCACGCTGTTCAAGCGGCCAGGGCTCGAGCGTACACATCGGCATAGCGGAAAGTGGGGCGGCGCCAGTCGAAGCGCTTGGCCATCGCGTGCTCGCGCATCTGCCGGAAGTCGCGCTTCGAGCGATAGGCTTCGAGGGCGCGCGTGACGGCGCCGGTAAGCCCCGCCCCGGTCAGCGACGAGAACAGGAAGCCCGAAAGCCCATCCTCGATCGTGTCGACGAGCCCGCCGGTACGATAGGCGATCGGCAGGGCGCCGGAGCGTTGGGCGTACATCTGGCTCAGGCCACAGGGTTCGAAGCGGGAGGGCATCAGCAGGAAGTCGCTCGCCGCGAAGAGGCGCCGCGCCTCGCCATCGTCGAAGCCGATGCGAGCGGCGACCGAGCGGGGATACTGTCGCGCCAGCTTCTCGACCGCCTCCTCGATGCGCGGCTCGCCACGGCCGGTGACGACGAGCTGGCCGCCTTGCCTGACGATGGTCTCCGCCGCTTCCAGCGACAGGTCGATGCCCTTCTGATGGACGAGGCGCGAGACGATGGAGAACAGCGGGCCGCGCGAGTCGGGCAGTTCAAAGACCTTGCGGATTTCAGCGGCATTGCGCCGCTTCCACTGCCGGATGATCTGCTCGCTGGTCTTGCCGCCTTCGATCAGCGCGTTCCAGCTATCGTCGATGCCGTTGACGATGCCGGTGAGGCGGCCCTCGTCCATGCGCGTCTTCAGGAGCCCTTCGAGGCCGCAGCCATGCTCCGGCGTGGTGATTTCCTGGGCGTAGGTTTCGCTGACGGTGGTGACGTGGGAGCCGTAGAAGATGCCGCTCTTCAGGAACGAGATCTTGCCGTGGAATTCGGCGCCGTTGACGTGGAAAGCGAGGTCGGGGATGCCGAGCGCGGCCATGCGCTGCGGCTGGTAGAGGCCCTGATAGGCGAGGTTGTGGATCGTCAGGATCGACGGGGTAGCCAAGCCCTTCCATCGCAGATACCCGGCCGCGAGCGCGGACGGCCAGTCGTTGACGTGGATGATGTCCGGCTTCCAGTTCGGGTCGGCTTCACCGGCGGCGATTTCCGCGGCTGCGAGCGATAGCCGGCCGAAACGGACGTCGTTGTCGCCGAAATCCCCGCCTCCGAAAGGCCCGTAGGGCGATCCTTCCCGATCATAGAGTTCATCGCAGAGCACGGCGTAGATCGTGAGGCCGTCTGCGGTGGCGAAGCGCCCGAGCGACCAGGGCGGCAGGCTCGCCGTGCGCGGCATCGTCCGCACGATGTCCATGGCCGGCCTGGCAGCCCGCACCTGGCGGAACCCGGGGATCAGAACGCGGACGTCGCAGAATCCGCGCAACTGACGCGGCAGTGCCGTGGAGACCTCTCCGAGCCCGCCGGCCTTGATGAAATCCCCCATCTCGGAGGTGACGAAGAGGAGTTTGGTCGCAGCCGCTATAGGCGAAGGCGCTTCGGCGGGTTCATGCCTGACGGCCTGGGCATAGGTGAGGGCGTGGCCTGACGTGGACGAGACGGTCTCGGTCTCAGCCTGCTTCAGCACATCGGCCATCGTCACGTCCTCGGCACGTCGCCCATCGAGAAACCCAGCGGAGTCATCATAGTTCCATGTTGCGTTGCAAAATCATTATGCAAGATCGGGACCGTTCCGCCGGAACCGGGCGGCATGCGCGACGTTGCAGCCTTCACGACCAGCATGACGGGCGGAGATGACAGGGTCGTGGCGCGATGCCGTTGCCCGTTCCCGCCTCAAAGGATGAGGCGAGAGCGGCATGGCGCGGACTTCCATCGATCCGAGCGAGATCAAGCCTGGGCATATCAGCGAACTCGGGGCGACCTGCGACGGGGAGGGCACCAACTTCGCGCTGTTCTCGGCCCATGCCGAACGGGTCGAGCTCTGCCTTTTCGACGAGAGCGGCAAGACCGAGACGGCACGCATCACCTTGCCGGAATATACCGACGAGGTCTTTCACGGTTACTTGCCCGGCATCGGCCCGGGGCAGCGCTATGGCTATCGCGTCCATGGCCGCTTCGCGCCCGAAGAGGGGCATCGGTTCAATCCCAACAAGCTGCTGCTCGATCCCTATGCCAGGGAGTTCTCAGGCGCCCTCGACTGGAACGACGCGCATTACTGCTACGAGATCGGAGCTGGAAAGGATCGGGACCTCAGCTTCAGCGAGTTGGACAGCGCCCCGTTCACGCCGAAATGCGTGGTCGTGGACTGGAAGGCCGATCCGAAGCGCCCCGCATCGCCGGCGGTCGAATGGGACCGGACGATCTTCTACGAGGCCCATGTACGCGGCTTCACCCAGCTTCACCCGGCGGTGCCGGAGGACAAGCGCGGCACCTTCGACGGCCTCGGCGAGAAGGCGGTGATCGACTATATCAAGGCACTCGGCGTCACCACGGTCGAGCTTCTGCCGGTGCATGCCTATCTCGACGACCATCACCTCGTCGCCAAGGGCCTGTCGAACTATTGGGGCTACAATAGCATCGGCTTCTTCGCGCCGATGGCGCGCTATCTCGGCCGGGCCGGCCTGTCCTCATTCCGCGACATGGTCCGCAAGTTCCACGATGCCGGGCTCGAGGTCGTGCTGGACGTGGTCTACAACCATACGGCGGAAGGCAACGAGCTCGGGCCGACGCTCTCCTTCAAGGGCATCGACAACTTCTCCTACTACCGGACGATGCCGAAGGAGCCGCGCTTCTACATCAACGACACCGGCACCGGGAACACGGTCAACACTTCCCATCCGCGCGTGCTGCAGATGGTGATGGATTCGCTGCGCTACTGGGTCGAGGTCATGGAAGTCGACGGTTTCCGCTTCGATCTCGGCACGATCCTCGGCCGCGAGCCGCATGGCTTCGACCCGCGCGGCGGCTTCTTCGACGCGATCGGGCAGGACCCGGTGCTGCGCAAGGTCAAGCTGGTCGGCGAGCCCTGGGATATCGGCCCCGGCGGCTATCAGGTCGGCAGCTTCCCACCCGGCTGGGCCGAATGGAACGACAAGTACCGCGATACCGTGCGGGCCTATTGGAAGGGCGAGGAAGGCATCATCCGCGACCTCGCCGCGCGGGTCACGGGCTCTGGTGACATCTACGATCAGCGCGGCCGCAGACCCTGGGCCGGAGTGAACTTCCTGACCGCGCATGACGGCTTCACGCTCAATGACCTCGTTTCCTACAACGACAAGCACAACGAGCCGAACGGCGAGGACAACAAGGACGGCCACGGCCACAATCTGTCCTTCAACTATGGCACCGAGGGGCCGACAGAAGACGAGGGCATCATTGCCGTGCGCGAGCGGCAAAAGCGCAATCTGCTGGCGACGCTGCTCCTCTCCCACGGCACGCCAATGCTGCTCTCCGGAGACGAGCATAGCCATTCCAACCGCGGCAACAACAACGTCTACGCCCAGGATAACGACACCGCCTGGATGCGCTGGGACGAGATCACCGCTCGCGACGAGGCGCTTGCCAGCTTCGTGAAGCGCGTGATCGCGCTGCGGACGGAGCATCCGATCTTCCGCCGGGCATCCTTCCGCGACGGCTGCGTGCTGCGCTGGGTCAATCCGGCCGGCGGCGACCAGCAGGAGGAGCACTGGGATGACCCGGGCGTGCTCGCGATCGGTCTGCTGATGCATAGGCCCGATGTCGAGGCCGGGGGCGACGAGGCGCTGATCCTGTTCAATGCCTTCGATGGCGAGGTCGTGTTCAAGATTCCGGCGCGGGTGAAGCCGGGCTCCTGGGCAGTGGTGCTGGATACAGAGACCGGCCCTAACTCGGACGAAGGCCGCAAAGGGGTGAAGGCCGATCAGGAGATCACGCTGTCGCCGCGCTCGCTGATCGTCCTGATGTGACGATGCTCGGCGTTCGCTAGAGCTCAGGAGTGTTGACGGAACCACGGCGTCATTCCGGGGCTTCGCGTCAGCGAAGAGTCCGGAATCCATGAACACGGGGTCAAACGAGAAGACGAGTCGGATCGGCGCGCTTTTGGATGGGCCGTCGTGTTCATGGGTTCCGGGCTCGGGCCTGCGGCCCGCCCCGGAATGACGGCGTGGTTCCGTGCAAAATCAATGTGCTCTAGGCCGTGCGGCGCCAGAGGCTGACGCTGCGGGGCGGCAATTCGCCGGCTGCACCCTCGTTCGATGCGAGCAGCCTGGTCCAAGCTCCCGTAGAGAACGACAACGGCATGGCTTCACGTCCACGGTTGATGGCGATCAGGAGGCTCTCCTCTGCGTCGTTGAGCTGGAGGCAGAAGGCATCCAGCTTCGACCATTCGCCGTCGGCCACGCGCTGGCCGTCCGGCTTCAGCCAGAGCCCGTCGGGCGGATCGCCATTGCCGGTGAGGAAGCTGTGCTGTCCGAGAACGGGATGGGCACGGCGCAGGCGCATCAGTTCCGCGACGAAGTCGATCAGGGCCCCGTCGACTGACGCCCAATCGAGCCAGGTGATGTCGTTGTCCTGGGCATAGGCATTGTTGTTGCCGCGTTGGGTCCGTCCGAATTCATCGCCGGCCGTCAGCATCGGGACGCCACGCGATAGGAAAAGCGTCGCCAGCAGGGCGCGGGCGTCGCGTCGCCGCGTCGCCTCGATTGCGGGATCGCCGCTTGGACCTTCGACGCCGTCGTTCCAGCTGTGGCTGTCATTGTCGCCGTCCCGATTGCCTTCGCCGTTCGCCTCGTTGTGCTTGGCGGCGTAGCTGACGAGATCGGCGAGGGTGAAGCCGTCATGGGCCGTGACGAAGTTGACGCTCGCCTGCGGGCCGCGATGGCGGGCGGCGAAGAGGTCGGAGGAGCCGGCAAGCCGCGTCGCCAACGCGCCGGCCATGCCGCTGTCGCCACGCCAGAAGCGGCGGACATCGTCGCGATAGCGGCCGTTCCATTCGGCGAAGGGGGCGGGGAATTCGCCCAGGCGATAGCCGCCAGGCCCGATGTCCCAGGGCTCGGCGATCAGGATCGACTGCGAGAGGTCCGGGTCCTGGAGGAGGGCGGAGAAGAAGGGCGCTTCCGGCGAGAAGCCCGTGGCGGTGCGGCCAAGCACTGTGCCGAGATCGAAGCGGAAGCCGGAGACGCCGAGGCGGCGCCAATGGCGCAGCGCGTCCAGGGCCAGGCGCACGACCGGCGCGCTATCGAGCGCGATGGTGTGGCCGCAGCCTGTGTCGTTGATCAGCCGGCCGGGATCGTCCTCGGCGTGGCGATAATACACCGCGGTATCGAGGCCGCGCAGCGAGATGGTGGCGCCGTGTTCGTCGCTCTCGGCCGTGTGGTTGAAGACGACGTCCAGGATCACGCCGATGCCGGCGCGGTCATAGGTCGCGCACAGCGCTGCCAGATCGGCCCCCCCGTTCGGAGCCAATCGCGGATCGAGCGCGAAGAAATTGACGGGGTTGTAGCCCCAGGCGTTGCGCAGTCCGAGGGGCGGCAGGTGCCGCTCATCCATCCAGGCAACAACGGGCATCAACTCGACATGGCTGACGCCGAGCTTCTTGAGATGCGCGATCAGTGCCGGCTCGGTCAGCGCCGCCAGCGTGCCGCGTAGCGCCTCCGGCACGGCGGGCTGGCGCATGCTGAAGGCCCTGACGGACAGCTCATAGATGAAACCCGGCGATCGCGGCGCGACGATCTGCGCAGCCTCGTGCGCCGTGACGATGCCCAGGGGAAGGAGCCCGGCCGAATCCACGCCGCGTTGCGCAAGGCGCGGGTCCCACCGAAACTGGCGGTCGACCGATCTCGCATAAGGGTCGACGAGCAGCTTCGATGCATCGAAGCGATGGCCTTGCTCGGGCTGCCAGGGGCCCTCGACCCGCAAGCCATAGCGCAATCCCGGCCGCGCGCCCGGCACGAAGCCATGATGGATGTCGCCGCTGCGGACTGGCAGGGGCTGCCGCGCGACCTCCGTTTCGCCGTCCTCGTCGAACAGGCATAGATGCACGCGCTCGCCATGCCGGGAGAAGACGGCGAAAGCCACGCCATCCCGCGTCGGCGTCGCTCCCAGCTCCGCCGGGCAGGCGCAGGGGACGACGGACCAGCGGGTCATCGGAGCACGAGACGTTGCGTACGTCGTGTAGGCTCGAACGGGCGATGTCCTGCCAAGATGTCAGCCCTTGGGAGCGTAGCCGGCCGGCACGTTCCAGATCCGGTCGGCATATTCGCGGATGGCGCGGTCGGCGCTGAACCAGGCGCAATGGGCCGTGTTGGTCACCGCCATGCGCCACCATTGCGCGGGATCGCCCCAGAGCGCATCGACCCGTCTCTGTGCCTGGCGGTAGCTCTCGAAGTCGTTCAGCACCATGAACCAGTCATTGGCGCGCAGGCCGTCGACGAGGCCGAGATAGCGGTCGCGATCGCGCGGCGAATAGGCGCCGCTGGCGACGGCATCCAGCACGCCTTCGAGGTGCGGTGCCTCCCGGATGACATCGCCCGTTGGGCGCGGGTTGCGCTTGGCGGCTTCGACCTGTTCCGCCGTCATGCCGAAGATGACGATGTTGTCTTCGCCGACGCGCTCGCCGATCTCGATATTGGCGCCGTCGAGCGTGCCGATGGTGACGGCGCCGTTCAGCGCGAACTTCATGTTGCCGGTGCCGGAGGCCTCCATGCCGGCGGTGGAGATCTGCTCCGAGAGGTCGGCGGCCGGAATGATCATCTCGGCCAGGCTGACGTTGTAGTTCGGCAGGAAGACGACCTTGAGTCGGTCGCGCGTGGTGATGTCGTTGTTCACCACGGCGGCGACGTCGTTGATCAGGTTGATGATCGACTTGGCGGTGGCGTAGTTCGACGCCGCCTTGCCGGCGAAGATCTTCACGCGCGGCGCCCAGTCTCGATAGGGCTCGGAGCGGATCGCATCGTAAAGCGCGATCGTCTCGAGGATGTTGAGCAGCTGGCGCTTGTATTCGTGGATGCGCTTGATCTGGACGTCGAATAGCGCATCGGGATCGACCGTGACCCCGCAATCCTGGCGGATGATCTTGGCCAGCTTCAGCTTGTTCTCGCGGCGAATCGCGATGAGGCGCTCATGGACGGCCTTGTCGCCCGCATGGGCGCCGAACCGGCGGATGAGGCCGATATCGTCGGTGACCGCTTCTCCGCACGTCTCTTCAAGCAGCTTAGTCAATCCGGGGTTGGCGCCGAACAGCCAGCGGCGCGGCGTGATCCCGTTGGTGACGTTGGTGATGCGATCCGGAAAGACATTGTTGAGCGGCGCGAAGACCGTCTCCTTCATCAGGCTGGAATGCAGTGCCGAGACGCCGTTGACCTTGTGCGAGCCGACGAAGGCGAGATGGGCCATGCGCACGCGGCGGCCGTGGTGCTCGTCGATCAGCGAAAGCGACGCGAGATCGGCCTCGGGCGCGTCGCGGCGCACGCTGTCGAGGAAGCGGGCGTTGATACCGAAGATGATCTGCATGTGGCGCGGCAGCAGCCGCTCCATCAGCGCCACCGGCCAGGTCTCCAGGGCCTCCGGCAGGAGCGTGTGGTTGGTGTAGGAAATCGTGGCGTTCGTGACTGCCCAGGCCTGCTCCCATTCCATCTTGTGCTGATCGATCAGCAGCCGCATCAGCTCCGCCACGGCGAGCGCAGGGTGCGTGTCGTTGAGCTGGATCGACGCCTTCTCGGCGAGATCGTCCAGCTTGCCGAACTGTCGATAATGCCGCCGGACGAGGTCCTGCAACGATGCGGAGGTGAAGAAGAACTCCTGCCGCAACCGCAATTCCTGGCCGACCGGCGTGGAATCGTTTGGATAGAGCACCTTCGAGATGGCCTCGGCGCGGTTCCGCTCCGCCACGGCGCCGATCAGGTCGCCCTGGTTGAAGGCGTCGAGCGAAAGCGGGTGCATCGCGCGGGCGCGCCACAGCCGCAGAGTGGTGGCGTCCCGGCCGCGCCAGCCGACGATCGGCGTGTCGTAGGCGACGGCGAAGACCGTTTCTTCCGGAGCCCAGAAGACCTCGCCGGGCTTGGCAGTGCCGGTGACCGAACCGCCGAAGCCGATCTTGTAGGCGCTCTCGCGCCGTTCGAACTCCCACGGGTTGCGGAAGGAGAGCCAGTCTTCGGGCACTTCGACTTGCTTGCCGCCGTCGATGCGCTGCTTGAACAGGCCGTGGTCGTACCGGATGCCGTAGCCGAGCGCGGCGACGCCGGTCGACGCCATCGCCTCCATGTAGCAGGCGGCGAGCCGGCCGAGGCCGCCATTGCCCAGGGCGGCATCGGGCTCGATGGTTTCGATGTCGTTGAGGTCGACGCCCAACTCGTGCATGGCCTGCGCCATCGCGCCGGTCAGCCCGAGATTGTTCAGCGTGTCGGCGAGCGATCGGCCGATCAGGAACTCCAGCGAGAGGTAGTAGACCCGCTTGCGCCCGGTGGCGTAGCTCTCCTTCGTCGAATTCTGCCAGACGTCGACGACATGGTCGCGTGCGGCGAGGATACCCGCCGTCAGCCAGTCATGCGGTTGAGCGACAGCCGGGTTCTTCCCGAGCGAATAGGTGAGCTTGCGCACCACCTCTGCCTTGATGCGCTCGACCTGTTCGTCGGGCTCATAGTGCACGGAGGACTGGGAGGAGGTCGCGCTCAAGGACAAAGCTCGTTGCTGCCAAAGGAGATGCCACGATCTCCTAATGCTGCGGCCACATCAAGGTCGCGTTGCCTCAAGGGTAGACTCAGGCCCTGACGCAGCCGGTCAAAAGCGCGCCAGTGATCATTTTTCGAGACTTTCCTTCACACAGGAAATCTGGCCGGAAGCCGCTTCGCTCCCGGCAGCGAATGGAACGGCGATGCGCGTTCGCCAAGCGAATGGGACACGCCATCGATGCAGCGTGACCGCCGCCGTCATGACATGCGAGGGCTACAGGAAGCCCGCCCGCCGGCGGGAAGCTTCCCGGCCTATGCGCCATGAAACTTCGCTTGTGGCCATCGATCAGCACCTGCCTGATCCGCAGCTTCTGCCGAGCAAATGCAACCGGCGTGTTCGCGACGGAGCCATTACCGCTGCGTCGACGAACCGAGATCAGGGTCCTACGAGTTGCCCGCCGTCGACGACGATGGTCTGGGCGGTGACCCAGCTGGCCTTGTCGGAAGCGAGGAAGAGCACGACCTCGGCAACTTCCTCGGGCTTGCCCATCCGGCCGAAGGGGATGCTGGCCAACGTCGCTTGATAGAGTTCGGGATTCGACGTCTTCCGATCCTCCCACGAGCCGCCCGGGAACTCGATCGAACCGGGCGCGACCCCGTTCACCCGGATGCCCTTCCGCGACAGCATCTTCGCCTGGCTCGCGGTATAATGCATCACTGCCGCTTTGATGGCGCCGTAGGGCGCCGCACGCGATGAGGCCCGCAGGGCCGAGATCGAAGAGATGTTCACGATCGACGAACCCGGCTTCATATGGGGGATCGCCGCATGGCTGCCCCGGACAATAGCCATCATGTCGACGTTGAGCGAGGCGGCCCAGCCTTCCTCGTCGTCCGAATGGCCGAAGCCGGAGGCGTTGTTGACGAGGACGTCCAGCCCGCCAAGAGCCTTCACCGCCTCGGGCACATAGGCCTCGATCGCGCTTGCGTCGGCGAGATCGACGCTGGCCCCGTGAGCCGTGACGCCGAGCGCTTCGATTTCCCGGCGTGTCGCCTCGAGCGGTCCGGCGCCCCGCGCACAGATCGAGACGGATGCGCCGCCGGCCGCGAATCTCAGCGCGATGGAGCGCCCGATGCCGCGGCTGCCGCCCATCACGATCACTCGCTTGCCGGTGAATTCCTTGACCATGCGGGCACTCCTTCTGATCGCCTGCCGGCACCGTTACAGGGGTGCCGAAGGACTCGGTTTGAAGGCCCTTCAACATGGCTCGCGGAGTCGTGTAAAGGCGGATGGGCAGTTTTCAGCTCTGGCTCATCTGACGCTGGGCCGGAGCAACCGGAATTGTGACGCTCACCTGCTGGAGAGCCCGTGCTCCGGACGCCACTCGATATTCGGAAATGGTGCTATCCGGGTGCGGCTTCGGAATAATCTCACTGGGGCCGGCAAGCACGACATGTGCAACGCGATTCCCTGGCGGTGAATTCAATGTGAACAGTTGCCGAAAGATCAGAAGATATTGGGTAATGGCACTGCCGCGCCGAAGGTTCGGTTCAGATTCTCTATCGCCGCTTACGGGCCGGACAGCCTCAATTTCAGTCTCATCTTGACGATCTGGGCCATAGACCGGAGGAACAACCATCCCCGCGAATGCGGATGTTCGCGGCGTTGATCCAGCTCTCCGAAACCAATTTCGGACTCCAAAACAATATCGACAGCGTCGGAATTGAACGCTACCTCAGCGATGGGCGACAAGCGGGGCGGGGATATGCGGGGAGCGTTGATCAGATTGGCGGGCACGCTGATCCTGTTCTTTGCCCGCTTCCTGACTGCTGTCCGTGGGCGGTGGGAAGGCGTGGCCCCGGCAGCCGAGCAGCAGATCTATTACGCCAATCATGCGAGCCATGGCGACTTCGTCCTGATCTGGACCGTTTTGCCGCGTCGGATGCGATTTGCGACCAGGCCAGTCGCGGGCAGCGATTACTGGCTGAAAAGCCGCATGAGGCGCTTCATCGGTTGTGATGTCTTCAACGCGGTTTTGATCGATCGCGATCGCGCCAGCCGGACACGTGATCCGATCGTCCAGATGACAGAAGCGCTGGATGCCGGCTCGTCCCTGATCGTCTTCCCCGAAGGCACGCGAAATATGACGCAGGCTCCGCTCCTGCCGTTCAAAAGTGGCCTGTTCCATCTTGCGAAGGCGCGTCCGAACGTCGCCCTCGTGCCGACCTGGATCGACAACCTCAACCGGGTCATGCCGAAGGGCGAGTTCGTGCCCATCCCGCTGATCTGCACCGTCACTTTCGGCGCGCCGCTCCGGCTTGCCGAAGCGGAGACGAAGCAGGATTTCCTGGCCAGGTCGGAGGCGGCCCTGCTCGCCCTGTCACCGAAGTCGAACATGTCATGACCATGCCGCATCCCGATCTGGTCGCTGTGCTGGCCGGCCTGCTCGTCGTCCTGATCCTGGCTTCCGTCGTCGGCTACGTGCTGCAGCGCAGGCTGTCGCCCGACGGTTCGCATGCTGTGGTGGAGAACCTGAACGACCGCATCCGGGCCTGGTGGGTGATGGTCGTGCTGATGGGACTGGCGCTGATCGGCGGCAAGACCGGCGTAACGCTGCTCTTCGCGTTCTGCTCCTTCGCAGCCCTGCGTGAGTTCATTACGCTGACCGATACGCGCCGGGCGGACCACTGGGCGCTGGCGGCGGCCTTCTTCATCGTGCTGCCGGTGCAGTACTACCTGATCTGGATCGAGTGGTACGGGCTCTACTCGATCTTCATCCCCGTCTACGCCTTCCTGCTCATGCCGATCATCGCCGCCTTGCGCGGCGACACTGACCATTTCCTCATGCGCATCGCCGAAGTGCAGTGGGCACTGATGATCTGCGTCTTCAGCACCTCGCATGTGCCGGCGCTGCTGAGCCTCGACATCGCCGGCTACCAGGGCCGCAACGTCCTGCTGATCGCCTTCCTCGTCATCGTCGTGCAGATCAGCGACGTCCTGCAATATGTCTGGGGCAAGCTGCTCGGCCGCACCAAGATCGCGCCGAAGCTCTCGCCCTCGAAGACGGTCGAGGGTTTCGTCGGCGGCGCGCTCAGCGCCACCGCCGTCGGCGCCGGCCTGTCCTGGATGACGCCGTTCACGCCGCTCCAGGCCGCCTTTCTCTCGCTGGTCATCGTCCTCCTGGGCTTCTTCGGCGGGCTCGTCATGTCGGCGATCAAGCGCGATCGCGGCGTCAAGGATTGGGGCCATCTGATCGCCGGCCATGGCGGCTTCATCGACCGGCTCGATTCCGTTGTTTTCTCCGCTCCGATCTTCTTCCATCTGGTCCGCTACGGATGGTCGGCCGTATGACCCGGCCGCTCGCACGCCTGATGCGCAGCAGCGTCGTCCATGTCGCCTTCGCTTTCGTCGCGATGGGTAGCTGGGCGGCCTTTGCCAACCGCGCCCATCCAATGCCGGCACCGCTCCATGCGGGCCTGTTGCAGGGCGCGATCTCGGCTTCGATCACGCTGGTCCTGAAGCGCTGCATCGAATATCTCGCCAGCCGCTTCTCCGGCGTGGCCGCATTGCTGGCGCCGCCGGTGATCGCCGGCCTCGTCTCGGCGAGCCTGCTGACGATCCTCCACACGATCGGCGGCACGCCCGAGATCATCCGCACCATCGCCGTGCCGCTCACCGTCGCGACGAGCTACGCCGCGCTCTACAATTATTCGCTCTGGCGCATCCGGAAGGCCTGAACCATGGCGAAGGACGAGAATCGACGCCCGCTCGCCAGCCGCGATTCCGGCTGGGCCCGCGCCATCGCCCGCAGGCTGAGCGCCGCTGCCGTGACGCCGAACCAGATCTCGATGGCGAGCATGGTCATGGCCGCCTTCGCCGGCGTGGCGTTCTGGCAGGCGGGTACGGCCGGGGCAGGCATCCGCGTGGTCCTTCTTCTGACGGCCGCGCTGTTCTGCCAGTTCAGGCTGCTCTGCAACCTGTTCGACGGAATGGTGGCGATCGAAGGGGGTAAGCAGGCGCCCGATGGGCCGTTCTGGAACGAGTTCCCCGATCGCGTTGCCGATATCCTGATTCTCGTCGGCGCCGGTTACGGGGTTGGCATTCCAGCCTTGGGTTGGGCGGCTGCCGGTTTTGCAGTCCTGACCGCTTACACGCGTGAACTCGGTCGCGCCTGCGGGCTGCCGGCCGATTTCTCCGGCCCGATGGCCAAGCAGCACCGTATGGCGGTGATCACCATGGCGGCCCTCCTGTCACTGTTGGAGCCGCTTTGGCGCGGCCACAACGAGGTGCTGGTTATCGCTCTCTGGATCATCGCCACAGGGGCCGCTTTAACCGCTCTCATGCGAGCAATTAATGTCGTACGGGGGTTGCGCGCCCGCTGAGCTGTCGGGCACTCGGTGCGGTAACGGCGGAATATGCACGCCCCCCGAGCTGACTTCCGCTGTCATTTATCAAGCGGGAAGATCGGCCGGCGGGCGCGGCGATAGGGCAGCTTGGTCAGGTCCGGCGTGCAGAGCGCGCCGCTGTCGCAGACGATCACCTTGCCGGCGATCGGCTCGAAGGCGGCCCGGAAATGCTGCATCGACTTCAGCCCGACGATGCGCTTGGCCGCAGGGTCGATACCGAAGGCGCGGAACTGCTGCAGGTCGTTCATCTGCGCGCGGATCGTGGTGACGAGGATTTCAATGTCGCCGACGCGCAGCACGGCGCAGGGCCCCCAACTCGCGTGCAGCCCGCCCATCATCGGCCCGTCCCCGACATAGTCACCGTCGCTCAGGCTGACGAGCGTGCCGGTGACGGAAAGCGGCCCGCCGCCGATCTCGGGATCGACCTTGCCGCCGAGCCTGACGGACACTGCCGTGCCTGGCTGTGCCCGGTGCAGTTCGGCAGCAGTCTCCGGATCGACGATCGGGCCGAAGCAGGCATCCTTGAGATCGGCCGCGATCATGCCTTCGAGCAGCCCTGTCGCATCGCCATAGCCCCCGCCGCCGGGATTGTCGGCATAGTCCGCGATGATCAGCGGGCCCGATGTCGCGACATAGGCGGCAGCCTCCGCGACGGCATCGTCCACCGGGAGGAAGGGCGTCACCATCTCGAAGCGGCGCTGCCACATGTCGTCGACCAGCGCCTCGGCGAAGCCGCGATGCCGGTCGAGATCGCCCTGGCAGGTCACGAGGACGGTCGGGCCGACCTCTTCGATATCGGCATTGCCGAAGCCGCCATTGACGCTGACGGCGAAGACATCCGTCTGCTTCTCGTAGGCCTTTGCCTTGGCGATGCGCTCGACCATCGGGCCGATATCGGTGCGCCCGCCATTGACCTCCTCCAGCATCGGCCGCTCGGCACGCAAGGTCACCGGCCTGATCTCCCCCGCCATCGTGCGCTGCATGATGTCGGCGGCCAGCCGCCCGGTCTCGCGGACGTCGACATGTGGATAGGTCTTGTAGGAGACGACGATATCAGCCAGCTCGGTCATCTTCCGGGTGACGTTGGCATGGGGATCGAGCGTGATGCCGATCGGCACGTCGGGGCCGAGAACAGCGCGCAGCCGCTCCAGCAATTCGCCTTCGCCATCCTCGCAGAACTCCGTCACCATTGCGCCGTGCAGGCCGAGCAGCACGCCGTCGATCGTCCCGGCATGGGCCCTGGCCGCTTCGACGATCACGTCGGCGATGCGATCGAAGGCATCGCGCGTCACCGGGCCCGAGGGCTGGGCTGCGGCGCTGATCGCATGGATCACTCGCCAGCCGGCCGGGCGGCCGATGTCGAGGAATCCGGCGATCGGGGTATTCGCCTTCCCACGCTCCGTGATCGCCTCGTCGCCAAGCCGGATGCCGCGATCCGTGAAGGCGGCATAATCGGCCGGGCAGCGGCTGAAGGTGTTGCTCTCATGCGAGAACTCGGCGGTCAGCACGGTGAAGGTCATGGCGTTCCCTGCGGTTCTCTCTTGTTTCTGTCCGATGGTGGTCGTCAGCCGTCGCGCAGCGGCCGGCGGATATCGAGCGCCTCGATCAGCGCGTCGCCGAACAGGTTGATGGCGATGACGGTGGTGGCGATCACGAGGCCGGGGAAGATGATGATCCAGGGCGCGATGAAGATCTGCGCCGTACCGGAACTCATCATCGCCCCCCAGCTCGGGACCGGCGGCTGCGCGCCGAGCCCGAAGAAGCCGAGCGTCGCCTCGAGTACGATGGCATCGCCCGTCGCGAGCATCCCGGCGACGATGACAGGCGTCATCGCGTTGGGCAGAAGATGGGCGAACAGCACGCGCCCAGGCCCCGCGCCAGCCGTCACCGCCGCATCGACGAAGAGTTCGCCCCGGAGCGCCATCACCTGCGCCCGCGTCAGCCGGGTGAATTGCGCGAGATAGGCAATGGCGATGGCGATCGCGGTGGAATGCAGCCCCGGCCCGAGGATCGCGATCAGGATCAGTGCCAGGAGGATTTCCGGGAAGGACCAGGTCAGGTCGACGATGACGGTGACGACCCGGTCGAAGACGCCGCCGAAATAACCGGCTGCGGCGCCGAGCGTCGCGCCTGCGATCACCGAGAGTGCGATGGAGAGCACACTGACGCTGAGCGAGGTGCGTGCGCCCCGGATGATGCGTGAGAGCAGATCGCGCCCGAACTCATCCGTGCCGAGCCAATGCGCTGCCGAGGGTGGCGTGTTGGCGATGGAGAGTTTCTGCGCGGCATAGTCATAGGGCGCGATCCAGGGCGCGAAGATCGCGCAGAGCACGAGCGCGAGTAGGAACAGCGCGCAGATGGCGCCGCGCGGCGAACGGGCCAGGCGGCCTGCAAGGGACGGACGGCTCATCTTGCACCCATCATCTTGCACCCATGGCTTCGCGCAGGCGCGGATCGAGTGCCGCCTGGGCCAGGTCGCCGAGCAGCGTGCCGAGCATCACCGCTATGGCGAGCATCAGCAGGCAGCCCTGCACCAGCGGATAATCGCGCTGCCCGAGCGCCGTGATCAGCAGGGAGCCCAGGCCCGGCCGGGCGAAAACGTATTCCACGGTGACGGCGCCGCCGAGAATCCAGCCGATCCGCAGGCCGAGAATGGTCATCACCGGCAGCATCGCCTGCTGGAGCACATGGCGGAGCTGGATGCGCCAGAACGGTACGCCCTTGGCCTGAAGCACGCGCACGAAGTCGCGGCCGGCGATCTCGATCATCGCTGCGCGGGTCACGCGGGCGATCAGCGCGGTGCCGCCGATGCCGATGGTCAGCGCCGGCAGGACCAGCGCATCCCAGCTGCGCGCGCCCGAGACCGGAAACCACTCGAACTGCACGGCGAACATCAGGATCATCAAGAGCGCCAGCCAGAAGCTCGGCAGCGTCGAGCCGAGCAGGATGAAGCCCATCACGGTCCGGTCGAACAGGCTGTCGCGGAAGGAGGCGGCGAGCACGCCGGTTACGATCCCGACCGTCGTCGAGAAGAGGAGAGCCGTGCCGCCGAGCGCGAGGCTGTGCGGCATGTTCTCCGCGATCAGCCGCGCGACGGGCTGGCGCATCACGATGGCGTCGCCAAGATCGCCGGTGACGATCTTGGCGAGCCAGCGCCCGTACTGGACGAGGAGCGGCTGGTCGAGGCCGTAGCGGGCGATCATCTGCGCTCGCTGCTCGGGCGACGAGCCGACCTGGATCAGATGCTCCAGCGGGTCGCCCGGCACGAGATGGATGATCATGAAGATCACCAGCGAGACGGCGAGGAACACCGGCACCAGCATGGCGAGCCGGCGGATCGCAAAGCGCAGCAAGGATCTCTCCCGTGTGCGGCCGTGGCCTAGAGCATCGGACCGAAAAGTGGGATCCACTTTTCGGAAGAATCCGATGCGGCAACAGAAAGACAGATCGCCGTTATCGCGTCCTATCGAACGCGCGGCGATCTAGGCTCAGTTCGCCGGAGCGATGTCGAGCATCGTCGGCCCGTAGAGCCCGGTCCCGCGGATCTTCTCCGGCATCACGATGCGCTTGCCATAGGCGAGGCTCTGCGCCGGCTGGTAGATCGGTGCGAACGGGTACTGCGACAGCACGTACTCATGATACCTGGTGAAGTTCGCGACGCGCTCGTCCCAGGTCTTCGACTTGTTCATGGCGATGTCGTTCAGCCGCTCCGCTTCCGGATCGTTGAACATCGAGACGTTGGGATAGCCTGCCCGCTTCGCAGCGAAGAACCAGTCGACGATGTCGGCATTGGTCCACTGATAGGAGCGGATCGCGAGCTGGTGCTCGGTCTTCTTGCGATACTGGGCATTGATCGACCCTGCATCGACGATGCTGATATCAGCCTGCATGCCGACGGCCTTGAGCTGGGCCTGGACGATCTCGACGAGGCGCTTGAACTCCGTGCCGTTCTGGGTCCACAGCTTCACCTCGAGGCGCTTGCCGTCCTTGACGCGGATACCGTCGGGGCCTGCCTTCCAGCCGGCTTCATCGAACAGCTTCTTCGAGCGCTCCGGGTCGTAGGAGATCCTGGCCTTCGGATCGACCTGCGACTCCTTGAGCGAGGAAATCAGGAAGGTGTCCGCTGCCGCGCCGTTGCCGCCGTAAAGGCTGTTCAGGATTTCCTTCTGGTTGACGGCGAAGGCGGTCCCCTCGCGCACCTTGATGTCGGTGAACGGCTCTACGCTGGTGTTGATCGGCATGTAGACCAGCTCGTTGCCGGGAATGGTCACGAGCTTCACCGCCTTGTCGGCCTGGATGCGCGGCAGGAAGTCGGTCGGGACGTTGACCAGCATGTCGGCGCCGCCCGTCTTCAGCTCGAGATAGGCCGTCGATTCCTCCCCGATCTCGCGGAAGGTCAGCTTCTTGAACTTGGCGGGCCCCTTGTTGGCCGACAGGTCGGAAGCCCAGGCGTAGTCGTCATTGCGGACCAGAACGGTCTGCTGGCCGACGGTGAATTGCTGCATCTTGTAGGGGCCGGTGCCGATCGCCTCCGTCACGCCGAACTTGTCGCCGAGCGCCTCGAAGGCCTTCGGCTCGGGAACGCACATGAACGATGTGGCGAGGTTGAACAGCAGGTTTGGATCCGGGTGCTTCATATGGAAGCGCACGGTCAGGTCGTCGACGACCTCGACGCGCTCGATCGCCTCGACGGTGAAGGCGTTCTCGGTGCCCTTGAACTGCGGCACCCACCACTCGATCGTCTTGGCGTTGAACGGCTCGCCATTATGGAATTTCACGCCGGGCTTCAGCTTGAAGGTCCACTGCATGCCGTCGGGGCTCGATTCCCATGAGGATGCGAGCTGGCCATGGAAGCTCTGGTCCGCGTCCTGCACGACGAGACGGTCGAAGATCAGCGTCGTCGCCGTGTTGAGCTTGGTCGCCTTGGTCGGGTTGTAGGTCGGCGCGCCGACGAGACGCGCGGTCATCACGAACGTCGCCTCCTGTGCCGGCGCCGCGGTTGCGGCGAGGGTGGCGAGACCCAGTGCCAGCAGGCTCCCTTTCATCATCGTCTTCATCCCGTTTCCCCTTTTGTTTCGAGATGCTGCGAAGGCGTGGATGGCAGCGACCGTCAGCCGAGCGGGCCGGAGTTGTCGCCGACATGGCCGGTGAAGCGGCCGTAGAGTTCCGCCATGCGGTTCAGCCGTTGCTCGACCTGCGGGCCGAGCTCGACGAAGACGGCGTTGATCATGAGATTGCTCAGGCTCGCCATATGGGCGGTCGAGTCCCAGAACAGGTTGAACTCGGTCGAGACGACCAGCATCTCGTCGACCAGTTCGCGCCCCCAGTCGCAAAAGGAATCGGTGACGAGGGTGGTCGCGATGCCTGCGGCCTTCGCTTCCTGCGCCAGTAGCTTGGCCATGCGCGAGTAGCGCCGCGCCTCGAAGATGACGAGGCAGCGACCAGCCTCGCCGGAGAGCAGCAACTCCGAGAAATTGCCGGCGGCGAGGTCGACCAGATGCACGCCGTCGCGCAGGTATTGGAGCTGATTGGCGAGATACTGCGCGAGCCCGCGCTCGGTCTGAAAGCCGGTGACGTAGACCGACGGCGAGGTCGCCAGCCGGCGCGCCACGCGCTTCCATTCCTCGCTCTGGGCGAGTTCGTAGAGCCTGACGAGGCCGGCGATCTCGAGCTGCAGGCTGCGCGCGAGCTGGTCGTCGCCTGCGAGGCTGCGCTGCTGGAAATCCCGCAGCCGGTCGCTGATCAGCCAGGGCCTGTCGCCGATCTCCTCGGCGAGGCTCGACTTGAGGTCCTTCAGGCTTTTGTAGCCGAGCGTCCGGCAGAAGCGCCCGACCGTCGGCTCGCTGAGCGACACCTTCTCCGCCAGGCTGGCCGCGGTCTCGAAGGGCAGGCTCGGCATCTGCGCCAGCATGTAGCTCGCCAGCGCCTTGTCGGCCCTGGAGCCGTTGGCGAGGCAAGCCTGCAATCTCTGGCGGAGAGTCTGCGACATCGAAAATCCCTGCGATGTCTCATCAAGAAATTTTTCTTTCACAGTGTCAAAGGATTTTTATTTTCTTGCAAATCGCTTCGGTTTGAGGCTCGTCTTCGGCTATGCCCCTTGTCGGGCGAGTGGAGACGGGTCTGCCCGGCGCGATGACGACTGCAACACGACAGACTGATGTGATCGTGCTCGGGGCCGGCATCATCGGCGTCAGCGTCGCCCTGCATCTGCAGGAACGCGGCCGCACCGTCCTGCTGGTTGATCGCGGCGAGCCGGGAGCGGAAACCAGCCATGGCAACGCCGGGCTGATCGAGCGTTCCTCCGTCGTTCCCTACGCTTTCCCCCGAGATCTCGCGACGCTCGCCGCCTTCGCCTCGAACCGCTCCATCGCCGTGCGCTATCGACCGGCGACGCTGCTGCGGATGGCGCCCTGGCTGGCGCGCTATTGGTGGAATTCGGCACCGGACCGGCTCGACAGGTTGGGCCGCGCCATCCTGCCGCTGATCGAGCGCAGTATCTCGGAACACCGGCACTGGACGAAAGCCGCCGGCACCGAAGCGCTGATGCGGGGGGAGGGGTGGATCGAGCTCTATCGCAACCCTCGCGCCCTTGAGCAGGCGATCCGTACTGCGACTGAGCTGCAGCGCTACGGGCTCACCTATGATGTGCTCGAGCCGGACGCGTTACGCAGCCGCGAGCCTGCTTTGCTGTCGGCCGCCGTGGCCGGTGCGCTGCATTGGCGCGACCCCGTCACCGTCAGCGATCCAGGCGCGGTGACGCGCGCCTATGCCGAGCTTTTCTGCGCGCGTGGCGGCGCGTTGACGAAGGCGGACGCTTTCGCCTTGCGTAACGAAGGCACGGAATGGCACCTGCCGACCGACGCGGGAAACTGGCAGGCACCGGAACTCGTCGTCGCGCTGGGGCCTTGGTCGGGCGATTTCTGCGAGCGTTTCGGGTATCGCTTCCCGATCGGCTTCAAGCGCGGCTATCACATGCATTACGAGGCCGTGGACGAGGCGACGCCGCAGCATCCGCTTTGCGATGCGCAGGCCGGTTTCGTGCTGAGCCAGATGCGGCGCGGCATTCGCCTGACCACCGGCATCGAGCTCGCCGGCCGCGACGAGCCGTCGGATTCCTGGCAGCTCGACCGGGCGGAGCAGATCGCGCGGCGGATCATGCCGCTCGGCCGGCGCCTCGACGCCGAGCCCTGGCGCGGCGCGCGCCCCTGCCTGCCCGACATGCTGCCGGTCATCGGTCGCGCTCCCCGGCATCGCAATCTGTGGTTTGCGTTCGGCCATGCCCATCACGGCTTCACGCTGGGGCCGGCCACCGGGCGGCTTCTGGCGGAGGCGATGACAGGCTTGCCAACATTCTGTGACCTCGAGCCCTTCGCGGCCGATCGCTTCTAGGCGCGTATCGACTTCCAAGAAACAGGTGGCGCTCGCCTGCGCTGCCGCGGCTAATGGCGACAAGGCAAAGTTCGCCGGTCTGAGATGTAGGGCCCTTGCCTGGCCGTCGATCTGAACAGCAGCTCGATCCGTCGCCTGTGGCTGATCGACCACGATCACACCGACCTCGAACTTGCAGACGTCGGTCGTGTCCCGCTTCGGGCTGTGCGTGGTTTAGCCAGGAAGACCGCGCTCGGAATTGGCAGCGCTGCAAATGCCGATCATTGCGGCCCCTCGAATGCGCGCCGGTTTCAATCGAAGCGTGCCGTCGCACCAAAACTCCGCCGGACACGCAGCGGTTTGCGCAAACGCCGAAGCAGAAAAAGGAAGCCGCGGCGGCACAACCTTGAGCAAGCGCTCGCGCTAAGCCTCTAATTATGAACGGTTATTCATGGAACACGCAATCCGGCCAGCCGTTTTGCTAAGCGGCGGGGGAGCCATCAAAGGGAGAAGTACCATGATCAAGAATCTTGTTGTGGTCGCCGCGCTGGCCATCGTTCCGGCGACCGCGTTCTCGCAGTCTAATTCTGGCGCGGCCGGTGGAGCCGCAAGCGGCGCGGCCACAGGTGCGGTCGGCGGCGCGATCGTCGGCGGACCGGCCGGGGCGGCCGTGGGTGCGGTCGGCGGTGCTGCTGCGGGCGCGATTGTCGGCGGAATCGCGGCCGACCAGCGCACCGAGTTCCGCACTTATGTGAGGGAACAGAAGATGCCGTCGGTGGCTTACCGCGAGAAGGTCGTCGTCGGCGCAACCTTGCCCGACACGGTCACCTATCGTGAGGTTCCGACCCGCTATGGCAAGACCGAATATCGCTACACGGTGATCAACGACCAGACCGTCCTGGTCGAGCCGAAGACACGCAAGATCGTTCAGATCATCGAATGATCAACGGGAGCCCACTCGTGACCGGGTGGGCTCCTTCGATCGGGTTCACCCTGATCAACCAAGGAGACAACGCCATGTTACGGCCAATCCTGATCGCCGCTGCTGTCGCGGCCACCGCCGCTTTCAGCGCTCCTGCCCAGGCGCAGGTCCAGTTCGAGTTCGGAATCGACCGGCCGGGATATGACGGTCCGCGCTATCACGAGCCCCGTGGGTACCGCTTTGCTGGGGAGCGACGTGGCTTCCGGGGTCCCGCTGTGCTCGATGACGACGATGACGATTGCCGCATCGTCATAAAGCGCCGGGTCAATCGCTATGGCGAGGTTGTCGAGCGCCGTATGCGCATCTGCGACTGACGCCTGGCGCCGTGCGGCGGGTGTGTTGGTGCTTTCCAGAGCCCGCTGCTTGGCATGTGATTATCGCGATGCTTCCTTGAGGAGGAACCGATGCGAAAGTTAATCTTCGTTGCAGCAGCCATGCTGAGCTTCGGCTCGCCATCGACGTCCCAAGCCGCCCCTGTGGCAGGTCTGACGAGCCTGGAGGCGCCTGGCCATATCCAACAGATAAAGAATGGTGGCCACGGGTACAAAGGCCACAAGGGTTGGCACGGTTCGCGCCATTGGCACCATGGACGTGGCTACGGTCGCTATTATGGGGGGCCGCCTCCGCATGCTCGCGCCTATGGCAGGCGAGCTCGCGACTTCGGCTATTATCGCTATTGGTAAGCCTGAGAGCGCCGGCCGCGATAGAATTCATTTCGTCCAGTTGCACACCTGAAACCGACAGCAGCAAACCAAGACGCTGAAACGGTTTCGGGTGCTTGGGGTGGGTGGCCTTCTCTGGCTGGGGCAGCGCTGTATTGGCTACGACACCTGTCGTCTCGCCGATTGCTTATATCTGATGCCGATCTTCGTTGAATTCGAGAACTTCGTTGTCGTACTGGCGGGGGCCACATGAAGTTCGCAAAATACCCGTTTGCCATTGCCGTTCTATCAGCTGCGGCCGGCGTCGTCGGATGCCTGATCGTCGCCAACCTTGTGCCTGAGCGGAGGGATCTTCAGCAGCCGCTGCCTCACCATCTCGCATCTTCCGACGATCAGTTCAGGACCTCGATGGGAGCACTTTTCGGCTCCAACGCCATCCCCGGCAATAAGGTCGAGACGCTCGTCAATGGGAACGAGATTTTCCCTTCCATGCTTCGTGCCATTCGCAGCGCCAAAAACACGATCACGTTCGAGACCTACATCTACTGGCGAGGCGATATCGCGGACCAATTCGCCGATGTGCTGTCGCAGAAGGCCCGCGATGGAGTGAGCGTGAAGGTTCTTCTCGACTGGGTTGGCAGCATCCCGATGGAGGAGAGGCTCATAGAGCGAATGCAGACGGCCGGCGTGGAGGTGGTCAAATTTCGCCCCGTCAAATGGAGCACGCTGGACCGGATCAACAACCGGACACACCGGAAGCTCCTCATCGTCGACGGCCGGATCGGGTTCACCGGCGGCGTCGGTATCGGTGACGAATGGAATGGCGATGCTCGGACTGCGGCCGAGTGGCGCGACAATCACTATCGGCTCGAAGGGCCCGCGGTTTCGGAATTGCAGGCCGCGTTCGCCGAACACTGGATCGAGGCAACAGGCGAATTGCTGATGGGAGACCGGTTCTTCCCGTCCATCAGACCCGATGGACAGCTGGATGCCCAAGTCGTCGTCAGCTCGACTCATCAACGCAACGTCATGCATCTCATGCTGATGACGGCGCTTGCCGCGGCTCAAAAGAGCATCCGGATCGGCACTCCTTATTTCGTTCCTGACGTGATCACGCGACAGCAATTGCTGGAGGCGAGAAAGCGCGGCGTGGACATCGAGATTATCGTGCCGGGCCAGAGGACCGATGCGCGGCTTGTCCAGAAAGCATCGCGGCATTTTTGGGGAGAATTGCTCGAGGCCGGCATCAAGATCCATGAATTCGAGCCAACGATGTATCACTGCAAGCTCGTGATCGTCGATGACGTCTGGACCTCGGTGGGCTCCACCAACATCGACGAGCGCGCCCTTCGCCTGAACGACGAGGCGAACATCAATTTTTACGATCGGGAGTTCGCACGCCATCAGATCGAGATTTTCTTGTCCGATCTGAAGCGCTCGACCCCCTACACGATAACCAAATGGCGACAGAGGTCTGCGAGCGAGAGGCTCTCCGACTGGCTGGCAGGCCTTCTGCGCACACAGATTTAAGCAGTCGGCGAACGCGGATTATAGCGGCTGCCCGCTGATCGCGCTGGCCGACCCGCCGGCACTTGAAGGGGCGAGGGGTTCTCGATTGATGCCCGGTTTGGACTATTTCGACGCCGCAGGCGAGACATCAGGCGGTCAATGTTCTTGCTTATCTTCGGTTACATCGACGCGAATATCCAACGGGGTCGGCGTGTCTTCGGCGACGGCCAAGAACTGCTGCACTGCGCCCGACACCAGTGCAGCTCGGTCGCTCGTGCCCGACTTCCAAAGGCCGATGATGATGTGAGCCAACCGCTCCCGCTGAGCGGAAACCATGAGCGGGTCCGAGATGGAATCGCTACCCACCGCGCTCCACGCCTCTTCGAAACCTGCTTCCAACACGGCGAATTCTTCAGGCTCGACAAGGGAACGAAGTGGCATGGGTCTCGTTTGCAGCTCGATGAGGAAAGGAGTCTCTCATTGGAATGATTTTAAGTTAGCTCGCGACTAGCGATGTGTCGCCATGAATTTTTCGACGCCTCGACGTCCGGCTCTGGGGAGAGTGCTCGCGAATGTCGTGGCGTGTGTGACCGCCCGTCCGCGGCCTGCCATGCAGCTCGCAATGCTGGCTGCGCTGATCGCCCGGCGTCGAACTGTTTCGCCTCTATCGCACACCTTGGCTCGACGGGTCGGGCTATCGAATCAATATCAACTGACGACGCAGGACCATCGACTTTCTGTCGAGCAACCCTGATGTTCCCAAAGCCAGCCGTTGCGCGCTTTGTGAGACAGTTTTGTCAGAACCGTCGCGGCTCGGGAAGTAAATACGCGATTTCAGGCTGTTAGGGAGGTAGTGGCGGAGACGGAGGGATTCGAACCCTCGATACCCTTGTGGGGTATGCTCATTTAGCAAACGAGTGCCTTCAGCCTCTCGGCCACGTCTCCGGCGAGAGGCTCTATGCCCGATTGCAGCGCCCTTTGACAAGCCTTGCCGACAACTTCCTTCGGGTTCGCTGTGCATGTCGGCAGGAGAGGGCGTCGAGCACTCCCTTACCAAGAGTGTGCTCTCGCATCCCAAGACGTAACGGGATATCATGGGCAGAGCAATTTCTCCTTGAAAGTCAAAGTCTAAGGTATCATCATATATCATGTGAACGCACGAGACATCCCGATTGCGGTGCTGTTCCGGTGCTGTTCGAGCCTACGGGGTGGAGATCGGCCATGGCGGCCATGGTGTTGACGAAGGCGAAGATTGAGAAGGCCGTGGCGGCGGGCGTCCCCGCCGGCAAGTCCCACTTGATGCTCTGGGACGCCAACGTGACGGGGCTGGGTGTGAAGGTCCGTCCCAGCGGGACCTGCTCGTGGATCTACAGCTACAGGCCGCGCGGTGCAGGCCGCTCCGTGGCCGCGAGGACTGTGACGCTGGGCTCGTGGCCGTCCCTGGCGCTCGACACCGCCAGGGCCGCGGCCCAAGTCCACATGGGCGCCGTCGTGCTGGGCAAGGATCCCGCCATCGACCTGCGGCAGGAGCGGAACCGCGAGAAGCGGATCGTTTCTGCTTGCGTCGCCGAGTTCTCGGCGTTCATGACGCGCCGCCGCCTCGTGAACGCAAAAACAATCACCAGCACGCTCAGCCGCGGCCTCGTGCCCCTGGCGGCCCGCGAGATCGCGGAGATTACGCGCGCTGATATCGTGGCGCTTGTCGAGAAACTCGAAGTCGCCGGTAAGCCCGGCGCGGCACAGGATCTGCGCCGCCACACCGGGGCGCTGCTGGAGTGGTCGGTGTCGAAGGGCTATCGCGAGTTCAACCCGATGGCGGGATTGCGCCGGCCGCGCACGTCCCGCGCCGATCGCCTCGACAACGGTCGCCGGCTGGGTCGCGCCCTCTCCGACGGCGAGGTCAAGGCGGTGTGGGGCACCACCGCAGCGGCCTCGCCTTTCAATGGCCTCGTGCGGCTGGCACTGCTGACGGGGCTTCGCCGCGGCGAACTCGCCGGGCTGCGGTGGTCGGATATCGGTGGCGACCGCATCACGATCCACGCGGAACGCACCAAGATGGGCGTGCAGCACGAGGTCCCGATCACCTCGGCCATGCGCGCCGTGCTGCAGGCCCAACCGAGGACGAGCAACCCGCTCGTGTTCGTTTCGGGCCGCCGCGAGGGCGGTACGAAGCTCTCGGGCTGGTCGAAGCTGCTCTCCAGGCTTATCGCGGCCAGCAGCGTGCGCTTTACGTTGCACGACTGTCGAAGGACAGTCCGCACGAACCTGTCGCGGCTTGGCGTCGCCGAGGACACCGCCGAACTCTGCATCGGCCACGTCCGCCGCGGGCTGCTTGGGGTCTACAACAAAGACCGGGCCTGGGCCGCCCGCGTTGCGGCGTTCGAGACACTGTCGAATTACGTCGCCTGCAACGTCTCGGGCTTCGCGCCGGACGGGCTTCATGGTCTCGCGCTGGTCTCAAGCGCGAGCTCGAAGGGTGGAGCGCGATGATCGAACAGGACCAGCGCGAGCAGAGGCGCGAACGCTCCCGGGACTATCTCGCTGGCGACGACGAAGCTGCCGAGGCATTGGGCACGCTACTCGAGGCGATGGAGCGTGAACGCGGCGCCGCTGACAGCGCTCGGAGGAAGGAGCCTCAGCAGGCGGCGCTCGAGGCGCTGGGCGCCCTCCTGAAAACCACGAAGATAACCGACCTGTTGTCCCGACGAATGCTGGCCGCAGCCGGAGGAGGTGAGCCCTGGAGCATCACTTCGCAGGGCCAAGCCGATCTCGGACGCATATTCTCGATGAAGAAGGCCCGGACCCAGGCGGGGCGCGAGGGGATCCGTATCGCCACCGCCCGGCTGCTGCTGGACGTCGGCTCCGCCATCGATCCCCTCATAGCCAACATCAGCGCTGCTCAGACGCTCATCGCGGACGCGGGACATCACGGGCCATTGGGCGATGGCGACGAGGCGGGCGTCGCCTTCGCCACCGAGACGCGGCAGGGCGTGGACCGAGACGCCGGCGCCGATTTCGCGATGCGGCTGCTAATCACAACCCATGCAGGCTATGAGTTCGGCGGCAAGGATGTGATGCAGAATGTCGTGGACATCCCCCGGCACCGCTGGGGGCAGGCCGCGGCCTGGGTTCGCCGGAACAAGAAGCGGTTCGGCGGCAAGACATTCTCGCCTTCGGTCATCCAGGATTGGGCGCAGGACAAGACGATGGACAAGTGCGGCATGTCCCTGGCCGGCGTCTTCGAGCAGGCTCGACAGGACGGTGCTGCCCACAAGGCGACGGGCCGGTTCGACCCCAAGTGCGGGCTCCACTGAAAAGGGGACCCGATAACCCACTGATCCTGCAAGCAAAACGCGAGGGAACTTCTCCCTCTGCGTCGACTGCCTTCGCTGGGGCATTCGTGGTGATCTCTTTGCGAAAGGAGCTCTCGCGATGCACTATCCCACCATCGACGCAGTTGTTATCCGTCCGCTGGCCGAACTCATCGGTCCGGCCATCCGCCTCGACGAACTGGTCGAGGACGAAGGCCCCGAGCGCGTCATTCGCGCCATCGACCTCGGCCTTGTCTTCTACGACGGCGGGGGCGCCCTGCTGGTGCAGCGGCAGGTCTTCGACCTCCTCGCCGACGGCTACGGCCTGAAGCAGCAGCAGCCGCAGCACGCGGAGGTCGCGTGATGGCCGCCGCCAAGCACCGCCGCGCAGCGCGGCCGATCCAGATCTCGCACATCGTGACGTTACCCGACGACGCGACAGTTTCGGAGGCCGAAGCCGCGGCCTGGATCGGCAAGGCGCCGCGGACCCTTACCAACCGCCGCTCGATCGGCAAGCCGTTGCTGCCCTTCCTGAAAGTCGGCGGCAACATCCGCTATCGCGTTGGCACGGTTCGCCGGGCTGCAACGACCGAGGCCACGAACTAGACCGCCGCCGGCCCCGGAGAAGTCGGCGGCAGTGGCAGGAAAAGCGGTCCTGGGTGGGACGCGCCGAACCTACTACCAGCCCAGCGGCAATCCAACACCTGTGGCGGTCTT
This sequence comes from Bosea sp. NBC_00550, assembly GCF_026020075.1. Taxonomy (NCBI): domain Bacteria; kingdom Pseudomonadati; phylum Pseudomonadota; class Alphaproteobacteria; order Hyphomicrobiales; family Alloboseaceae; genus Allobosea; species Allobosea sp. NBC_00550. The sequence goes on from NZ_CP102772.1 coordinate 413,849, forward strand.
CATCGCAACACGATGGAGATCCGCATGAACATCAACACGCCTTTTCACTGCAGCAGCGGCTTCATCGGCGACGGTCCGATGGCCAGCATGGTCCAGAACCTCGATCCGATCGGCCGCGCCGCTTACCAGGGCATCAACAATGCGATCTTGCGCTCCGCCTTCGAGCGGCAGGGGGCTTACGCGCTGGGCAGCAGCCGCATCGACGCGGCAGCCCATGAAGCCGGGCATGCGATCTACAACACCGCAACGGGCAGCCCAGTGACCCGCGTCAGCATTCGCCCCGCCCGCATCCCAGCCGAGGGGCGGGTTGCGGGCGGCGGTGGCACCTACTGGGTTGGTCTAACGGAAGGCGGCTGGTGCGTATCACCCGACACCGATCCCTCCGACGACATGGACCGCGTGCGGGACCTGCTGGCGGGCTTCTACGGCGAGAGGCAGTTGCTCGGCGACCGCCTGCGTCTCGGCTCGGCCGCGGACGAGAGGACTACCGCGATGATGATCGCGGGGTTCACGGCCATGAAGCTCGGTGCGGACGGCCTCCTCCTGCTGGGCGAGCAGGCCGCCATCGTAGCCGAGATCCTGCGCATTAATGACGCCCCGTTGCGCGCCGTGACCCGCCTGCTCGAGCGGGACCGCCGCATCAGGGGCGACCGCCTCGCGCGCCTGCTCGCCGACGTGGAACCTTTCCGCGTCATCACCACCACTACTGCCGCAGCCACCGACGCGATGGAGTTCGAGTGATGCCTATCGACTTCGACGACCTCGCGCGCCGCCACGCTCCGCTCAAGGGATCGTTCGTCATCGAGATCGTTCCTGGTTCCGCCAGGGCGTTCCGCACGCCGAAGACAGAGGGCGTGAGCTTTGCAATCCGCATCGTTGATGGCGAACACAAGGGCCGCGATCTGCGGCTGCGCCTACTGATTTATGGCCCCGAGCATATCGTCGCGCGCGACGTGGGGGTGTTGGCCGCTTGGGCGAAGGCGGTTGAGATCGGGCCTCAGCCTGATTTGGAGGCCGCGCTTCGGGCGCTGTGGGTCGCCTCCCGCGGCCGCGTCGTGAAGCTTAGCCTCGACGCGGCGCCCGGGCAGGCCGGAACGATGGAGCAGGTCGCGACCAGATGCGTCGTCGAACCGCTGGCGGTGGATCAGCCGGAACAGCAGCCACAATCGTCGCGGCCACACCTGCCGGAGGTTTCCGACGATGTCGTCTGATCCCAAAGAGCCAATCTATCAGTTCACGGCGGCCACCGTCGTCGACCAAGGCAAGGCCGCCACCAAGTTGATCGAGATCGAACCCGACGGCACCGTCAGGAAGACCTCATACGACACGGGCGCGACGTACTGGCGGTTGAAGGAGATCGATGAGCCCGACCACCAAGCGATGGCCGCGATGCTGCGCAGGCTCTCGACGCACAAGCGCATCTGCCTCCTCGCAGGCGCGCCACTGCCTCATGTCGATCTCGCGGTGCCGAACTACAGGCGCAGTAACAATGCCGATCCGTCAACAAACACACTGTGCAATGCGCCGCGCGCCTGCCTCGTGATCGACATCGACGGGGCGGCGGTCCCTGACGGGCTCGGCCACGGCGAGCGGATAGCGGAGGCCGCATCGTGGCTGCGCGACAATTGCCTGCCGGCATCGTTCAAGGGCGTTACCGCGATCGCGATACCGTCGAGCAGCACCGGGCTCTACGCGGCGGAAGACGGCACATGGACGAAGGCGTGGCTGAAACTGTTCTTCCTGCTCGATCGGGCCCATCCGCTCGAGGCCCTCTATCGCTGGGCCAGGGGCGCCAAGATCGCAGGCTTCGCAGTCGACCCCGCGGTGTTGCTGCCGTCGCAGCCGATCTATGTCTCTCGCCCGGTCTTCGTGAACTGCGCCGATCCCGTTCCGCCCGAGCTTCACGCCGTGGTGATCGATGGCCCGGTCTCCGACCGTGTGACGCTCGATGTGCAACAGTTCGAGACGCCCCTGGTTGCCGCCGACGCATGGTCAGCCAAGGCCCGCGCTGACACCGGCTCGGACTGGCACGCGGTCCTCGATGCCGAACTCGGCGGTGAACAGGGCTTTTTCCAAGTCCTGACCGTCGCGCTCGGCCTCGCCGCAAAATCCGCCGCCACCGATGAAGAGATAACTGCCACGATCAAGGCTCTCCTTACCGAGCGCGCCGACCGCGATCGCCAGAACGAATACGACCGCAGCTGGGTGTTGAGTACGCTGCGTCGCTTCCGGGCTGCCGATCATGGTCGTCGTGCCCGCATCGAGGCGGGCCTCTCGCTCTTGCTCACCAGTCCCGCCGCCGCGCGCGACCATGGGGGACATCCGATGCCTGATCCTACTCTTGCCAGGCATGCCGGCAGCGCCTCGGAAGGCGCCGCGCACGCTGTGAATGGACACTCGCCGATCACCGTCTCCATGGCAGTCGTCCCCGACTGCAGCGGCGGCGACGACTGCGACCTGCCCGATGCCACGCAGGCCACTGCCGCGGGTGTGCTGGCCGAGCGGGTCGTGGCGGCGCATCAGCAGATGCCTACTTCTGATCACGCCAATATCAAGCCGACCGTTCTCGCCCAGGTGGATGCTAATCAGCCCGAGGGCGATGCCGATACCGAATATGAGCAACTGGCGGCCGAATACCGCGTCGCCGAGGCCGAGGCGGAAGCGAACCCGTACGCCGGGCACGGCTGCAACGACCTGATCACGATCGTGCAGGGCTTGGACCACAACGACCCGGCCCTTGTCGACCGATGCAAGCGGCTGATCGACGCCGCGATCGCGGCACGGTTCGAGCCTCTGTTGAAGGGCCGCGTGCGGAAAGCCCTGGCGGTAAAGCTCGGCATCACGCAGACCTCCGTCAGGGAGCAGTGGGAGACGCAGGAGAAGGCCTGGGCCAAGGCCAACGTGCCGAAGCCCGACGAAATCGAGGCGCAGGAGGCCGAGGAAAAGGCGGCCGCGGCCGAGGCGCGGCAGACCGAGGCGGCCGGGCTCTGGACGAAGGTCTCACCGCTGGCGGTCGACCCTGCGCTGATGGATCGCTTGCGAAGGTTCGTCGCCGACGCTGGCGTCGTCGGCGAGCAGGCCGGGGCGGTGAGCCTCTTCCTTACGCTCGTCTCGCGGCTGCTGCCCGACCGCGGCCTGTGTCTGCTGCGCCGAGGCGCGGCGTCGTCAGGCAAAAACCACCTGCCAGAAATAATGCTGAAGATGATGCCCGAAGGGGACGTGATCACCGCAAGCGGCGGCAGCCCGAAGTCGCTCCCGTACATGGGCGGCGCCGACAATCGTGGAGCGTTGGCGCACAAGGTGCTCTACATCCCAGAGGCCGCCTCGATCGCGCCGAGGGGCAGCGTCGAGAACGACAACACGATCATGCTACGGACGCTGATCTCTGAGGGGCGCATCGTCTATCAGGTCGTGGTAACGCGGCAGGACGGGCCACCAGAGACGGTCGAGATCGTCAAAGACGGCCCTATTGCGGTGGTTCTCACCTCCGCGAGGAACAATATCGAGGCGGAACTCCTGACGCGGCTGGTCCTGGCGGACACGGACGAGAGCGCGGCGCTGACGGAGCGGGTGTGCGCGTCCATACTGAAGCGGGCAACCCAAAGGCGCTTGAGGTCGACTGTGGCGGAACTAGAGCTGTGGCGCGATTATCACCGCTGGCTCGCGCTCGGAGGCCCGTATGATGTGGTCGTGCCGTTCGCGCGCGCCATCGGCGTCGCGTATGGAGGTATGGCGGTCCCGTTGCGGGTGCGCCGTGACATCAATTCGATCCTGGCCGCCATCAAGGCGTCCGCCATCGCCCACAAGGCGCAGCGGGCAATTGACGGGGACGGCTGCATAATCGCGACGCTTGACGACTACCGGCATGCTTGGACGGCCCTCGCGGGCGGGTTGGCAGCGGTCTACAAGCCGCAGGTGTCGGCGGGCGTCATGACGCTGGTGCGGACGCTCGAAGCAATGCTGGCCGAGGCAGTTGCGGCAAGGAAGGCGAAGGTCGCGGAGCACCACAAGGCGCACGGACCCGGCGCTTCGCTGCCTCACGATCTCAGGCCGGTTACGACAGTGATCGCCACGGTCCGCCAGATCATGGCAAGGCTCGGTATCGCCAGCCGCGATACCGTCGCGAGCCGCATCGAGGCGGCCCTCACTTCGGGCGTCCTTGAGGTAGTCAACCCGACAGCGCCGCGCAACGCACCGCGGGAGTACCGGGTGCGGGTGTCGTCTACGGCGTTGCGGGCGCAGATCGCCGGCTCCGCGGCGATGCCCGCGCCCGACGCCGTCGCGGCCCTGGTGGCCGACCCGGACGTCCTCGAGGCTGCGCTTGCGCAGGCCGAGGCCGCTGCCCTGGCGGCTCCCGAGCACGACGACGCCACGACCGAGACCATGGCGCTGGGCGATGAGCCCGAGACGGACGACGACGTCGCAGACATCGTTTGACCCTCGCCCCCCAACACATTCGACAGGTGTCAGAACTCGCCGCGAGAGGGCGGTACTACCTTGGCGGACAACCGGGACAAGCGGGACAAGTCCAGCTCAGTACGGCAGATGAGGCATTCCTTGTCCCGCTTGTCCCGGTTGTCCGCCAATGTGTCCACCTCCGTGGCGACCATCCCGAGGCGGGCGACGCCGATCCGTCCCTCAGACCGCAAGCCAAAGTACGGGGAAAGGGGCGTCAAGGCGTCCAAACAGTAGCAGCAGCCGTTTTCGAACGGGACTGCTACCACCTGCCCATCATGGCTAATCGCGCGAAGAGCCAGATAGACGCGCTGTCAGACACGATGTAGACCAATGATTATCGTTACGGATACGAAACGATTGGCTTACAAATGGCCCTTACCGTCTTCGAACGCCTCGGCCGCGACTACTGCACCAGCAAGGAACACCTTACCCGCTGGCGAGACGCCCTGAACGAAGGCCGCCGTACGACCCCGCGCTGTACAGCTATTACTCGCATGGGCTCTCAATGTCGGATGCTGCCGCTGCGCGACGGCCGCCCGGGCGTGCACCTTTGCTGGCATCACGCGCGCGGTGCAGCTCGGGACGAGATCGACCGCAAGCGCGAAGCGAGGGCGATCCGCTGGTCGGTGTCCGGCAATGCCCGTAAGCGAGAACAAGGCATCACCGCGCTCGCAGTGATCCACCGCCGCCGCGCCTGGAAGGCGCTCAAGGCCGACCCATCCGCCGCCGTGCAGATCCTGCTGCTGTCCGATGCCGACGAGCGCAACGTGACGTACTGGCTCCGCGATCACGGCCTCGACGGAGCGCTAACCGAAACAGGCCGCCCGATCACGAACTACAGCCGCGAACGGGCGCGTTATGCCGCTGTCATGTCGATCTCGGAACGGATCACCGCCGAGGCCGCCCGGCGGCGTGTCGTGAGTATCGTCCAGTGGGAGGTTGCGTACTGGCACAAGGTGGGCGGCGCATGACCCGAGGGCAGAGGTTCCTGACGATCAGGCTCTCCTCGTGGCGAACCCAGGAGGCGAAGGAGGCCTTTATTGCCGGGACGCAGGCCGCCATCGGTCGTCGGCGAACGGCGAGGGCATTGTGCCGACGGCCCGCAGCCGAAGGCATGGCGGCGATCTCCGTCACGCCGTCGGAGGTGGCAGCGGCGTTGCGGCACTTCCGCGACCATCTCGACAGCATGAGCGAAGAACAGCAGGCGCAGTTCCGGGACCGGCTGCGGGCGTATCTGGAAGGCCGCCTCGACGGGGCTGTCTGGCGGGAGATCGTGAAGGCGCTGGGCAAGGCCAAGCGAGATCGCGATTTCGCCTATGACTACAATGGTTGGTGATACCGACCCATCCCTGACCGACCTGTTCGCCGAATGCGGCCTGCATCTTCAGACACGCGGCGGCGTGCCCAGACCGGGGAATCGCCACCGCTGGCAGGGGCGAGCAAATCTTTGGCGGAGAATAACAAGCGACGGGCGCAGCGGCAGCACATCTCAGGGATGTCGGATCCGGGAGGTGAAGGCGCATGCCAATGGACGCAAGACTTCAAACGTTTGTCCGTGCGGGCTCTGCGACTCCAGCGCATTCGGGCCGAAGACGGTGCTGGCAATGAGCTTCCTGTGCGAACCCACCCACCTTCCTCCGGAGCAAAACATGAAACGCCTGTTGATCGCGGCTGCCCTAGCGGCCTGCGCCTCGTCGGCTTCAGCTGCACAGACCCTCATCTGGGAATGTGAATTCAAGGGCAAGGACGAGCTGAAGCTCAAATACACTTTCGATGTGGGCACAAAGACGGCGTTTGTATCCGGCAAGAACGGCGTCGAAGAGGTCTATCGCAACATGGGGCATGAAGCGCAGCTCGTTTTGAGCTTCATCGAATTCGTGCCGAGTGGCGAAGTCCACACCACGACAATCATCCTCGACACTAAAGAAGCTATTCACAGCCGTCACACCGTCATTCCGAACGGATTGAGCGGCTTCACGCCCTCGCAGATGCTGGGCAAATGCGTCCTCCTGCCCTGAGCTACCTCTAGAGGAACCCGAAAGCACCCGCCCCTGGTGAACGCTCCACAAGGGGCGCCGGGCGCCATCCCAGTCAGGCATCACCATACAAGCTCGTCTCGCCCACAGGCGACGGCAAGGAGACGAAGGTCTGCGTCGGCCCCGCTACAAGAGCATCATGCGCACTGCGATCCCACTGCGTGCTGATCGAACAAATCGTGCTCGACACCGATAACATCGGGCATTGCGTCCAGAAGTATAACTCACCCATCAACAAGTAAACAGGAGTTAGTTCACATGAGTTCCGCATATCGGGTGAGGCTAGTCCTGCTGGCCATCCTCGCGCTCGTCGAAATCGCGATCATCGCCGTCTGCCTGAATGCAGGCTGGTCGCTCGCCACGGCCCATGGCGGCGGCCTGCTGGTCGCCACGCCGATCATCCTGATTGCGTTGGTCGAGTGCCTGCGCGTGCCGCTGGCCTCATGGGCGATGCACCTGAAATGGACCGGCAGGCTCGCCGCTTTCATCGTCCTCGGCTTCATCGCGGTCGGCACCTTTGAAGGCCTGTCGCTCGCGGTCGAGCAGATGATGAATGCTCGGATCTCGTTCATCACCAAGGCGCGCGAGGAGCACGACGTCGCCAAGCAGTCGCTTGAAAGTCTCACGTCAAACGACGCCCGCAACAGCGAGCGGCTCGCGAAACTCGACAAGGAGATCATCGCCGCCGGCAAGACGCTCACCGAGCTGAAGGACACCGAAGTCCCGAAGCTGCCTGACACCCGCCCCTGCACGCTCAAGACCGGGAAACCCGGCCTCTGTCGCAACCCTGGGGCAGCCGAAGCGAACGTCAGGGCGATGGAACAGCACGCCGAGTTGCTCACCAAGGCCGGGCAGGCGAAGGCCGAGCTAGAGGCACAGCGGGCTGTCCTGACTAAGGGCGGCAATGGCAACAGCGACAAGATCGCCATGGCCGACCACGCCGTCAGCAAGGCTGAAGCCGATCTGACCCGCGAGCTGAAGGAGTCGCCGATGCACCGCCTCGCCGCCAACTTCTTCGGCATCTCGGTGCAGAAGATGCAGGAGGCAGATTTCGAGCGCTTCAAGGGCTACGCGGTCTACGGCGTCGCTGGCGCTCTCTCGCTGGCCACCATGGTGATCTCGATGATCGCCCACGCCGCGCCGAAGGGTAAGGACGGTCGCATCGCCAAGGCCCTACGCGCCTACATCGCCCGCAAGCGCCGCCCGCTCTACCGCGACCGCACGATCGAGGTTCCCGGCCCGGAGGTCACGGTCGAGGTCGAGAAGCCGGTCCCCGGCCCGGAACGCAAGGTCCTTGAGTACGTCTACGTCCCTTACGACCACGCCACGGGACGTCGCATCCGCGACGACCACACCCTCGGGGAGGTCATCCACCCGAACCAGCCGCACCTGAAGCCCGTTGCTGGAGGCAGGCTATGAACGAGCGTCCCGACGAGATCCGTCACAATACCGACGCCACCGACGCGCTCGACCAGTTCGCCATCAAACGCAACAACGATCAGCACGACGCTGAGATCGGCAAGGCCAAGGCCGAGACGCATGGTATTGAGAGCCATGCCAACGCCGAAAAGATCGCCGCCCAGGGCGTTGCCGATGGTATCCGCCGGAAGCACGCCGCCTTCATCGCGCTCGCTGCCGGGGCCGGGATCGGCCTCGCCTGCTGGGGCGCGAGTTTCCTGCTGACCCCTGAGGTCAAAGTGGTCGAGCTGGAGAAGCAGGTGATCGTCAAAGAGCCGGTCGTCGTCAAGGAGACCGTCATCGTCAAGGAGCCCTTGATCGTGAAGGAGACGACCATCGTCAAGGAGCCGATGCCGGTGACGGTCCCCGGCCAGCCACAGGTTGCGGTGACCCCGCCCCCCTCCACGGGTGGAGGCACGAACAGCGAACCGAAGCCTGACAGCCCGGTCCCGCCGCAGACCCAAGCCGAGCGCAACTTCACGGAAAAGCCGGGCGGCTACGCCGACGCGACCATCCGTGGCCGCATCGTCAAGGCGACCGATGGCTGGCTCCACTTCGACACGGGCCAGTACTTCTTCCCTGCAGACGGCGACGTCGAAAACCCAGCCTATTACCTTGATACCGACCCGTTTGTCGGCGACTTCGGCTATTGCTTGCCGCTCGTCGCGCGTCCGAACAGTTACGACTGCTACGCCTCCCATAATGGCGCAACCATGCCGATTGTCGTCAGGAAGCGCGGAGAGACGGGCGGTGCGCCGGCAGTACCGCCAGCCTGGTCGCAGCCCGCCACCGGAACGCCCGGCTCGGCAGCACCGTCGCCGTTTCCGCCGAGAGATCCGACGCCCGCCGAAGCCCAGTTCATCAAGTCGCCGGGCTACCAGAAGACAGATATTCACGGGCGGATCATGAAGTCCCCCGATGGCTTCACCCGCTTCGACAACGGCACGCAGCTCTCCCCACCCAGCAACGATGGGCGCGTGCGCTCATTTCTGACGGAGGAATTCGTCGGCGACTTCGGCTTCTGCGACAACGGGGCACCGTTTAACTGCTTCGCCTTTCATGCCGGCAAGACCGTCAAGGTCCCGGTCGATCCGCCCCTGACGGTCGCCAGCCCGCCAAAGCCCGCCAAGCCGGCCAGACCAATCAACCCCTTCCCGACCATCGACCCGGCCCGCGGGGGCTCGGCCTGACCTCGGAGAGATCAATGTACTTCTTCCAGACCCTCTCGCTGCTGGCGCTCTGGGCCTGCTATGGCCCCGCCGCGACGACGACGCCGGCGCAGCTACCCTCGCAAGTCACCCCGGTCTCAGCCCGCGCGATGATGACGCCGGCACAGCCACCCTCGCAAGTCACTCCGGTTTCAGTCCACGCGATGACGACGCCCGCACAACCCGCCTTGCAAGTCACTCGGGTCTCAGCCCAGTCGCTGACCGGTGTTCCCGTTGTGATCGATGGCGATACGGTGCGCGTTGCAGGCAAGTTGGTTCGCTTGAACGGCGTCGATGCCGAAGAGATCGGCCACTTCGGCCAGCCTGACGAACCGCATGGTCACGCAGCTCGCGCCGCGCTGCAGGCCATCATCGGCATCGGCGCTGAGGTTCACTGCCGCTTGAACAACGAGACCGCCTATCGCCGCGCCGTCGGGATCTGCTTCAACCGGCAAGGGCAGGATGTCGGTGCCGAGCTGATCCGGCATGGTCATGCCCTCGATTGCGGTCGCTATTCCGGGGGGCGCTACCGCAGCCTGGAACCCGACGGAGCCCGCGCAACCCTTATCCAGAAACCGTATTGTGGGCAGTAGAGCGGACATACCGCCAACTCGAACTACGCTGTAAATCATGACCGCGAAGGGCTTGACCCGTGTCGCCGCTTACACAGCCAGTCCAGTTGGCAATGCCAACACGTATGTACGCAAGGGCGGAACATGCATGCGAGGCCACGATACGCAGCGATGTCTTTGAACTAATCGGCGCTTGCAAGAACAAGGCTCTGTCAATGCTGATCGAACGAGCGATTGCTTAGAAAGCATCATGAAGGGCGCGATAGTGCTGGCGCTCATCGCGCCCCTGGCGAGCGGCGCTCTGACGCAGTCGCTATCGTTCTAGGGCAGCCGCACCGGCCGGATCGTCGGCCGTTCGACAACGGACAGCGGCGGCGCGACCAGGTACTACGACGGGGGCAAGATCACCGCGCACTCGTCAACCATTGTCGGTGTGACGACGATCTATGACGCGGCCGGGCGCCATGTCGGAAGTGTCACAACGAGCGGCCTGTTCCCGAGCCACAGAGGGAATGGGCCACAACCCTAGATCTTTCCGATCGCGCCTTACTCCAGCGCATCGAGACGGGAATAGGATCAGGTCGAGGGCGTTTGCGTGTGCCGCCCTCGTCAGCCAACCCGCAGCCGGTAGGAGAGCTGGCGGCAGAGGTTGGAGCAGTACTTCGCGTCTGCGCGACGCTTTGGGAAGAAGAACGTCGCGCCACACGTTGCATTTCAGGGGAGGACGTTCGCGCTGTATCCGCGCCCGCCGGGCGCGTTGCCAACAGGCAGTGGAACAGGTCGCCTTTTTCTCCCAGGTGTGCACGAACTTTCGGTCGCCACACCCTTCGCAGACGATCTCGGACGTGCAGTTTTGCGCTCCCATTCCGAAAGGCACGCTTCGCAGACGGGGACATAGGCTTTCACCGTCGCAATGCGACCGATGCGGGAGATAGACGGATCCAGGAAATCCCTGGCGACCGTCTCTGAGACGATAAAGGGTGCGGCGTCTGCCGGGAACGCTACCGAGCAGCGGGTGCATCGGCCAGGCTGGAGTGAATAAACCGGGATTGTCATGCGTTACAGGTAGCCGAACGCTGGTAGGCCGACAATCGCTGCTTTAGCGCTAACGGGCGCGGCGGCTTTGGTCTTAACTCACCGTTCGGGGATCCCGATCCTGGCTGTTACGGTTAGGAGGAGACCGTGAGGTCGATGCTACGCATACCTGTAACAAGACAGCACCAATTAGCATCGGGCGTTACAGATAGATGAAAGAACTTCCGGCTTATGGTTGCTGGTCTGTAATCCCGACAGGATGATCCGAATTCGGCTATCCGTAACGCAAGGTGGGGTCCGGAGAAACGACATCCATCAAGTGTGAGCGGCGGCCAACCGCATCTGGCTCGGTGCGACCCCGGTCCATTCTTTGAATGCATGAGAGAACGCGCTGACCTCCTGAAATCCAAGCAGCCAGGCGACCTTGGAAACATGGTGGCCGCCATCATTGAGATAGCGCACAGCCAGGTCACGCCGTAGCTGCTGCAGGATCTCAGAGAAGCTCAGGCCCTCGTCGGCGAGCTTGCGGGCAAGCGTCCGTTCGCTCATGCCAAGGAGGCGAGCAATGACTTCCACGCGAACCTTGCCATGAGGGAGCAGCGGAGCGATCGCATTCTCGACGCTCACCCGAAGCGGGCTCGCATTGGTTGTGCGAGACGACAGTGCCGTCTCGCAATACTCCAGCATGAGATCGTTGAGGTAAGGGTCGGCATTGACGAGAGGGCGCTCACGCACTTCGGCAGGTAGGACTAATTCATCGGCATTTGCCCCGAACTCCACGGTCGTTCCAGCAAACCGTGACATCGCCGAGATATCGCCTGAGCGGTGATGCGCGATCGAGACGCGCAGTGGCACGAGCGTCGTTCCGGTCAGGATGCGGCAGAGGCGAATTGCGCCAAAGATGCAGAATTCGGCCTGATGCCGATCGAAATGGCGAGGCAGGCCGACGTATCTCAGGCGCAGGGCAAGCGCTCCGCGCTCGGCCACGCTGAAGACCAGCGCCTCATTGGTGATCGCGCTGTAACGGGCAATACGCTGGAGCGCGTCGCCAAGCTTTTGCGACGACGCCATCACATAGAAGAGCAGTCCGAGCGTACGTGGATCGAAGTCCTGCGCCAGGGTGAAGCCCAGGCGGTCATCCGCCAGCGCTGTCGCGGCGCGGTCCAGCAGGGCGACCTGATGCCGGGCAAGCACTCTTTGATCGTGACCAACGAGCACCTCGTCGGTCAAGCCAGCGGCCTTTAGGAGAGGCGCGGCCGGCACGCCGGCGCTGACAAGACGCGCAACGGCCAGACGCGCGATGCCCGCACGGGTCGTCGGCAGGAAAGCCAGGTCGTGTACCAAAGCCTCGGGGCCCCCTGCTCATGTTCGAGCCGAGTACATCACCCTAGGCAGAGAAGAGCAAATCTTTGGCCGAGAATAACAAGCAGCGGGCGCGGCGGCCGCACATTTCAGGGAGGTCAGATCCGGAACGTCAAGGGTGATGTCAATGGATGTTAAGACTTCAAACGTCTGCGGTTGGAGCCGCCTAAAGAAGACCGCTGCCTGCCTTGCGGCCTTCGTGGCAGTCGCTCTGGCCACCTCGGCGGAAGCCGCAAGCATCAAGCCTATCCCCAAGTGGAACGGTGTCAGCATTCAGGGCGGCATCGTCCAAGGCGACCTAGAGCGCTTCGTCGAGACTGTGATCACGCTCGATCTGCGCAAGACGGTCACGATTGTGCTCAACTCGCACGGCGGCAACTTCGACACCGCTGCCAACATCGTGCAGTTGATGGGTCGCGCCAGCGAGGAATACGGCATCGCCTTCAACACCTACGTCGGCAAGACCGACGAGTGCGCCAGCGCCTGCACCTACATCTGGGCGATGGGCAAGGAAAAGTTCGTCACGTTCGGTGGCCAGCTTTACGTCCACGCCGTGATCTCCCGCAACGCCAGCGTCCCCGGCGGTCCTTCCTTCGAGACCGAGACCAGTGAGGCCCTGACCCTGCGAGCCGCACGGTTCTACAAGGCGACCGGCGCTCCGGACAGCGTGGTCGCGAAGGCGCTGGAGAACAACCCGGCTGGCAACGTCATCGGCTATCCGGAGATCGGCCGGTGGGGCGGAACGTTCCTCTCCGATGTCGATGGTCACCGGTTCAAGACGTGTCGCGCGTCGGGCCCTGAGAAGCCCTTGGCCGTCACCTGCGACGATTGAGGAGAGCAGCCGATGATCAATATCCAGTCTCTCTGAGATGCTCTCGCCAAGCGAGCGCTGTCAGGAACCGCTGCGGGATGCCGCTGCCCCGAGCCTGCGCTACCTCGTTCCGCTCGCCCGCACATGAAGAGCGCAAACGGGTCGGCAATGGGTTTCCTCGAGAACCCGCGTCCACCTCTAGGCGCCGCTCGAGCAGCTTGAGACCCACCCGACGGTTACCCCCGCGACCCTCGAGTTGCTGTGCGCAGAGCTGCACGAGCTGGAGACAGGCTGCGCATACATCCACCCATCCAAGGGAGTAAAGAAATGAAGTCCTTCATAGACCTGAGCAACTCGATCAGCCGCTGGCGCTACTTCCTCATCATCTTCGCCTCCCATACCGCCTTGAGCCTTTACACGAAGTCCAGCTACTGGATCGGATATGGCTTCGGCTGGCTCTGGAAGACGATGGGCCTGCCCCAGAGCCTCTTCCTGGGCTTTTTGCTGGCGGCGATGTTCTGCATGGTCGCCGCGGTCATCGCCCTGATGATCATCACCGCCTGCCAGCGCGCAAACGACATCGCGACTTGGACCTCGACCATCATGTTCCGCGTGTTCACCGTGGCATGGTTCCTTGTCCTGCTCTACGTCGGCTTCATCTTCCTGACTTACGCGCTCGCCGGCGCGGATACCGTAAAAGCGATGACCGATACCACCGAGGGCTTCACCGCGCTCGTGACGCTGCCCGCCGTGATCTCCCACATCTATTTGTGGGCTACCCCCGGCAAGCTGGCCAAGCAGGCCAAGAAAGCCAATGAAGCCGCGCGTACGCAGAACTTCTCGCGCAACATTCAGGCGGCTGAGTGATGGACCCGTTTATCTCGCAGCTTCTGTTCTGGCTCGTCGGCGTGCCGGCCGTCGTAGCCTTCCTAATCCCCCCATTCGCGTGGTTCTGCGTCGCCCTGGCCTGGCTGCTCGCCGTCGGCATTCTCGGCGGGTCTGGGTCGATCTTCGTTGCCGTGCCTGTCGTCTTCGGGGCAGGCGTCGGTCACATGATACGCGCCTATCTGTTCCCCAACTAACCCCGGAGTAAGTCACGACGACCTACATCGCCCACCGCAGCTCTGACGACTTCTTAGTCGGATCGGTCGAGGTCGAACTTACTCCGAAACTGATGGCGCCGAGCGCATCCAGCTCGTAGCCGCATGACGTTAGGTCGTCACGAGAGAGCCCTCTTCGGACCTCCCTCGCCAACGTCTCGTCGGGTTCGGCGAATGCGCGGTTGCACCCAGCCGCGGCTTGGAGTTTGGTCACTGGTAGCCGTTCGACCTCGACGAACAGCCGCTCGGGTCCGAACTTCGAAGCCTGAAGAGCTTTTCGCCCACATCCGTGAGATGCTCTCGCCAGAGGAGCGGTGTCAGGAACCGCTCCGGGATGCTGCTGACACCATAGATGGCCCCTGCAAGCATGCCCGTCACGGCGCCCGTCGTGTCAGCGTCTCCTGCCAAGTTGACGGCCAGCGTGACCGCATCCTCGAACCTATCCGTGGTGCCGACCGACCAGAGGCTGGCACAAAGCGTGTCCACCACATAGCCGCCTGACCTGATGTCGTCGCGGGAGAGCTTTCCCCAAACGCCTCTGGCCAACGCCTCGATGTCCGGGTCCGCGAACGAGCGCGTGCCGCAAGCGTCGAGCGTGCGGTTCTTGTCGCCGGTTGCGATGGCCGCGACGAGCATTCTCGCAAGAAGCTCGCACGCGTCCAGACAGGCCGGACTGGCGTGCGTCACCCGGGACTGTTCCCGCGCGAGATGAGCAGCCCGATCAGGGTCGGTCGTAACGATAGACACCGGCGCGAGACGCATCAGCGAGCCGTTGCCGCTGGAATGTTCGTGGTGCGGTCCGACGGGCTGTCCGGTTGCGAGGAATGCGCTAACTGCGCCTGATGTGGTCCCCCCGATATCGACGCAACGCGCCGCCGGGTGATGTTTGCCGTGCTGCATGTAGCCGGCGCACTCCCCGGCCAGACGCATCGGGTCGAGTTTGCCCTCGCCGGCGATGAGTGTCTGCGCGAGGGCCAGCGCCAGCGCGGTATCGTCTGTCCAGTAGCCCGGTGGCAAAGAGAGCCAGTTGCTCGCGCTGTAGTCGGTGCGGGTGCTCGTCGCGCCTCCGGAATTCAAGCCCGAGGCCAAGGGCATCGCCCACGGCCAGCCCCAGAAGGGCACCGAGGGCGCGGTCGTGTTCATCCTGCATGGGGTTCCGTTCTTGAGATGCCTAGAAGCAGTTCACGAAATCGCCAGAGCGAATGCAGGTGCGCGGTCGCGATGCCTGCCACGCTGCGGCGGCTGTCACCCGCGCGGCGTAGGCTTGCGTCTTCTGTTGCGAGCGTTCGGCTTCGGCTTGCGCATGGAGCGCCTCGACTTCGATCTGCGTCATCAAGCCTCGGTCGTGCTTCTCGGCGAGGGCGATCCCGCGTCGCCAAAGAGCTTCATCGAAGATATCGAAGCCACCGACAGTCTTCGCAAGCTCGTACTGCCGCCGCATGCCTTCCGCGCGCTTAATCTTTCCAGCTCTCATGAGAGCGACGATGGCCTGTATCTGCGGCTCAATTCTCGCGTATTCGGCATCATGGTTGGCTGTCTGACATCCCGCCAGCACAGCGCAGGCAGCAAGCACGAGCATCATTCGTCGCATGGCGTCCTCTCGCGATTAAAGCAGCGGGCATGACCCAGCGCCGGTCTAAGCCGCCGCAAGCTTTACTTCGCAACACTGCCGCTCGCTCTGATACACCGCAAGGACTGTGCGGGCGGCGGGTTGAACATCAGGCCACCTCGTGCGTGGTCGAGAGCCTGACCCGGTGAAATGATGCCGACCGCCGCCGGTTCGCAACGGACCGTCCTTGGTTGATGCCGACCCGGCCTATCAGGGCCGCTTGGGTTGCCACTCACGCGCCAGATTCTGGGCTTCCGCGATTTGTTCGGGGGTCATGACCTTTGCAAGCTCATCCCTATCTCTCGCAGCATGTCCAACCTCCTGCGCGGCTGACAAGTTGAACCACATGTGTGCGCGGACATAATCCTGCGGCACGCCCGCGCCTTCCATGTACATGACGCCGACATTGAACTGCGCGAAGGCGTTGCCTTGGTCTGCCGCGAGGCGATACCACTTCAGCGCCTCGGCGTGGTTCTGCGGTACGCCCTGGCCATTGCTGTACATGAAGCCAAGAAAGTACTGCGCCTCGGCGTTGCCTTGGTCTGCCGCGAGGCGATGCCACTTCAACGCCTCAGCGTAATCCTGCGGCACTCCATCGCCATTGCGGTACATGGCGCCGAGCATGAGCTGCGCCTCGGCGTTGCCTTGGTCTGCCGCGAGGCGATACCACTTCAGCGCCTCGGCGTGGTTCTGCGGTACGCCCTGGCCATTGCTGTACATGAAGCCAAGATTGAACTGCGCGTTGGCGTTGCCTTGATCGGCCAGCGGACGCAAGTGCCGCAGCACGGCAGAGTACATAGCGGCAACGTCCTCAGACGGTCCTGCCGCCACAGGTGCGGCAAGGCTCAACAGCAGAACGATGGCGGCAAAGGCCGCTCGCGTCCATGCGGTCCAAGTCGATGGCTGCGAAACGCGATGCCGTCCGCCGCCACTCACCTGTCCGCCGCAGTGCTGCTCGCCATTCATGCTATCGTTGTCCTGTCCTCGCCGCTAGTGCGCCGTCTTACCACGCACGCCAGCGTCGAGCTTGAGATTGCCAGCCAAACAGTTGTTCTACGTCGCCACGCTGTGGCGGTTGCGCGAGAGCAGCGACAAGAAGACGCAGTCTTCACTGACAGTGGGGCAGCCGATGGCAAAACAGCGCTTGGCAGGCCCGCCACGAAAAGTTGAGCACTGGCGATTTGGTCGGAAGGTCTGCGCGTGTGCGGCGCAGCGCGCGCTGGCGTTGGCAGGGGGAGAGCCTAGTGCCGTGAGCCAGGCGCGCGCTGCCCAGCCAGCGAGGGCAGGGCAGTTCGCGTAGGTGTCGCCATTGCTGCCCCTGCGCTGCCACCGCGCGGGCGTCAAGTCCATGTGTGTTAGCGCCAAGTGCCAGTTCCGCGAGGGAGGGCATGGGCACCACTGACACTACTCGCCCCTGATACCCCACGCGAAGCGGACCTGGGCGGTGTTAGTCGCAACAGGACCCGCCCCCCACCGCGAGAGCCTTAAAACGTGCTCGCGTGCTGTGCTGGTGCTGTCTCGCCTTGATCTGGGAGCGCTCATCACTAGACTAAGTCATTGAAAGTGCTGGTGCTGCGAGAGAGGATTGAACTCTCGACCTCTCCATTACCAAGGGAGTGCTCGGTGGGCGGCGCCCGTTCTCCAGGCGACGCTCGTTGCAACGGCGCCTTGCGTCGGCTTGCCTTGCCCCGGGGTGATCCGCTTATTAGAATGCGTCTGTCCGTTGGGGTGCCGAAAGGCTGAGAGGTGCGCGTCGCGCCAACCCATCGCACCTGATCCGGGTAATGCCGGCGAAGGGAACGGTCTTCGGCTCGCAGACAAAGCTGCTCGCGCCTTTGGCCGCTGCCTTCCCGGGAGCAGGGAAAAGCATGGCGGCTGCATCCAGCCCTTATCGGAACATAACCGTCGCGGTGGTCGGCGCCGGTGTCGTTGGCCTTGCCTGCGCCACCGAGCTGGCCGCGCGCGGCGCGCAGGTCACCATCCACGAGCGCGGTTCGCGCATCGGTGCCGCGGCCTGCTCCTGGTATGCCGGCGGCATGCTCGCCCCCTGGTGCGAGGGCGAAAGCGCCGAGGAGCCGGTGATCCGGCTCGGCCAGGAGGCAGCCGGCTGGTGGGAGCGGCACGCGGACGGGGTGGTTCGCCAGGGCACGCTCGTTGTCGCGCCGAGCCGCGATCGCTCGGAGCTGCGCCGCTTCGGCCAGCGCACCAGCCATTTCGAGGAGATCGATGGCGAGGCGGTCGCAGGGCTGGAGCCCGATCTCGCCGGGCGCTTCTCGCGCGGGCTGTTCTTCGCTGACGAGGCGCATCTCGATCCGCGCAAGGCGATCGCGGCCTTGGCCGAACGCCTCCTTGCAAAGGGCGTGGCGGTGCATTTCGACAGCGCGGTCGAACCGGCCAATCTCGATGCCGAAATCGTCCTCGACTGCCGGGGGCTGTCGGCGCGCGATGTCCTGCCCGATCTGCGCGGCGTCAAGGGCGAGATGCTGCTGCTGAAAAGCGACGAGGTCCGCTTGTCGCGCCCCGTAAGGCTGCTGCATCCGCGCATCCCGCTCTACATCGTTCCGCGGGCAGGCGGCATCTTCATGGTCGGCGCGACGATGATCGAGAGCGGCGAGCGCAGCCGCATCTCGGCCCGCTCGATGCTGGAGCTGCTCGGCGCGGCCTATGCGCTGCATCCCGCCTTCGGCGAGGCGGAGGTCGTCGAGATCGGCACCGATGCGCGCCCGGCCTTCCCCGATAACCTGCCGCGGCTGACGCGACGCGGCCGGGTGATCCATGTCAACGGGCTCTACCGTCACGGCTTCCTGCTCAGCCCCGCCATGGCGCGGATGGCTGCGGATGCCGTGATGAACCCGCAATCACGACCGGAGATGCTGCATGACCTTGCTGCTTAACGGCGCGCCGCAGGAGATCGCCGCGAAGACGCTGGCCGAGGCGCTGGCCGAGCTCGGCTATGCCGGCCGCATCGTCGCGACGGCGGTGAACGGCGATTTCGTGCCGGCTCGCAAGCGCGCTGAAGTGATCTTGAACGACGGCGACCGCATCGAGGTCGTCGCCCCGATGCAGGGAGGCTGAGATGGCATCCTTTTACGGCTTCGAGCCGCAAAACCGGCTTTTCCTCGGCACGGCGCAATATCCGTCGCCCGCGATCCTCGCCGAGGCGGTGAAGCGCTCCGGCGTCGAGGTCGTCACCGTTTCGCTGCGCCGGGAATCGTCCGGCGGCGCGGCGGGGCAGGCGTTCTGGGCGCTCATCCGCGAGCTCGGCGTCAAGGTGCTGCCGAACACGGCCGGCTGCCACACGGTGAAGGAGGCAGTGACGACGGCGCAGATGGCGCGCGAGGTCTTCGGCACCGACTGGATCAAGCTCGAGGTGATCGGCGAGGACGACACGCTCCAGCCGGACGTGATCGCGCTGGTCGAGGCTGCGCGCATCCTCGCCGATGACGGCTTCAAGGTCTTCCCCTACACGACAGAGGACATCGTCATCGGCGGGCGCCTGCTCGATGGCGGCTGCGAGGTGCTGATGCCCTGGGGCGCGCCGATCGGATCGGGCAGGGGGCTCAACAACCCCTACGGGCTGCGCACCATGCGCCAGCATTTCCCGGATATTCCGCTCGTCGTCGACGCCGGCATCGGCCTGCCCTCCCATGCCGCGCAGGCGATGGAGCTGGGCTATGACGGCATCCTGCTCAACACCGCCGTCGCCAAGGCGGGGGACCCGGCCGCGATGGCGGAGGCCTTCGCGCTCGCCATCCGCGCCGGCCGGCTCGCCTTCGAGGCGCAGCCGATCGAGGCGCGCGACATGGCAGCTCCCTCCACGCCCGTCATGGGCAAGGCCTTCCTGGCATGAAAGACCTGTCTCGCATGAAGCTCGATCCGTTCTATCCCATCTTCGACAGCGCCGACTGGCTGGAGCGGATGCTGCCGCTCGGCGTCAAGCTGGTGCAATTGCGCGTCAAGGATCGGCCCGAAATCGAGGTTGCCCGCGAGATCGCTCGCGCCAAGCGGCTCTGCGCGGAGGTCGGCTGCGTGCTCGTCGTCAACGACTACTGGAAGCTCGCCATCGCGGAGGGCTGCGATTTCCTCCATCTCGGTCAGGAGGATCTCGACACCGCCGATCTCGGCGCGATCCGCAAGGCGGGCCTCAAGCTCGGCGTCAGCAGCCATGACGAGGCCGAGCTGGAGCGCGCGCTGGCGACGGAGCCGGATTATGTCGCGCTCGGGCCGGTCTATCCGACAATTCTCAAGCAGATGCGCTTCGGCCCGCAAGGGCTGGAGCGGCTTGGCGAGTGGAAGCGCCGCATCGGCGACCTGCCGCTGGTCGGCATCGGCGGCATTTCGCTGGAACGCGCGCCGGGCGTTTTCGACGCCGGCGCCGACATCGTGGCAGCCGTGACCGACATCACGCTGAACGCCGATCCCGAGGAGCGGTTGAAATCCTGGGTGGCGGCGACGCGGAAGCACGCGGTCTGAAGAGGCGCGCCGTTGCGCCTCCGGATATGGCACGGAACCACTCCGTCATCCCGGACAAGCTGCGAAGCAGCGCAGATCCGGGATCCATCGTAGAGCGCGGAGCCCTACGATGGATCCCGGCGCTCCGCTTTGCTGCAGCCGGGATGACGACGTAATTCCTAAGTCTCAGCTCTCCGCTTCCGTCGACATCGTGTGCCCGTCGACATGGCCGAGGCTGCGCTCGGGGTCGAGCCGGTCGCGCACGCGCTGCTTCAGCACCTTGGAATCCGGGAATCCGCCATCGGTCTTGCGGTCCCAGATCAGCTCGCCGTCATAGGTGATCTGGAAGATGCCGCCCGTGCGCGGGATCAGCGCTACCTCGCCGAGATCCTGCCCGAAGGTGGAGAGCAACTCCTGCCCGAGCCAGGCCGAGCGCAGCATCCAGTTGCACATCGAGCAATAGGTGATGGCGATGCGGGGGGCGGGCTTGGTCTGGGTCATGATCGGTCACCGAAGCGGGAGGTCGTTTCCGACATCCCGCTTCGTGCCCCCCGATGCAAGCCCGAAAGCTGCATGGCCGATCAGCATGAAGCCGCGGACAAGTCTTTGTTTTGAATAAATAAAATCAGAAAGATCAGGTCTCTTCGATGTAGCGGCGGCGCAGATGCGCCTTGAACACGGAGGCGTCGAGCGGCCGGCCCGTCGCTTCGGTGAGCAGGTCGTCGGTCGGGAGCAGCGAGCCCTTGCCGTGGATGTTGGCGCGCAGCCAGCCCACCAGCGGGCCGAAATCGCCCTTGCCGATGCCGGGCAGGATGCCCGGCTCGGCCCGACAGGCGGCGTCGAAGATCTGGGCCGCCGTCATCGCGCCGAGCGTATAGGTCGGGAAATAGCCCCAGCCGCCGGAGGGCCAGTGGATGTCCTGCAGGCAGCCGACCCGGTCGTCGGGCACGGTGACCCCGAGCAGGGACTTCATCCCCGCATTCCAGGCGGCAGGCAATTCGGCGAGCGGCATCTCGTTGGCGATCAGCGCCTTCTCCAGCCGGTAGCGCAGGATGACATGGGCCGGATAGGTCACCTCGTCGGCATCGACGCGGATGAAGCCGGGCTCGACGCGCGTATAACGGTGCCACATCGCCTCGGTCTCCCAGGCGGGGCCGGCGCCGCCGAAGCTATCGCGCATCAGCGGCGCGGCAAAGGCGAGGAACTGGCGCGAGCGGCAGGCCTGCATCTCCATCAGCAGCGACTGGCTTTCATGGATGCTCATGCCGCGCGCGGCGCCGACCGGCTGGTTCATATGGCCCTGCGGCCGGCCCTGCTCGTAGAGCGCATGGCCTGTCTCGTGCAACACGCCCATCAGCGCCTTGGTGAAGTCGGCCTCGTCGTAGCGCGTGGTGATGCGCACATCGTTGTCGGCACCGCCGCAGAAGGGATGGGTCGAGATGTCGAGCCGCCCGCGCTCGAAATCGTAGCCTAGCGCTGCCATCAGGCGCAGGCCGAGCGCGCGCTGTGTCTCGGTCGCGAACGGACCTTCGAGCGCCGGCAGCGCCGGCCGGCGCGCCTGCACCGCCATCGCTTCCTGTGTGAAGCCGGGCAGGAAGGCGGCGAGATCGTCGAAGAGCCCGTCGATCTTTGCCGAGCTGCCGCCTGGCTCATAATCGTTGAGCAGGGCGTCGTAGGGCGAGACGCCGAGCTTCTCGCCCTTGGCCTTGCCGATCTGGCGCTGGAGGTTCAGCACCTCGGCGAGATAGGGCAGCAATCCCGCGAAATCGGAATCGGCCCGTGCCTGCCGCCAGCGCATCTCGCAGGCCGAGACCGCCTTGCTCGATGCCTCGACGAGATCGGCGGGCAGGGCGGTGTCGACTGTCCAGACGCGCCTGATCTCGCGCAGGTTTGCCTTCTCCCAGGCGCCGAGGCCGCCGTCGTTTTCGGCCTCCGCGAGCCAGCCGCCGATGTGGGCGTCCGTCGCCATGCCGTGGCGCATCACATGCAGCAGCGCCATGCTTTCGGCCCGCGTCTCGGCGGCGCCCTTCGGCATCATCGTGTCGTTGTCCCATTGCAGGATGCCGACGGCGTTGGAGAGCGCGGCGATGCGGCCGAAATGGGCGGCGAGGTCGGAATAGGCGGTCATGTCTCGGCGTTTCTCGCGATTCTACGGGGCTTGATATCGCACGCGGTCACCCCCGGCGACCGGAGGGAGACCCGGGGTCCATGCCGGAGTGCTTCCGAAGAAGCTTTAGGCGTGGATCCCGGGTCTTCGCTTCGCTACGCCCGGGATGACCCGGGCAGCCTGTGGCTGCCTCAGGCGAACAGCTTGGAATACTGCCGCGGCTGCGAGCGGAGATACTGGTTCGGCGCCTTGACGCTGGCGCCGAGCTCGGCCGCCGCATGCCAGGGCCAGCGCGGATTGTAGAGGATGCCGCGCGCCAGCCCGATGAGATCGGCTTCGCCGGTGCCGACGATCGCCTCGGCCTGCTCCGGGTCAGTGATCAGGCCGACGGCGATCGTGGTGATTCCCGTTGCCTGCTTCACGGCCCGCGCGAGCGGAACCTGGTAGCTCGGGCCGAGCGGGATCTTCTGGGCGGCCGAGAGGCCGCCGCTGGAGACATGGATGAAGTCGGCGCCGCGCGCCTTGGCTGCCTCGGAGAAGGTGATGCTGTCCTCGATATCCCAGCCGCCTTCGACCCAGTCGGTGCCGGAGATGCGGAAGCCGACCGGGAAACCCGCCGGCACCACCGCGCGCACCGCGTCCAGGACTTCCAGCGGGAAGCGCATGCGGTTCTCGAGCGAGCCGCCATATTCGTCCTCGCGCCTGTTCGAGAGCGGCGAGAGGAACTGGTGCATCAGATAGCCGTGCGCGCCGTGCAGTTCGATGGCTGCCAGACCGAGCCGGACGCTCCGTCGTGCCGAATCCGCGAAGGCCTCGCAGAGCCGCGCGATGTCGTCCTTGGTGAGGGCACGCGGCGACCGCGGATAGGTCTCGAAGCCGATCGTTGAAGGTGCATGTACCGTCCAACCGCCCTCGTCGAGGCCGAGCTGGCCGCCGCCGTTCCAGGGCTGCGCGACGGAGGCCTTGCGCCCCGCATGCGCCAATTGGATCGCGATCGGCATGTCCGACCAGGCGCGGGCGGATTGCAGCGCCTTGCCCAAGGCCGCTTCCGTCTCCTCCGACCACAGGCCGAGATCGAAGGGGCTGATGCGTCCGTCCGGCTCTACGGCCGTGGCCTCGATGACGAGGAGCGCGGCGCCTGACAGTGCGAGGTGGCCGAGATGGATGGTGTGCCAGTCCGTGGCGCAGCCATCCTGCGCCGAATACTGGCACATCGGCGCGATGATGATGCGGTTGGCGAGCGTGAGGCCGCCAAGCTGATAGGGGCTGAAGAGCTGACTCATGTCGGGAGAACTTCTCGAAGAGGGCGCGTTTTCGGGCGCAGTCTAGAAGCGCTTGGCCGTGCGAAGCCAGAGGCGCGCGCGCAAAAGCGATGCGCGCTCAGGGCGGCGCTCCTCACGATTCCGCGCTTCTTATTGTGCAACCGCGAAATCGCCGTAATCTGATATACTATAAGCAGGCTTACGTTCTTGGAGATCGGTGTATGAAGCGACCCTTGCGGCGGGAATTCATGTTCCAGCTCGTCGAAACCTCCCGTCTGCTGCGGACCTATGTCGATCAGCGTGCCCGCCAGCACGGCACGACACGGGCGCAATGGGGCGTGATGGCTCGTTTGCGACGGCAGGAGGGGCTGAATCAGGCGGCTCTCGCCGAGCAGATGGATTTGCAGCCGATTTCACTCGCGCGCCTGCTCGATCGCCTGCAGGGGCAGAACCTGATCGAGCGCCGCGAGGACCCGGCCGACCGGCGTGCCTATCGGCTCTACCTGACCCCGGAAGGCCGGGCGCTGGTCGACGATCTCGATCAGGTGCGCACCGCGATCGCGCAGGAGGTGCTGGGCAGCGTCGAGGAGAGTTCGATTCTTGCCGCGCTGGAGGCGTTGGCCGCCATCCGCGAGCAGACCCGTCCCCAGCGGGAAGACAAGCTGCAAGTGCCGGCTGTTGCCGGCCGGACCGCCTGAACGAGTGGAGAGAACATGAAGCGTTCAGGACTTATCGTCGGTCTGGTTCTCGTCGCGGCTGCTGCCGCGGGCGTCTGGTATGTGCGTTCCCGCGCACCCGAAGGCGCGCAGACGGCCCGCAATCGTGGTGACGGCGCGGCTGTCGCGATCGTCTCCGCCGCTGCCGTCCAGGCTGACTTCCCGGTGCGCAAGCGCGCGATCGGCTTCGTCGAGACGCCGGCGAGCGTCGTGGTGCGCTCGCGCATCGACAGCCAGATCATGGCCCAGCACGTCACCGACGGGCAGTTCGTCAAGGCCGGAGACCTGCTCTTCACCCTCGACGACCGCGACATCAAGGCTCAGATCGCCAAGGATGAGGCGATGCTCGCGCGCGACGAGGCGACCCATACCCGCAACGTCGCCGATCTCGAGCGCTACAAGCAGCTCTTCATCCGCAATGCCGGCACGCAGGCGCAGGTCGATCAGGCGACCGCGGACGAGCGCAGCTCCGCGGCCAGCATCCAGGGCGACCATGCCACGCTCGATGCCGACCGGCTCAAGCTCGGCTATACGCGGATCACGGCACCGATCGAGGGCCGCATCGGCGCGGTCCAGGTCACGCCGGGCAACCTGGTCAGCGCCAATGCCAGCAACAGCAGCGGCGCCACCGGCCTGCTGACGATCACGCAGATGAAGCCGCTGCGCGTCTCCTTCGCCATGCCGGAGAATGAGCTGCCGACCCTGCACGGTGCGCTGGCCGCCGCCAAGCCCGTGCCGGTGACGGCCCGTGTGCCGAATTCGGGCCGCCCGCCGGTGGAGGGCAGGCTCAATTTCGTCGATTCGACGGTCGACATCACCTCTGGAACCATCACCGCCAAGGCCGCCTTCACCAATGACGACCTCACGCTCTGGCCCGGCCAGTATGTCGACGTCGAGATCATTCCGGAAACGCTGACCGGCGTCACCGTGATCCCCACCGTCGCGGTCCAGACCGGGCAGCAGGGGCCCTATGCCTTCGTCATCAAGCCGGATTCGACCGTCGACCTACGCCAGATCAAGGTCGCGCTCAGCGACGGCGACAAGACGGCGTTGACCGAGGGCATCGCTCCGGGCGAGCGGGTCGTCACCGACGGACAGATGCGTCTGAAGCAGGGCACGCGGGTGCGGGAGCGTGCCGCGACGAGCGAGAAGCCGCCGCAAAGCACGCCGGTGGCGGAAGGCGCACGCTCATGAACATCTCGGCCTTCTGCATCAAGCACCCCGTCGCCACCATCCTGATGTCGGTCTCGCTGGTGCTGGCGGGGCTCTTCGCCTGGCGCTTCCTGCCGGTGGCGGCCTTGCCGCGCGCCGAGTTCCCGGTCGTCAACGTCTCCGCCCAATTGCCCGGCGCCTCGCCGGACACCATGGCGACGTCGGTCGCGACGCCGCTGGTCAAGCAGTTCGGCACCATCGCCGGCATCGACTCGATCTCGACCACGAACTCGCAGGGCTCGACCTCGATCGCGATCCAGTTCGTGCTGAACCGCGACATCGACGCCGCGGCCGCCGACGTGCAGGCTGCGATCACCCGCACCCAGCGGCAACTGCCGATCGAGATGACGACGCCGCCGAGCTACCGCAAGGTGAACCCGGCCGATGCGCCGATCATCCTGATGGCGCTGAAGAGCGATGTGGTGCCGCTCTCGCAGCTCGACGCCTTCGCCCAGCAGGTGATCTCGCCGGCCCTCTCGACCGTCGACGGCGTCGCCCAGGTCCTGATCTGGGGCAGCCAGAAATACGCGGTGCGCATCCAGATCGATCCGACCGCGCTGGCCGCGCGCGGCATCGGCCTCGATGAATTGCAGCTCGCGATCACCGCGACCAATGCCAATACGCCGGTCGGCACGATCCAGAACACGGCCCAGCAACTCACCATCCAGGCGCAGACCCAGCTCGCCAACGCCGCCCAGTTCTCCAACGTCATCATCGCGACGCGCGCGGGCAAGCCGGTCAGGCTCGGCGATGTCGCCAAGGTGATCGACTCCGTCGAGAATACCCAGACGCGCAGCACCTATGACGGCGTGCCGGCGATCGTGCTGGCGGTGCAGCGTCAGCCCGACGCCAACACCGTGGAAGTCGTCGACCGCGTCAAGGCGATGATCCCGGCTTTCGAGGAGCAGCTGCCGGCCGCCGCCTCGCTTTCGCTGCTCAACGACCGCTCGACCTCGATCCGCCAGGCCGTGGACGATGTGCAGCTCACCCTGCTGCTCACCATCGCCCTGGTGATCATGGTGATCTTCGCCTTCCTGCGCCGCGTCGCCGCGACCTTCATCCCGGCAGTGGCGGTTCCGATCTCCATCATCGCGACGCTTGCGGCGATGTATCTCCTCGATTTCTCGATCGACAACATCTCGCTGCTCGGCCTCACGCTATCGGTCGGCCTCGTCGTCGACGACGCCATCGTCATGCTGGAGAACATCGTCCGGCACATGGAGGAGGACGGGCTCTCGGCCTATGAGGCATCGCTGAAGGGCGCGAGCGAGATCGGCTTCACCATCATCTCGATCTCGCTCTCGCTGGTCGCGGTCTTCATTCCCGTGCTGCTCATGGGCGGCGTCATCGGCCGCATCTTCAACGAGTTCGCCGTGGTGGTGACGGTCTCGATCCTCGCCTCCGCCTTCGTCTCGCTGACGCTGACGCCGATGCTGTGCTCGCGCCTGCTCTCGGGCTACTCCGAGCATCATCAGGAGAACGCGCTCGGCCGCTGGCTTGAGAAAGGCTTCGACGCGATCCTCGCGGGCTATGATCGCGGGCTGAAATTCTGCCTGCGCTTCCAGCCGCTGATGCTCCTGGCCTTCTTCCTCACCATGGCCGGCACGGTCTGGCTGCTTCAGACGGCACCGAAGGGCTTCTTCCCGCAGGAGGACATCGGCCAGCTCCAGGTTTCGACCGAGGCCCGGCAGGACATCTCCTTTGATGCAATGCTGAAGCTGCAGGCCGAGGTCGCCGATATCTTCCGCAAGTCGCCCTATGTCGCGCATGTCGCTTCGTCGGTGGGCGGCAATGGCGGCGGCGGCAGCGCGCTGAACTCCGGGCGCCTCTTCGTCGAGCTGAAGCCGCTGGACGAGCGCCCCAAGCTGCCGCATGTTCTCGCCTCGCTCCGTCGTGACCTCGCCCAGGTGGCGGGCATCAACACCTACATGGTGCCGGTGCAGAACCTGAACATCGGCGCGCGCTCCTCGAAGAGCCAGTATCAGCTCGTCGTTCAGGGGCTGGACCAGGCGCTGATGAACGACTGGTCCTTGCGGCTGGCTGACGCCATGAGCCGTGACCGGGAGGTTTTCGCCGACGTCACCACCGATCTGCAGAACAACGCCTTGCAGGCCACGCTCACGGTCGACCGCGACAAGGCTAATGCGCTGGGCATCGGTGCCGACATCCTGCGCTCGACGCTCTATTCGGGCTTCGGCGTCCGGCAGGTCTCGACGATCTATACGACTGGCGACAACTACAACGTCGTCATCGAGTTCAATCCGAACGAGCATTGGACGCCGGAGCGGCTGAACGCGATTCGCGTTCGCACCAAGAACGGCAATCTGGTGCCGTTCGGCGCTTTCGCCCGGATCGAGCGCACGGCAGGCCAGCTCACGGTCAACCAGCTCGGCCAGCTCCCGGCGGTCACGATCTCCTACAATCTGCCGCCCGGCGTCGCGCTCGGCGACAGCGTCAACCGCATCAATGCGCTCAAGGAGCAGATCGGCCTGCCGAAGTCGCTTTCGACCACGCTCGCCGGCACCGCCAAGACCTTCCAGGATTCGCTGGCGAACCAGGGGCTGCTGATCGCGGGCGCGATCCTGACGATCTACATCGTGCTCGGCATCCTCTACGAGAGCTTCATCCACCCGCTGACGATCCTGACCGGCTTGCCATCCGCCGCGATCGGCGCGCTCGGGGCGCTCAGGCTCTTCGACATGGATCTCTCGGTCATCGCCATCATCGGCCTGCTGATGCTGATCGGCATCGTCAAGAAGAACGCGATTATGATGATCGACGTCGCCCTCTTGCTCCTGCGGGAGGGCAAGAGCGCGCAGGAGGCGATCCATCAGGCCTGCGTGATGCGTTTCCGGCCGATCCTGATGACGACGCTGGCGGCGCTGATGGGTACGCTGCCGATCGCGCTCGGCGCGGGCGCCAGCGCGGAGCTGCGCCAGCCGCTCGGTATCGCGGTGGTCGGCGGCCTGATGATCTCGCAGGTGCTGACGCTGTTCATCACGCCCGTCCTGTTCCTCTACATGGACAGGCTGTCGAACGGGCTCCTCCGGCTCGGTGGCTGGCTGCGCGGCAGCAAGCAGGATCCGGCGCAGATCAGCCATCCGGCTGAGTGAAAAACTGGCTCATGCCCTGGGCGTGAGCCAGCCGACATAGCGCACGAGCAGACCGAAGATCGGCAGCGTCAACTTCACGTCGAAATGGAAGCGGCCCTGCGTATCCACACTCTCGGTCGCCTCCGATCGCGGCAGCAGGAAGCGGGGCAGGGGTAGACCCAGCATCCGAGCGGCGGCGACGGGGAGCCTGAGTTCGCCGTTCCCGGCCGTGACATCGAGGCGGAAGCTCACGGGGCCAAAGCGCTCACGCAAACAGCCGCCCCGGTCGAGGTCGAGGTCGAGACGGGACGAGAAGCGACAGCCGCCGAAATTGCGGGTCCAGATCTCCGCCGCGCCGCCTTCCATGGCGGTGCGCTCGACACTGACAGTCACCGGCACGTCGTCTGTGGCTTCGGGCAAGCCGATGATGCGCCGCAGCAGCCAGGCGACCGGGCTCTTGCCGTTCTCCACCCGGGCGCGACCTCGCCAGACGGGATAGCCCTCGGCGCCGTGGAAGGCCTGCAAAGGCCCAGGCAGTGCAGAGAAGGTGGCGGTGTCCAATGCCCGCTGCAGCAGCGCGGGGCCATGCGCTTTGCTTTCGATGTGCGTCGTGATCGCATAGGGAGCCAGTTCGGCCTCGATCTCCCTGAGCGTCAGTGCTCCGGCCGCCGGGCGAGCCCCCGCTTCGAGCGCCCCCCGCATGAGCGCGCGCAACGCCGCAGCCGCAGCTAGCGTCGGGACCTGAGGCCCGTCGCCCTGTTCGGCCAGCAATGACCAGCGCGCCTGGCGCAGAATGCCGTCGTCATCGAGCCCGGTCACCGTGACCAGCATGCCGCCACGATTGGATGTCGTGGCCTGCGTCAGCCTGCGCGCAGCCAGGAGGGCAGGGATCAACCCGTCAAGGGATCTGATGAGTCCTGTCCGACGCAACCACGCCAGCGCCATCAGCCCCCATTGCTCGATATGCGACTCAAGGCCGGCATGAAATCCGATCCGCGAGGCGACGCCGAGTCGTGGGCCGAGCCATTGCACATCGACCGTCTCGACCGCCGCCACACGCTGCCGCCGCAGCCGGGGCATGGCGATAACCCGGCTGTCGAGCCAGCCTGTCGTCTCCTGCAACTCGCCTTCGCGCCAGACCGGAACCGGTCGCCCTGCGTAGCTCAGGATCGCCGCAATGACCGCCTCGCCGACTTCGCTGCGCCCGCCCGGTGTGATCGCGATGTCGATCGCATCGATCCGCTTCCAGCCGCCTGTGATCGCCGCGACTGCGGCGGTGGACAGGGCCGGAGTCGAACTTGCTCCGGCAAGCGCCACCAGCCCGCGCGAGCGCGCGATTTCGTCGAGCACCGGGCCATAGCCGAGGATGTAGTCTCGCGCATCGGCGAGGTCGACGACATGGGCGCCGGCTTCGAGCGCGGCACGCGGCACGTCGTAGCTGGCGCCCTGGAACGGCCCTGAGGCGTCGATGACCAGCCACGGCGCGATCTCGGTGAGGCGATCGGCAAGGCCGTTTCGATGATCGAGCCCGATCCCGGAGACCGTCGTCCCCGGCGCGGCGCGGATGGCCCGCGCCGCGGCCTGAGCCTTGTCGGCGTCGCGCGAGGTCACGATGAGATCAAGCCCTTCCGTCCGGGCGAGATGATGTGCGAGCCGACGGCCGAAAACGCCGGTCCCACCGATCAGGAGCACGCGCCGCCGGCCCATCATGTCTCCGGCAGGGGGAACCGATGGCGCTGGGCCGGATCGGGCATCTCGCAGGCGGTCTTTTGCCCGAAGAGGCGGTAGCGGTTGCGCGCGACACGGTCGTAGAGCCAGTCCCGCAAGGGTTTCGGCAAGAGGAGCCCCGCCAGCAGCAGCCGCGCCGGCCCGTCGAGGTGGTCGAGCAGCGCCAGCACCCCGTCGGATTTCGCGAGCGCCTGGCCGTTTTCGATGAAGAGGAAGCTTTCAGGCGTATCGGGGTCGATGCCATTCGCCAGCGCC
This sequence comes from Bosea sp. NBC_00550, assembly GCF_026020075.1. Classification (NCBI taxonomy): domain Bacteria; kingdom Pseudomonadati; phylum Pseudomonadota; class Alphaproteobacteria; order Hyphomicrobiales; family Alloboseaceae; genus Allobosea; species Allobosea sp. NBC_00550. The sequence continues at coordinate 444,322 of NZ_CP102772.1, forward strand.
AGGGATCGCCCCTCGCGCGACTGGATCGCAACGAAGCGGATCGCATGGTCGCGCTCATGCTTCAGCGTGTAACGCACCCCGCCGGAACAAAGCACGCAGACGCCGTCATAGAGCCAGATCGGCGCGGCGCTCATATGTGCTGATCCCGGTAGCGGCCGCTCTGGTAGATCAAGCTCCCAGAGGTCGGACGAGGGTGCTCTGTGAATTCCGGGTTGAGTCCGGAAGACGTGCAGTTCGCTGCGGCCTCAGGCGGCGTCGAGGCCGTAGAGCGAGTGCAGCGTGCGCACCGCGAGTTCGGTATAGGCCGCGTCGATCAGGACCGAGAACTTGATCTCGGAGGTGGTGATGGCGCGGATGTTGATGCCCTTCTCGGCGAGCGCCCGGAAGGCGCGGGCCGCGACGCCCGCATGCGAGCGCATGCCGACGCCGATCGCCGAGATCTTCACCACGTCGGTGGCGCCCTGGATCTCCTGATAGGCGATCACGTCGTGCTTGCTCTCGAGCAGCGTCTTGGCGCGCTCGTAATCGGCTGTCGGCACGGTGAAGGTGATGTCGGTCGTCGCCTGGTCGTCCGAGACGACCTGGATGATCATGTCGACATTGATGTTGGCATCGGCGAGCGGGCCGAAGATCGCGGCGGCGACGCCGGGCTTGTCGGCCACGCGCCGAAGCGTGATCTGGGCTTCGTCCCGGGAGAAGGCGATGCCGGTGACGATCTGCTGTTCCACGATGTCGTCCTCGTCGCAGATGAGGGTGCCAGGATTGGGGTTTTCGGGGTCGTCGAAGGAGGAGCGCACATAGGTCGGCACGCGATGCAGCATCGCGATCTCGACCGAGCGCACCTGCAGCACCTTGGAGCCGAGCGAGGCCATTTCGAGCATTTCCTCGAAGGAGACCCTGTCCATGCGCTTGGCCTTGGGGACGATGCGCGGATCGGTGGTGTAGACGCCGTCGACATCGGTGTAGATGTCGCAGCGATCGGCCTTGAGGCCGGCGGCGAGCGCCACCGCGCTGGTGTCCGAGCCGCCGCGGCCGAGCGTGACGATGCGGTGCGTGCGCGGATTGACGCCCTGGAAGCCCGAGCAGACCGCGATCTCGCGGTTGCGGTCGAACCCGGCGAGGATGCCGGCGCCGTCGACGCCCTCGATCCGGGCCGAGCCATGCGCGTCGGAGCCGTAGAGCGGAATCTGCCAGCCCTGCCATGAGCGGGCGGGTAGACCCATCTCCTGCAGCACGATTGCCATCAGCCCGGAGGTGACCTGCTCGCCCGAGGCGACGACGGTGTCGTACTCGGCGTGGTCGTAGAGCGGCGACGCTTCCTTGCACCAGGCGACGAGTTCGTTGGTCTTGCCCGACATCGCCGAGACGACGATCGCGACCTCGTTGCCGGCCTCGAACTCGCGTTTGACGTGCCGCGCCGCGTTCTTGATGCGCTCGACAGTGGCGACTGAGGTGCCACCGAATTTCATCACCAGACGGGCCATGACGGTCTTTTCGGCTCTCGATAGCTGCCCCCGACGGTAAGGCCGGGTCGAAAACTCGCCCTCGCACTGGCGGCGGGGCGGGTGTAGATGACGGGCGGCAGGCGCGGTGTCAATGCGGCATCGCATAAACGAAGGACCGGTTCATGGCGGCTGCGAGTGAGCGCACAGGCTCGACGATCGACCCGGCCGAGGTCGCGCGCTTCGATGCGATCGCGCGCGACTGGTGGGATCCGAAGGGGCCGATGGCCGTCCTGCACAAGTTCAATCCGGTCCGGCTCGCCTTCGTGCGCGACGAGGTCTGCGCGCATTTCGGCCGCGACGCGAAGCAGATGCGGGCGCTTTCGGGCCTGAGCCTCGTCGATATCGGCTGCGGCGGCGGCGTGCTGTCTGAGCCGCTGGCAAGGCTCGGCGCCGGGGTGACGGGCCTCGACCCGGCCCCGACCAATATCGCCGTCGCCAGCGCCCATGCCGAGAAGGCCGGTCTCGCCATCGACTATCGCGAGGAGACGATCGAAGCGGTCGTGGCATCCGGCAAGCGCTTTGACATCGTGCTGGCGATGGAGGTCGTCGAGCATGTCGCCGATGTCGAGGCCTTCATCGCGGCCTGCTGCGCGGCTGTGAAGCCCGATGGGCTGCTGGTGATGGCGACGATCAATCGCACGCTGAAATCCTATGCGCTCGCCATCGTCGGTGCCGAATACGTGCTGCGCTGGCTGCCGAAGGGAACCCATGACTGGGAGAAGTTTGTGACGCCGGACGAACTCGGCGAAGCGATCGAAGCCAACGGCTTCATGCTCGGGACGCGGACGGGCGTGGTCTATAATCCGCTGACCGGCCGTTGGAGCGCCGCGCGCGACATGGACGTGAACTACATGCTCGCCGCCAGCCGGAGCGGTTGAACCGCTGCGCGGGGCCATCGCAATCCCGCTTCGGGATTGACCCTCACGGCCTGACGACCGCTGCAACGACCACCAGGGCAAGCCCCGATCCGACCGCGATCGCCGCGCGCAATGCGTTGGCATCGATGCGCGTCGGAATGCCGAAACGGTGCCAAAGCCATGCGCCGGCGTAGGCGCCGATCAGGATGAGCCCGGCGTTGAACATGATGCCGAAGCCGGCGTTTCCCAGCAGCATGTCGGAAATCCAGCCGAACAGGAGCGCTGTCAGCACGATCATCGTCACGACGATGAGGATCGACAGGAGCGGCAGGTCCGGCAGGCCGATCATCATCAGCAGACTGCGCATCGCTTCCCCTCCGTGTCGCGCCAGCGCGCAGGATGGGGCTCAACGGTGAAGAAACCGCAAGCGCCCGGTGGAGTTGGATTTTGCGTTGCGGCGTGATTCCTTAGATGAATGGCGCAGCGCAGCATATGATGCATGATCGGCGGATAATCCCGCCCGCGATGTTCTAGGCATCGCGACGGACGGATCAGAGCAGGGGAGACGACCATGTCGAAGTCGCAGGCTGCCGTGAAGCCGTTGAAGGACCTCTACGAACTCGACGAGTTGCCGCCGCTCGGCCATGTCCCGGAGAAGATGTATGCCTGGGCGATCCGGCGCGAGCGTCACGGGCCGCCGCAGGAGAGCTTTCAGGTCGAGGTTGTGCCGACCTGGTCGATCGGCGAAGAGGAGGTTCTGCTCCTCGTGATGGCCGGTGGCGTCAACTACAACGGCATCTGGGCGGGCCTCGGCCAGCCGATCTCGCCCTTCGACGTCCACAAGGGTTCGCTGCATGTCGCCGGCTCCGATGCCTCCGGCATCGTCTGGGCCGTCGGCTCCAAGGTGAAGCGCTGGAAGGTCGGGGACGAGGTCATCGTCCACTGCAACCAGGATGACGGCGACGACGAGGAGTGCAATGGCGGCGACCCGATGTTCTCCCCCTCGCAGCGCATTTGGGGCTACGAGACGCCGGACGGCTCCTTCGCGCAGTTCTGCCGGGTGCAGTCGCGCCAGCTCATGCTGAAGCCGAGGCATCTCTCCTGGGAGGAGTCCGCCTGCTACACGCTGACGCTGGCGACCGCCTACCGCATGCTTTTCGGCCATGCCCCGCACACCATCAAGCCGGGCGACAACGTGCTCGTCTGGGGCGCCTCCGGCGGCCTCGGCGTCTTCGGCGTCCAGCTCTGCGCGGCGTCGGGCGCCAACGCCATCGGCGTCATCTCCGACGAGACCAAGCGCGATTACGTCCTGGGCCTCGGTGCCAAGGGCGTGATCAACCGCAAGGATTTCAACTGCTGGGGCCAGATGCCCACGGTCAATTCGCCGGAATATGCGGAGTGGACCAAGGAAGCCCGCAAGATCGGCAAGGCGATCTGGGACATCACCGGCAAGAAGGACGTCGACATCGTCTTCGAACATCCCGGCGAGGCGACCTTCCCGGTTTCCTGCCTCGTCGCCAAGCGCGGCGGCATGGTGGTGTTCTGCGCGGGGACCTCGGGCTTCAACATCACCTTCGACGCCCGCTATGTCTGGATGCGGCAGAAGCGCGTCCAGGGCTCGCATTTCGCCCATCTCAAGCAGGCGAGCGCGGCCAACCAGTTCGTGCTGGACCGGCGCATCGACCCCTGCATGTCCGAGGTCTTCCCCTGGGACAAGATCCCGCTCGCCCATCACAAGATGTGGAAGAACCAGCACGCGCCGGGCAACATGGCTGTGCTCGTCTATGCGCCGCGCACCGGCCTCAGGACCTATGAGGATGTGGCCGAGGCGCTCGGGAGATAATCCGATTGCAAAACAGGATCGGTTTTCGTATAGGCTGATTGCAAAATAAGATCAGTCAGGAGGAAGCCGTGTCGCTGACGCTCTATGCCCATCCGTTCTCCTCCTACAGCCAGAAGGTGCTGATCGCGCTTTACGAGAACGAGACGCCCTTCACATATCGCATGCTCGGGCCCGAGGATCCGGAGGCCGGTGCCGACTGGGCTGCCCTGTGGCCGATGAAGCGCATGCCGGTTCTGGTCGATGCCGGCACGGCGGTGCTGGAATCGACAGTCATCATCGAGCATCTCGGCTTGTTCCATCCCGGGCCGGTGCGGCTGCTGCCGACCGATGCGAAAGCCGCGCTCGCCGTCCGCATGATGAATCGCTACTTCGATAACTACGTCATGACGCCAATGCAGGCGATCGTCTTCGACCATCTGCGGCCCGCCGGGGAACGCGATCCCTATGGCGTCGCCAGGGCGCGCGAGCAGCTGGACGACGCCTATCGCTGGCTCGACGGGGCGCTCGCCCAGCGCCATTGGGCCTGTGGCGACGACTTCACCCTGGCCGATTGCGCGGCCGCGCCGTCGCTGTTCTATGCCGATTGGGTTCACCGGATCGATACCGCATTCGGCCATGTCCGCGCCTACCGTGCCCGGTTGCTGGCGAGGCCATCATTCGCGCGGGCGGTCGACGAAGCCCGGCCCTTCCGCAAGCTGTTTCCGCCCGGCGCTCCCGACCGCGACTGAGAGGCCTTGCCCCTCGGCAGGGACATGGGCCAGGCGCGCTGGCGCTCTGTATCGGTGGGCGCATCGGCGATAGAGACGCCGAGGTCCGGCGGTCCCAGGTTTCAATGTCCTCGCCCTTCATCCTGCGCGCGATACCGCTGGTCTTCACCTTCCTCTGGTCGACGGGCTGGATCGTCGCCGGCTATTCGGCACGCTATGCCGATGCATTGACCTTTCTCGCCGTGCGCTTCGCCAGCGCGGCGCTGCTCGTCTCGCTGCTGGCTCTGGCGATGGGCGCACCCTGGCCGCGCAGCTGGCGCGCGCTGCGCGACGCGGCGATCTCCGGCATCCTGCTGCACGGCATCTATCTCGGCTGCCTCTGGTGGGCGGTGCGCCACGGGCTTCCGGCGGGTATCTCCGGGCTCATCGCCGGCCTGCAGCCGGTGCTGACGGCATTGTTCGCTCCGGTGATGCTGGGGGAGCGTATCTCGGGCGTCCGCTGGCTCGGCATCCTCTGTGGCTTCGCCGGCATCGCGATCGTGCTGGAGCCCCAGCTCGCCGGTGTCCAGCCCGCCGCACTGTGGGGCATCCTCGGCCCGATCCTGATCAACGTGATCGGCATGTTCTCCGTGACCTTGGGTTCCTTCTATCAGAAGGCGCACGTCTCCTCCGGCGACCTGCGAACGGTGACGGCGATCCAGTATGTCGCCGCCTGCCTCGTCGTTCTGCCCTTCGCCTTTGCGTTCGAGCCGATGCACATCGAATGGAACCTGACCATGCTGCTGGTGCTGGCATGGTCTGCCGTCGTGCTCTCGCTCGGCAGCATCGGACTCTACTTCTTCATGATCCGCCGCGGCGAGGTCTCGCGCATCGCGACCTTCCTCTATCTCGTGCCCGCGCTGGTCGCCGTGGAGGCCTGGATTCTCTTCGGCGAGACGCTCTCGCCGCTGCAGATCGGCGGCATGGCCGTCACCATCCTCGGCGTCGTCCTGGCGAGCCGGAAATAGCCTCCGCAAAAAGGAGGATTTCGGTTTCGCTTGAACTCCCCTTATGCTGCGCCGCAACAAAGGGAGGTCGAAATCATGGGCGCCAGCATCGCCACCAAGCCGGAAAGCCGGGCCAATGCGATCGAGCTGATCGGCGCGGCATTGCCGGGTTTCGAGACGCTGTTCCAGGAAGCGGTCGCGTCGGTCCGGCAGAAGGTGCTCGTCGACGGCCGCATTTCCTCGGCGCGGCTCGAGGCGGAGCAGCATGCGGCGCACGGACTGTCCTGGCTCGCGACCTATGTCGCGGCGTTGCGCGAGCTCAAGGCCTATGGCGAGCGGCTGCAGGGCGAGGGGCGCTACGGTGCCGTCGAGGACTGCGCGCTGCGGATCGGCGCCGGTGAATATGCCGCGCAGATCTTCGGCGGCATTCCGATGAGCCAGGGCGAGATCGTCCGTTTGCCGGCGCTCGGCCTGTCGCAGAAGGCCATTGCCACCGCTCACTCGGATGCGGCCGAGGCCCTGATCGCGGAGGGTAACACGCCGGAGAACCGCGCCCGCTTCGTTGCGCTGTTCAGCCAGGATCAGGGCGCGGCCAGCGTCGGCGATCCCGGCCTCGACGAGACGCTGGAGGCTATCCGCTCGGAGATGCGCCGCTTCTGCGCTGCGGAGGTGACGCCCCATGCCCATGAATGGCACCTCGCCAACGAATACATCCCGATGCCGGTCGTCGAGAAGATGGCCGAGCTCGGCGTCTTCGGCCTGACGATCCCCGAGGAATTCGGCGGCATGGGGCTGTCGAAGGTCTCGATGTGCGTCGTCTCGGAGGAGCTGTCGCGCGGCTATATCGGCGTCGGCTCGCTCGGCACCCGTTCCGAGATCGCGGCCGAACTCATCCTCTGCGGCGGTACGCCCGAGCAGAAGGAAAAATGGCTGCCCAAGCTCGCGTCGGGCGAGGTCCTGCCGACCGCCGTCTTCACCGAGCCGAACACCGGCTCCGACCTCGCCTCGCTGCGCACCAGGGCGGTGAAGGAAGGAGAGGGGGAGGACGCCGTCTGGAAGGTCCATGGCAACAAGACCTGGATCACCCATCCCGTCCGCGCCGACATCATGACGCTGCTGGTCCGCACCGATCCGTCGGAGCCGGGCTACAAGGGCCTCTCGATGCTGATCGCGGAAAAGCCGCGCGGCACCGATGAGGACCCCTTCCCGGTGGGGGGGCTGACCGGCGGCGAGATCGAGGTGCTCGGGTATCGCGGCATGAAAGAATACGAGCTCGCCTTCGACGGCTTCGTGGTCAAGGGTGAGAACCTGCTCGGTGGTGTGCCGGGGCAGGGCTTCAAGCAGCTCATGCAGACCTTCGAGGCGGCGCGCATCCAGACGGCTGCCCGCGCCATCGGCGTGGCGCAATCGGCCTTCGACCTAGGCTTGCGCTACGCGCAGGAGCGCATCCAGTTCGGCAAGCCGCTGATCGCCTTCCCGCGCGTCGCCGACAAACTCGCGATGATGGCGGCCGAAATCCTGATCGCCCGGCAACTCACCTATTTCGCCGCGCGCGAGAAGGATGCCGATCGGCGCTGCGACCTCGAGGCCGGCATGGCCAAGCTGCTCGGCGCCCGCGTCGCCTGGGCGGCCGCCGACAACGCCCTGCAGATCCATGGCGGCAACGGCTTCGCGCTGGAATATCCGGTGAGCCGCGTGCTCTGCGACGCCCGCATCCTCAACATCTTCGAGGGCGCGGCCGAAATCCAGGCGCAGGTGATCGCGCGCCGTCTGGTGGAGGAATAGGCCCGGCCGATGGCGCCGCGCGGCATCGGCCCGCGGGCGCCGCTTTTCAGGGCATGCCGTGATAATTTCGACAAGATGTCCCTGCTCGGATGAGCAGCCCGGCCGATCGAATGCCGGGAGCATCAGGAGTCATCATGTCGAATCGCCTTGCCTTCGCTTTGGCCGGAACCGTCCTCGTCAGCGCTGCCGCGCTGTTTTCCGCCTCCGCGATGGCCCAGCAGAACCTGGCCGGCCCGCAACCGGCGCCGCGCATCAGCGTGACCGGCGAGGGAGAGGTGGCTGTCGCGCCCGACATGGCGATCCTCAACCTGTCCGTGCTGCGCGAGGGCGAGACGGCGCGTGCCGCGCTGACCGCCAATAATGATGCGATGAAGCAGGTGCTGGCGGCGCTCAAGGAAGCCGGGGTTGCCGAACGCGACCTGCAGACCTCTGGCCTGAGCATCCAGCCGCGCTTTGCCCAGCCCGGCAAGGAGCGCAATGTCGAGCCGAAGATCAATGGCTACACCGTCAGCAACGGCGTGACGGTCCGTGTCCGCAAGCTCGCCGATGCCGGCGCCATCCTCGACAAGGCGGTCAGCCTCGGGGTCAACCAGGGTGGCGGCATCGTCTTCGTCAAGGACGACCTCAAGCCGACCTTGACGGAGGCGCGCAAGCTCGCGGTCGCCGATGCCATCGCCCGGGCCAAGACCCTGGCCGAGGCCGCCGACATCAAGCTCGGCCGGATCCTGGCGATCGAGGAGCAGTCGAACCTGCCGCGTCCGATGCCTTATGGAGGGCCGATGCGGATGGCGGCGAGCGACGCTTCGGTTCCGCTGGCGAGCGGCGAGAACACCTATCGCACGCAGGTCAACGTGGTCTTCGAGATCGCGAACTGACCCCGGGCAGCCGGCCGGGCTTGTCTGCCGGCCGCTGCCGAACTCTGGAGCCGGCCTGCTGCGGCAGGCTGGCGACGACGACGCCGCACAGGACGACAAGCCCGGGCAGCAGCAGGTCCATCGGCGGCAGCTCCGCCAGGACCAGATAGGCCGCCAGAGTGATCAATGGCACGCGCAGCGTGTCCGCGCTGCAAAGCTGGAGCGGCGTAGCGTGGCGCGAGGCATTGGCCAGCGCTGCCTGCGAGACGAAACCGCCGACGATCAGCGCCAGAACCGCTCCGCCGATCACGGCAAGCTCGGGCGCCGGAAAGGCGAGGCGGTAAGGCTGCGGGGGCGGCGACCACTGCTCCGGCACGGCAAACCAGAGCAGCAGGTAGAGCGGCAGCTGGATCGCATGCATCAGCACCACGATGGACAATGTGCTGCGATGCATGGCCAGGCCGGCCAGCATGAGATTGGTCGTCGTCAGGACGGCGACCGCGCCGACTGCGATCGCGATATCGCTGTTGGGCACGGCGTTCAGCTTGAGGAGCAGCAGGCCGATGCCGATCGCGAGAAGAGCCAGGCCGAGCGCGGGGACGGCGCCGGGCCTCCGGCGCAACGTCAGGAACAGCAGGATCGCGGCGACAAGCGGGCCGGTGAACTCGATGGTGGTGACCAGCGTCAGCGGCAGATGGGACAGGCTCCAGATCAGCGCCAGCGAGCCGACAAGATGCAGCACGCTGCGGATGATGTCGTCGCGCAGCCTTGTGGGCAGGAAGCTCCGCAGACGCCCGGCGCCGCTCGCCCAGACGATGGAGCTGGCAATGGCGAGGCTGCCGATCGAGCGTAGCAGGCCGATTTCGATGATGGTGAGATAGCCCGCCAGGAGGCGGATCGAGAGGGCGATGGCGAGGTAGGAAGCGAGGTAGGCGCTCATCCACCCGAGGAACGCCGGAAACTGTCGGCCTGTCCGGTCCAGGGAATTCCCGACAGCATGCGGTCCAGTATGGCCATCCGTGTCGGCACCGAGAGCTGAACCTGGCGGAAATAGCCTGCGTTCGGAAGGCTGTCGCATGAGGTGTCGAGCTCCGAGAAGCGCGGAAGGGGGTTGAGGATCAGCGTGTCTGACCGGGCATCCAGGATTTTGCGTGCGGTGAGGGTGAAGGGTTCGCTTTCCTTTTCCTTGTCGACGGCCTCGTTGCCGAGCGCGGCATGCGCGAACCTGCTCATGTCCTGCATCTGGATGCTGAGAACGTCGTGGTCGAGCGTTTGGCGGATGTCGTGCACGACGCCGACGGTGCTGCCGAGATCGGCGAGGACGGCCATGGCCTCGCGCATCACCGGGTTGATCGGCACGTCGGGCAGGCAGCACAGCGTGAAGCGCTTCGGCGGGCAGAGTCTGAGCATCTTGACGAAGGAGACGGCGAAGCGCGCCCGCGTGTCGCTGGAAAGGGCGATGCTGAGGGTCTCTATTTCGCCGCGCATCTGCCGGATGGCAAAGATGTCGATCAGGGCCTGGGTCGGGTGTTCGTCGGCGCCGTTGCCGGCGTTGATGACCGGCAGATAGCTCAGCCGTCCCACGCGGTAGGGCATGTCTTCCATATGCGAGCGGACCACGATCAGATCGCTGTAGAGCTCGACGGTATGGATATGGTCCTCGATGGACTCGCCCGTCGCGCTGCCGATGCGGCTGCGGTCGGTGTCGTAGGCATCGATCGACTGGTGGCCGAGCCGGGCGGCCGCGGCCTGGAAGCCCAGCCGCGTACGCGTGCTGCGCTGGTCGAACAGCGTCGCGATCACCTTCGGCCGCCGGCGCGGCGCGGGCGGCTGCTCGGGAAGGGGAAGCCCGGCTTTCTCCATGTCTTCCTCGCGCAGATACCGCTCGGCCCGTTCGATGATGTCGTCGAGGTCGAAGCGCGAAACGGCATCGGCGCTCAGCAGATCCTTCCCGCTCGGATAGTTCGGGCGCTGCATCCAAGGCCTCCGGCTCGCGCGGGCGTCTGCAGCCGGAGCGTTTCAGGCAACTTGGCTGAAGCGATCCGACTTGCGCCAGCCGGAGCGCGGGCGTGCCGCCCTCGTCCGTCCCGTCGCTACACGAGTGCCGATCATGGGCAGCAATTCCTCCGCTGTCATCGGCCGAGCGAAAACAAAACCCTGAATGCCATGAACTGCGTGCTTTTTAATGATCTCGAGCTGCTCCCGCGTTTCCACGCCCTCGACGATCAGGCGCAGTTCGAGGTCGTGGGCGAGCTGGGTGATGACATTCATCAGCGAATCGGCCTTGCGCGAGGTCCCCACCTCCTGGGTGAAGGCCTGGTCGATCTTAATGGTGTCGATCGGCAGATGCGCGAGATAGCTCAGCGAGGAGTACCCTGTGCCGAAATCGTCGAGCGCGATGCGCACGCCGAGCGCACGCAACGCGACCAGGCGCGAGACGACATGGTCGGGATCGTCGATCAGCGAGCTTTCGGTGATCTCGATCGTCAGCCGCTCCGGCTCGATGCCGCTCATCCGGATCAGCGCCTCGACCGTGCCGACGAGGTCATGGCCGTGGTCGAACTGGCGCGCCGAGACATTGACGCTGACGCCGACATGGGTGGGCCATGTCAGTGCGGTCCGGATCGCCTCTCCCAGTGCCCAGGAACCCAGCACGGTGATGAGCCCGGTTCGCTCGGCCAGGGGGATGAAGACCTTTGGGTTCACCATGCCGCGGCGCGGATGGTTCCAGCGCAACAGAGCCTCGGCCAGCGTCGCCGTGCCCGAGCGCGGGTTATAGATCGGCTGGAAATACAGCTCGAACTCGCCGCGGCGAAGCCCCTCGCGCAGTTCGGTTTCGAGCGCCAGGGTGTCCTCGTGGTCGTCGCGAATGGCGGAGGTATACAGGACGAAGCGGTTCCGCCCGTCGAGCTTGGCGCGATAGAGCGCGATGTCGACGCATTTCAGCGCCTCTTCGATCGAGGGGGCGCAGCCGGCCGGCGCGATTCCCATGCTCGCAGTGGCGATGACATGCCGCCCGCCGATGATGCGCTGGCTCGCCAGCAACATGACGAGACGGGCCGCGAGCGCAGACGCCTCCTCGGCATTGCGCGTGGTGGCGACCATGAACTCGTCGCCGCCGGTCCGGGCCGCGATGTCGCCGGCGTCGACTTCCGTGATCAGCGTCTCGCTGACCGCTTTCAGCAACGCATCGCCGACATCGTGGCCGAGGCTGTCGTTGATGCCCTTGAACCGGTCGATGTCGATCGAGATCAGCGTCACCGGCCGGCCCGCGGCCGACATGGCCCGGATCTCGCGCATGAAGCCGCGGCGATTGTAGAGGCTGGTGATCGTGTCGTTGACGGCGAGATGCTCCAACTCCCGCATCGAGCGCAGGCGGGCCAGGAAGATTTGGTGGATCACCTGTGCGCTGGAAAAGGTCAGCACGGCGGTCAGCGCCACCGACAGCGCGATGACGAGATAGGCGGGGTCTCGCGTCCAGAGCAGGGCCAGCGTGAACGGCGCCGCGGCGGCCAGGACCTGCACCCGCGTGATCATCGGACGCGAGCTGTTGCGCCCCGATATGCCCGCGAGATAGCCGATCGTCTGAGCGACTGCGAGCACGACGACGGGCTCGTAGGTGTAGCGCAGGATCGCGTAGGAGCCGAAGGCGGCGATCAGCACGGCCGTCGACCACGCTCCCGCCATGGCGAGGTTTTCGATCCGGCTGATGTCGTTCGCGGTGGCGGAAGGGAGGCGGATGGATTTGTAGTGACGATGCGAGGCGTAACGAAAGCCGCCGATCGCGATCATGCCGGCGGCCATCGCATAGAAGAGCGGGTCGTTGCCTGTCAGCAGCCCGGCCGCGATCATGACCGCGGTTACGGTCACGGTGCCGATGAGGATCGTGCCGGGCGTCGCATAAAGTGCGGCCACCAGTTCCGATTTCATCGTCATGTCGTTTTCGTGAACATCAACGATCATGAGGAGCACCCTGTCGTCGGGTCTGGATTGACCCGACGAACGCTCCATTCTCGATAAAAATCTATTAAGGAACGGTATGTGGAAGCTGTAGTTTCGCCGGCAATTTGTGTGAGTTTTTCCTAGTATTTCAGAGTTTTGCTGCGAGCCGGTACTTCATGAAACCTTCCGCAGCTTCGCCTGCGGGGGCGGCCTTCAGGCTCGGCGGCAACTTGTCGGCCGCTGCCGGCGAGGTGACGAAAGTGACGTTGACGCCCGGGGGCAACGGCGCAAGCGACCAGTTGCCGTCCGCCTTCGGCTCGATCGCCTTCTGGCCGACGATGTGACGGACGATGACGTCGCGGTTGAGGTCGGGTGCTTCCAGCACGATCGTCGTCCGCGTGCCCGGAAAATTGCCGCCGCCAGAGGCGCGGTAATTGTTGGTGACGACGAGGAAATTGGCCTGCTCGTCGATCGGCTGCCCTTCAAAGGAAAGATCGCGGATGCGGTGCGCATCAGGCGCGACGAGCTTGCCGTCGCCGTCATAGCGTGAGGCCCGGGTGACGTCGATCCGGTAGCTCACCCCGTCGATGACGTCGAAGTTGAAGGCGGGGAAACCCTGGTTGATCAGCGGCTGCTCTTCGGTTTTCGCCGGATCGATGCGGTTGAAGATTCCGGCCGAGCGCTCCAGCCATTCCCGGATTTCCGAACCGGTGACTTTCACGATCTGCACGGTGTTCGGGTAGAGATAGATGTCCGCGATGTTCTTCAGTGCCAGCGGCCCGGCCGGGATATCGGTGTAGAAGGACGGGCCGGCGCGCCCGCCGGATTTGAACGGCGCTGCCGCCGAAAGGATCGGCAGATCCTTCCAGCGCGTCTGCGCCATCAGCGGCTTGGCATAGGCGATCTGCGCCTCCGAGACGATCTGGATCGAAGGATCGTCCGTCACCAGCGCGAAATAGGAGTTGATCGGCGATGCCGTGCTGCCGACCGGTTCGCGCATATAGGTCAGCGTCGCCTCGTGGTCGGCCTTGACGGCGGCGAGGATCGCCGGCTCGGCCGCAGCTTTCGGCACGATCTTGCGATCGGGCGTGCGCTCGTAGATCGGTTTGGCCTCGACCTTGAAATCGGCGATGCGCCAGCGCTCGCCGCGCTTTTCCAGCTCCAGATCGACGATGCCGAGATGCGAGCCCCAGAAGCCGGGCTGGCAGGCCGGCTTGCCATTGAGCGCACCCTTGACGTTGTCGACGCCGGGGATGCCGTCGAAGGCCTTGCCGCCGGGAAAGACCAGATGCTGGTGGCCGGTCAGGATGACGTCGATCCCCTCGATCTTCGAGAGATGCAGCGCCGCGTTCTCTTCCATGCCGCGCCGATCGCCCCCGGCGATGCCGGAATGGCAGAGCGCGATGACGAGATCGGGCTGGGCATCCAGCAGGTCGGGCAAGTGCTTCTCGGCCGCGTCGATGATGTCGGTCGCGACGAGCTTGCCGTCGATGTTCGCCTTGTCCCACTGCATGATCTGCGGCGGCACGAAGCCGATCACGCCGATCTGGAGGACATGCCGTTTCCCGGCCTCGTCCTCGAAGCTCTGCTCGAACAGCCGCCAGGCATCGACCAGCGCTCCCCCGCCGACGCGTTCGACATTGGCGCAGACCAGTGGGAACTCCGCCTTGGCGAGGCCGTGGTCGAGGAATTCGAGCCCGTAGTTGAACTCGTGATTGCCCAGCGTGCCGCAGAGATAGGGCAGGGCGTTCATGGCGGCGAGCATCGGGTGGGTCTCGCCGGCCTTCAGCCCCTTCTTGTAGGCGATGTAGTCGCCGAGCGAGGAGCCTTGCAGGAAGTCGCCATTGTCGAACAGCAGGCTGTTCTTCGCCTCGCCTTGTGCCGCCTTGATGAGGCTCGCGGTCTTGGCGAGGCCGACCGTGTCGTCGGACGTATCGCGGAAATAGTCGTATGGCACGACGTTGACGTGGAGGTCGGTGGTTTCGAGCACGCGCAGCTTCAGCCGTGCCGGCGCCTGGGCCGCTGCAGGGAGGGCGGCGCTGGCGGCCATGACGGCTCCGGCCTTCAGCGTCTCGCGCCGGTTGAGATGATGACCCCGCGCCCGATGACCGTGTGCCATGTTCAGCTCCAGCTTTGCGCACCGGAGCAGGACGGTAGCATTGCGGCGAGCCCATGACAGGGGAAAGATTGAGTCAACCGTAACTCTTTCAGACCATGATGAACGAGGCTCTGCGATGATCCTGATCGGCCAGTACGACTCGCCCTTCGTGCGCCGGGTCGGCATCGCGCTGGCGCTCTACGGCCTGGCTTTCGAGCACCGCCCCTGGTCGGTCTTCGGCGATGGCGAGCAGGTCCGGGCCTTCCCTTTGATGCGGGTGCCGACGCTGGTGCTCGACGACGGCGAAGTACTGTTCGACAGCTTCAGCATGATCGATTGCCTCGACGATCTCGTTGGCGAGGAACGGGCGCTCTGTCCGCGCACCGGCCCGATGCGCCGCCATGTTCTTGCCGTCGCCGCACTCGCCATGGGCGCAGCGGAGAAGGCCGTCAGCCTGTTCTATGAGTTGCGGCTCCACAAGGAAATCTCGGCCGTCTGGGCGGAACGCTGCCGCACCCAGATTCTCTCGACGCTTGCCGCCCTCGAACGCGACCGCGCCGCCCGGACGAGCCCCTATTGGTTCGGCGATGCGATCAGTCACGCCGACATCGCTGCGGCTGTAGCGCTGCGTTTCATCAGGGAGGCACATCCGGGTCTGGTCGCCGAGGCGGACATCCCGGCGCTGGCAGCGCATGCTGCTGCACTCGAAGCGCTGCCCGTCTTCCACGAGATCTCGCAGCCCTTCGTCGCCCCGGCTTGAGGCCGCCGCCTCAGGCGCGGTTTGCAGCCACAGTGACCGCGAATTCCGTTCGCAGCGCGGCATCGTGCTCGCCGAGCGCGGGCACCGGCCGCATCGTAACGCGCTGGCCGTCGACGATGACTGGCGGCGCCAGCACCTCGATCGGCCCCCGCGGTGTCGGTACGGGCAGGGCGGTGGCGGCCGGGTGGTCGATCAGATCGCCGACCGTCGAGACCGTGCCATAGGCGATGGAATGACGATCGAGCGCCGCGGTGACCTCCGTGAAGCGGCGCTGGCCAAGCCGCGCCTGCACCGCGCTGTCGAGCGCGGCACGGGCCGCCACGCGCAGCACATTTGAAGCATAGCGCGGATCATCAGCCAGTTCCGGGCTCTCCAGCACCTCGCGGGCGAAGACCTGCCACTCCCGCTCGCTCTGGATCGAGACCAGCACCTCGCCATCGAGCAGCCTGAACACGCCATAGGGCGCGATCGAGGGATGGGCGAGGCCGATGCGTGCCGGCTCGACGCCGCCATGCCGACGGGTGATGTAGGGCACGTTCATCAGCTCGGCGAGCGTGTCGAACAGCGAGAGCGCGATCGCCGAGCCTTCGCCGGTGCGCGCCCGCCGCAGCAGAGCCTCCAGGATCGCGGCATAGGCGGCTTGACCGGTGGCGACATCCGCGATCGAGACGCCGATGCGGGAGGGGCCGGAATCAGCTGTGCCTGTGATGGCCGCCAGGCCGGATTCGGCCTGGATCAGCAGGTCATAGGCCTTGCGTCGATAATGCGGCGTGCCGGGCGCATAGCCGGAGATGTCGCAGGTGATGAGGCGCTGATGGCGCTGCCGCAGCGTCGCGCTGCCCAGGCCGAGGCGCCCGGCCGCGCCCGGCGCGAGGTTCTGGATGAAGACATCGGCCGAAGCGATCATCGCCTCGACGAGAGCCAGGTCCTCCGGCCGGCGCAGATCGACGCGGCAGGATTCCTTGCCGCGATTGATCCAGACGAAATAGGACGACTGCCCCTTGGCGAAGCCGTCATAGCCGCGTGCGAAATCGCCTTCCGGCCGCTCGAGCTTGATCACGCGCGCACCGGCATCGGCGAGTTTGCAGGTGGCCGTGGGTGCGGCCACGGCCTGCTCCAGCGCGACAACGACGATTCCTTCAAGCGCCCCAGTCATTGGCGGTCCAGATCCTCCCCTGTAATCCTGTCTTCAGCAAAACGGGGCCGCGTCGTGCCTGTCAAACGGGCGCTGTCCCGCCGGCCCTGCGCCTGTTGCGGGGCGCCACGGCCTGCCGCCAGCTTGCGCCGAGGTCCGCCAGCCGGCAGCCTGCCGCGCGATTCCGCCGGGGCCGCGCCACCGGCCAGAGCGATCGGAGCCAACATGAATCAACATTTCATCAACGGCCGCTATGTGCCTGGCCAGACAGGCGAAACCATCGCCAAGCTCAACCCCGCCACCGGCGAGGAATTCGCCCGCATCGCCTGTGGCAACGCTGCCGACATCGACGTCGCGGTCAAGGCCGCCCGCGCCGCCTTCGACGGTGCCTGGGGTAGACTGACGGCGGCCGAGCGCGGGCGCCTGATCGCCAGGCTCGCGCTCAAGGTCCAGGATCACCACGACGAACTCGCCAGGCTCGAAGCGCGCGATACCGGCAAGCCGATGGGGCAGGCCCGCGCCGATATGGACGCCACCGCCCGCTATTTCGAGTTCTATGGCGGCGCGGCCGACAAGGTGCACGGCCAAATCATCCCATTTCTCAACGGCTACAGCGTCAGCGTGATCCACGAGCCGCATGGCGTCACCGGCCATATCCTGCCCTGGAACTACCCGGCACAGATGTTCGGCCGCTCGCTCACCGCCTCGCTCGCCATGGGCAACGCCGTGGTGCTGAAGCCGGCCGAGGATGCCAGCGCCACCGCCTTCCGCCTTGCCGAGCTCGCCAGCGAGGTCGGCTTCCCCGATGGCGCGATCAATATTGTCGCTGGGCGCGGCCATGAGGCGGGCGCGGCGCTCTCCTCGCATCAGGGCATCGGCTTCATGTCCTTCACCGGCTCACCCGAGGTCGGCAAGATGGTGCAGCACGCCTGCGCCGAGCATCTCATTCCCTGCACGCTGGAACTTGGCGGCAAGTCGCCGCAGATCGTCTTCGAGGATGCCGATCTCGATGCGCTCGTGCCCATCGCCTGCAAGGCGATCGTCCAGAACACCGGGCAGACCTGCTCGGCCGGCAGCCGCCTGCTCGTCCAGAAGAGCATCTATGACGATGTCGTCTCGGCCGTCGCCAAGGAGTTCTCCAAGCTGCAGGCCGGCACGCCGGAGATGGATCTCGATTGCGGCCCGGTGATCAACGCCAAGCAGCGCGGTCGCGTGCAGAGCTTCATCGACCAGACCCGCGAAGCGGGTATCCCGGTGATCGCGCAGGGCCAGATCGCCCAGGGCGTGCCGAATGGCGGCTTCTACGTCACGCCGACGCTGTTCGGCCCCGTGCCGCGCGGCAACCGGCTGGAGCAGGAGGAGGTCTTCGGCCCCGTCCTCGCCGCCTTCCCCTTCGAGGACGAGGACGACGCGATCAAGGCCGCCAACGGCACCGATTATGGCCTCGTCGCCGCCGTCTGGACCAAGGACGGCGGGCGCCAGCAGCGCGTCTCGAAGCGCGTGCGCGCCGGCCAGGTCTTCATCAACGGCTATGGCGCCGGCGGCGGCATCGAACTGCCCTTCGGCGGCACCGGCAAGAGCGGTCACGGCCGCGAGAAGGGCTTCATCGCGCTGGAAGAGTTCGCGGTGACCAAGACGATCGTGCACAAGCACGGTTGAGGGCAGGAGGGTCTTCACCGCTCCACCCTGTCATCCCGGATAAGCCGCGTCCGCGGCGCCGACCCGGGATTCATGCCTGAACCTTCTTCGGAAGCGCTCAGGCATGGATCCCGGGTCTCCCTCCGGTCGCCCGGGATGACGGCGTGAACGGAAGGACCGGACTACATCCTGACGATGTGCCGGATCGTGCGGCCTTCGTTCAGTGCGTCGAAGCCCTCGTTGATCTCGTCGAGGCTGCCCGAGCTGGTCCAGAGCTTGTCCACGGCGAGCCGTCCGCGCTGGTAGAGCTCGACGAAGCGCGGGATGTCGCGCGAGGGCACGCAGGAGCCGACATAGGAGCCCTTCAGCGTCCGCTCCTCGGCGACGAGCCTCACCGGCGAAAGCGAGAGCGTATGGGCGGGATTGGCGAGGCCTGCCGTCGTCGTCGTGCCGCCACGCCGGGTGATCTGGTAGGCGAGGTCGAGCGCCTTGACCGAACCGGCCATCTCCAGCCCGTGATCGACGCCACCCTTCGTCGCCTGCTTGATCGCCTCGATGACGTCGGGAGTGCCGGCGTTGAAGACATCGGTCGCGCCCAGCGCCTGCGCCAGTTCGAGTTTGTCGTCGGCGAGGTCGACGGCGATCACGCGCGAGGCGCCGCAGGCGATCGCGCCGAGCAGTGCCGAAAGCCCGACGCCGCCGAGCCCGACCACCGCAACCGTTTCGCCGGCCTTGATCCGAGCGGTGTTCACCGCCGCGCCGACGCCGGTCAGCACGGCGCAGCCGAATAGCGCCGCGATCTCGTGGGGGATATCGGCTTCGATCTTGACCAGCGAGCGGCGCGAGATGACGGCGTGCTCGGCGAAGGCGGAGACGCCGATATGATGGTGCACCGGATGGCCGTCGATGGAGAGCCTGCGCCCGCCGCCGAGCATCTCGCCACGCCCATTGGCGGCGTTGCCGGGTTCGCACAGGGCAGGGCGCCCTTCGGCACAGGGCGCGCAATGGCCGCAGGACGGCACGAACACCATCACCACCCGGTCGCCGGGCTTGAGATCATCGACGCCTTCGCCGGTTTCGATGACTTCGCCCGCCGCCTCATGGCCGAGCACCATCGGCACCGGGCGAGGGCGGTTGCCGTCGATGACCGAAAGGTCGGAATGGCAAAGCCCGGCGGCCCGTACCCTGACCAGCACCTCGTCACGGCCGGGCGGAGCGAGGTCGAGTTCTTCGATCCGGAGTGGGCGGCTCTGAGCGTACGGCGCAGCGACCGGGCTTGCGTTCAGGACGGCGGCGCGAATCTTCATGGGGCTTGAGGCTCCGGTCTCGTGGTCCGGCGCCATCCCGACAGGTGAGGGCGCCGCTGTCAAAGCGGAATGGCTAGCCCTCTTCCGTCATTCCGGGCGGAGCGAAGCGGAGACCCGGAATCCATCGTAGAGCGCACCGCCCTTTGATGGATTCCGGATCGGCGCCGCTTCGCGGCTTGTCCGGAATGACGACGGAGGTTTTATCAGGCGGCGTCGGTCAGCGTGCCGCCGAGGAAGAGCTGGCCGATGCGCGGATCGGCCAGGATGTCCGCTGCCGGTCCCTGCATGCGGGTGCGGCCGAGTTCGAGCACCAGCCCCTCATCGGAAATCTCCAGCGCCGAGCGGGCGTTCTGCTCGACCATCAGGATCGAGACGCCTTTGGCGCGCAGGTCCTGCAGGATACCGAAGGTCTCCTGCACCAGCAGCGGCGAAAGCCCGATCGAAGGCTCATCGATCAGCACGAGCCTGGGATCGAGCAGGAGCCCGCGCACGATCTCGAGCTGCTTCTGCTCGCCGCCCGACAGCGTCGAGGCCTGCGCGTCGGCCTTCCGCCGCAGCGCGGGAAAACGGTCGAGCGCCGCTTCGATCCGCTGCGGCATGTCGGTGATGCCGGAGCCGGCGGCGACCGTACCGAGCTCGATATTGTGGCGCACGGACAGCTCGGGGAAGATGTTGCGCCCCTGCGGGACATAGCAGATGCCGGCTTCGAGCAGCTTGCGCTGGCTCCAGCCGTTGATGTCCTGCCCGTCGAAGCGGATGCGGCCCTCGCGCAGCTTGAGCAGCCCGAATATCGCCTTGAACACGGTCGATTTGCCGGCGCCGTTCGGTCCGATGACGGTGGTGATAGCGCCGCGCTTCACGGCGAAGCTGGTGCCGTTCAGGATGGTCATGGCGCCGTAGCCGCCGACCACGCCGTCGAGTTCGAGGATGGGGGTGGTCATTCCTTGCTCCGTCCTGCCGTCATGCTCGGGCTAGACCCGAGCATCTCTTGCCGGAGATTCTCGGGTCTGCGCTGCGCTCCGCCCGAGAATGACGCATGTTTCAATGCCCGAGATAGGCTTCGATCACCGCCGGATCGGCACGAACCTCCGCGGGCGTGCCCTCGGCCAGCACCTTGCCCTCGGCCAGCACGATCACGCGCGAGCACAGGCTCATCACGAAATCCATGTTGTGCTCGATGACGACGAAGGTCGCGCCCTGCTCGGCATTGATGGCGCGGAGCCGCTCCTTCAGGTCACCCAGCATGGTCAGGTTGACGCCGCCCGCAGGCTCGTCGAGCAGCACGAGGCGCGGCCCGGCCATGAACGCCATCGCCGCATCCAGCAGCTTCTGCTGGCCATAGGACAGCCCGCCCGCCTTGGCATCGGCGAGATGGCCGAGCTTGAAGAAGCCGATCATCTGCTCGGCCTTCTCGGACAGTCCCGCATCGCGCGCGCCGAACAGGCGGCCGAGCATCGAGCCCTGGTGCTCCTGGCCTGCGAGGATGAGGTTCTCTCGCACCGACAGTTCGGGGAAGACCTGCAGCAACTGGAAGGTGCGGCTGACGCCGAGCCGGTTGAGATCGGACGGGCGCATATTGGTCACGTCGAGCCCGTCGAGCTTCACCGCGCCTTGCGTCGGTTCGAGCTGGCCGAGAATGCAGTTGAACAGGGTCGACTTGCCGCAGCCATTCGGCCCGATGATGCCGAGGATCTCGCCCTCGTTCACCGAGAACGAGACGCCGTTGACAGCCTTGATGCCGCCGAAAGCCTTGTGCAGGTCGTGGACTTCGAGGACCGGGTTCATCGCGCGCCTCCTGACTTCCGCCGGAAGGCATTCCAGCCGCGCTCGAACAGCCCGCTGACGCCCTGCGGGCAGACGATCAGCAGCGCCAGCACGATCGTCGCGAAGATGATGAGGTAGAGCGAGCCGGCGAAGCGCAGCCATTCCGGCAGCACGACACCGAGCAGCGCGCCGATGAAGGGGCCGAAGAGGTAGCCGGCACCACCCGCCACCACCATCAGCAGCAGGAACAGGCTCTGCGACAGCGAGAACGGGGAGGGGTCGATGAACTCGACCAGCGGCGCATAGAGCGAGCCGGCAAAGCCGCCATAGGCCGAGCCGATCGCGAAGGCGAGCAGCGTATAGGCGCGCGTGTCGATGCCGAGGCTTGCGGCCCGGACCGGGTTCTCGCGCAGCGCCGTGAAGGCGCGTCCCCAAGGTGAGCGGATCAGCCACCACAGCGCCAGCGACAGGATCAACGTGACGACGACGACGAAACGGTGGAATTCAAGTGCGCCGAACAGCTTGATGCCGAGGAAGTCGGGCCGGTTGATGTTGGAGATGCCGAAGACGCCGCCGGTCAGCCATTGCTCGTTGCGCAGGACGAGCCAGATCAGCGTCGAGAAGGCGAGCGTCACGAAGGCGAGGTAATGCGTCCGCACGCGCAGGGCCGGAAAGCCGAGCAGGATGCCCACGGCGAAGGTCAGCAACCCCGAGAGGCCGAAGGCGGCATACCAGCTCACCCCGTATTTCGTGGTCAGGATCGCGGTGGCGTAGGCGCCGAGACCCATGAAGGCGGCCTGCGCCAGCGAGGTCTGGCCGGCATAGCCGAGGGTGAGGTTGAGCCCCATCACGCCGATGCTCATGACGAGCCAGAGCGAGAGCACATAGGTGCCGTAGCGGCCCATCCCCACTGGCGCGAACCAGAGGATGACGGCGCCGAGGACGAGCGCGACCAGGGCGGCGTCGATCCGGCGAGCCGGGCGGCGCGGAGCAGCGGCAGGATTCTGCAGGGCGGGGGCGCTCATACGCGGCGCTCCTCCTTGCGGCCCATCAGCCCTTCCGGCTTGATCAGGATGATGGCGACGAGGAGCACCAGCGGCACGGCGAGCCGGTACTGCGACGAGACATAGGCCGCGGCAAGCGAGTCTGCGACGCCGATCAGCAAACCGCCGACGAGCGCGCCGCGCACCTGGTTGAAGCCGCCGACGATGGCCGCGATGAAGGCGAAGAGGCCGATGGTCTCGCCGTTGGAGAACTTCGCCAGGTAGATCGGCGAGATCAGCAGCGAAGCCACCACGGCGAGCGCAGCGTTGAGCAGGAAGGTGAGCAGCACCATCCGCTCCACGGGGATGCCGACGATGCGCGCGACGGTCGGGTTCTGCGCCGTCGCCTGCATCTGCCGGCCGAGCTTCGTCCCGCCGACGAACCATTGCAGCAGGCCGATGGCCGCGAAGGCGACGATGATGATCGCGAGATGCTGCAGCGAGATCGATGCGCCCAGCAGGGTGATCATGTCGGTCGGCACCAGCGAAGGGAAGCTCTGCGCTTCCGCCGAGAAGCCGTCCTTGGCGCCTTCCTTCATGATGATCGACAGCGCCATGGTGGCGATGGCGAGCGGCAGCACGCCATGCTTGATCATCGGGTCGACCACGACGAGCTTGAAGCCGGCGCCGAAGACCAGCAGGAAGACCGCGATGCCGAGGAGGCCGCCGGCCCAGAGCGGCAAGCCGAAGAGCTTGACCGCGAGCAGGATCAGCACGGCCGGCAGCATGACGAACTCGCCCTGGGCGAAGTTGATCGTCTGAGAGGTCTGCCAGACCAGCGTGAAGCCGATCGCGGCGAGTGCGTAGATCGCGCCCGTGGCGATGCCGGCGATGAGATAGGCGATGAATTCGGCCATGGCGATATGCGCTCGGTTGGAGAGCGTTTCGTGTTCAATTCGCGCGCGTCATCCCGGACGAAGCGAAGCGGAGATCCGGGATCCATGCAGCAGCGACGCCCGTCGATGGATCCCGGGTGGAGCGCTGCTCGCCCGGGATGACGTCGCGGATGGGCTGGCTGTTTACGGCTTGATCTTCGGCAGGGTGGTGTTGATCACCTGCTTGCCGTTGACGACTTCGGCGAGGAAGCTCTCGCGGTCGAGGTCGCCGTTCTGCTCGATGACCGTATCCATCAGGATGCCCGGCTCCTCGCTCGCCTTGATGGTCGCGCCGCGCAGCGTGTCGGCGAGGCCCTTCTTGTCGAGCTTCTTCTGCTTCTCGGTCGCCCATTTGACCATGAAGACGGCCATGTAGCCCTTCACGCCGTTATGGTCGGAAGCGAAGCCGTATTTCTCGCGATAGCGCTTGCCGAATTCCTGCAGCGCCGGGATCGGCGCGTCGGTCGAGAGGCCGACATGACCTTTGGCGCCGTTGGCGGCGTCGCCCGCGAGCTCCAGCACCTTGGCGCCGAGCAGGGTGGTCTCGCCGATCATCGGCTTGGTGATGCCCTGCTGCTTGGCGGCGCGCAGGAAGCGGGCGCTCTCCTCCTCGTTCAGATAGACGAAGACGGCATCGGCATTGGCGTTCTTCACCTTGATCGCATCGGCGGTGAAATCGGCCTGGCCCTGCTCGGTCGAGACGTCGACGGCGACCTTGATGCCGGCCTTTTCCAGCTCGGGCAGGATGGTGTCGCGCCCGCCCTTGCCGAAGTCGTTGTTGACCCAGACCACGGCGATGGAGCCCGCCTTCAGCGTCTCCTTCATGTATTTGGCGATCTTCGGCATCGCAGCCGCCTGGCTGATCGAAGTGCGGAAGATGTAGGGGTTGCCCTGCCGCGTGAAGCCGGCCGCCTCGCCGCCGACGATCTGGGCGACCTCGGCGCGCTGCGAGATCTGCATGGAGGCGCCGATCGGGCCGGAGAAGATCGGGCCGAGGATGGCGTAGGCGCCTTCGTCGATGCCGCGCTGTACGGCGGCGCGCGTGTTCCCCGGATTGGTCTGCGTGTCGTAATGGACGATCTCGACCTGCTTGCCGAGGATGCCGCCCTTGGCGTTGATGTCGGCAGCGGCGAGGTCCGCGCCGTTCTTCCAGTTGGTGCCGGCGGCGGCGCCGGCACCCGAGAGCTCGATCACGTCGACGAGCTTGACCTTGTCCTGCGCCTGCGCGGGCAGGCTGAGGGCGGCGCCGAGCGCGGCGGCCATGACCCAAAGCGATTTCATTCCCTGACTCCTCCCAGACCGTTTTCTTGTTTGCCCGCCTCGCGCTGTCTGGCGAAAGCGGGAATGCAGGCATGCGCGGACGTTGCCGCAGCGACCGTCTGCTTCTTGCGCGGCTTTGGGGCGGGATGTCCAGAGGATACAGGGCCTCCATTGCGAGGCTCTGCAATGGCTGGGGATTTCGCCGACTTGCGAGTGCGGGGATGGCAGCTGGTGGCCGGCCTTCGTGGCGAGCTGCTGAGAGGTGTCGATAGCCTGCCGCGGCTGCTTGAAACACAGTCTTTGACGCACGTTTGCAGGGCGTCCTGGACCGGCAAAGGATTACCGCAGCGGTCCCTGCCGTATAGGGCGTGCCTCGACCATGTGACGCTCGTCACAGACGTTGATCGCGCAAACCCGCACCAAGACCGGGCCAAGGCCGATCAAGGTCGTGACTCCATCAGTGGGAGCGCAAAATGCACTCGCCGAACCGCGGATTTCTTCACTCCACCGAACGTCTCTGGGTTGGTCTGGCGATTGGGCAGATTCTGCGTGAAGACTACCTTTACGAGGTCCACGGGCCCTTTGTGGCTGTCGCTTCGGTGCCGCCCACACGGTCCATCTTCAAGCGGCTGACCGATAGGCTTTCAGCCTCGATGAACGGGGTTGCGCACTGGAGCCGTCTGCGTCGCGGGACCATGATGTAGCTGTCTTGACCTAGCGAAGAGGGCGGCGGCGCTGAGCGAATTCCCACCTCGCGGCAGTTGAAAGGCACAGCTTCCGGGTAATTCCCGAACCTCGGAAAGGCTCAGAACAACTCCCTCGTGCCGCCGGGCGTTTCGATCTTCGCGGAATAGCGAGGAACGCTTCCCTCGACGATGGCCGGCGGGCGGTCGAGAACCAGCGTCCGATAGAATTCACGGATCGCGGCCGCGTCGGGGTGCTGGAGCGTGAACGAACTGAGCCTTGCGCCCAGATCCGCCATCGTCGCCATCGAGCGCGGCTTGCCGCGCCTGTCGATGATGGATGGGGCTGCGCCGCCGAGAGGCAGGGAGCCGTCCTCCGGAATCGAAAAGTCCATCGACGGATCGGTCCAGGGCAAAGAAACCTTCTGTCCGAAGATACTCTCGCACCCGGCCAGAACGGTATCGATCGCATCCGTCCTGGCGACCCAGCCTCGCAGGCGGCGGCCAGCATCCCAATGGGCCCTGACGGACGCCCGATCGTCCAGGCCGAACCAGCGTGTCCGGCCCGGCCCTTCGGCGTCGGGATCTACCGCCACGATCTCCAGATAGACGGTATCGCCGAGCTGAAGCAGGTGATTGTACGTGCCCATATAGCCGTGGCGCTGTCCGAACGGCACATCGAGATCGAGGCATGCCCGGACATGCGAAACCCCCTCCGCCAGGGTCGGGGCGATGACGGAGAGATGGTCGAGCTTGAGCATGGCGTTCGGAGAGGTCGAGGTCAGCACGTCGCGGTGCCCGTACAGTTCAGGATGGCCGTATTTGCTGGTGTCCCCAACCTGACCGCGGCAGCGCAGCGTTCCACGCGGCTGCATCGAAGTCCATGGTTGGGGCAGCATCCCGCTCGCAGAGGCTGCAGACCTCGCGGGCTAAGGCGAGCGCGGCAGATCCCGGGCTTTCTGGTCGAGCTCCCGGAACACCGGCAAGGACCGTTCCGCGAAGGTCTTCAGCTCCGGATCGTCTCCCGCGCTGGCATAACGCTGCATCAGCTCTGCCGCTTGACGATGGGCGTCGCGCTGGGCGTCGACATAGGCCCGGTCGAAATCGGCGCCGTGCTTGTCAGCGAGATCCCGCAGCAGGTCGAGGTGCTTGCCGTCGGGCCGGTCGGGCAGGGCGATGTCGGAGCGCTTGGCGATGATGCGGCGCAGGCTGCTCGTCGCTGCCGCATGCTCGTCGGCGAGGCGATGGGCAAAGTCCTTGATGGCCGGAGACGTGGTCTTGTGCAGCGCCAGCGTCGCCGATTCGACGCCGAACATGTTGGCGACGGCGGTCTGGCTGACGAAATCCTGCGCGGGGACGGGCGCCTGCGCCTGAGCGCTGGCGGCGACGAACAGCGCAAGCGCGGCGAAGCCGTGCACAAGCGCCCTTCGGAAGCGGGGGTGATTTCGGGTCATGTTCGGGCAACCAAAAAACGACCGGGAGGTTCCCTCCGCATGGCCGGGGCTCGGCTGCGCGCCTTGTCGCACCCGGAGCGCTGCGCTAGCAGAGGCGTGGCGCTCCGCCTTGTTCGGATGCAGAGGGAATTCCATGCCGACCACCGTCGAGACCGTGCGCGATGCGCTCGTGCAGGCCCGCCGCGACCGCTCGCTGATCGAGACGGCTAGCCTGCCGGTGCCGGAGTCGATCGCCGATGGGCTGGCGACACAGGCTACCGTCGGCCGCGCACTCGATTTGCCCGAGGCCGGCTGGAAGGTCGGCATCGCCGAGGACGGCACGCCGATCGCAGGCCTGATGCCCGGCCCTTATCTCGCTTCCGGCGATGTCTACGAGGGTGCGATCGGCGCGGAATTGCGCATCGAGATCGAGCTCGCGCTCCGGCTGTCGCGCGACGTCCCCTTCCGCCCGGCGCAGCCCTATTCGCGCGCCGAGCTGCTCGCCTGCTGCGACAAGGCCTATCTCGGCATCGAGATCGTCGAGAGCCGCCTCGCCAACTGGCACGGCAAGGTCGCGTTTCCGCTCTGGCTTGCCGATGCGCTCGGCCATGGCGGCTACATCCTCGGCTCGGAGATCGACATCAAGACGCTCGACGATCTCAGCGGGCTCGGCTGCTTCATCTCGCTCAACGGCGTGACGATCTATGATCAGCCCGCCGTCCACGGCAACGGCGATCCGATGGTGCCGTTCCTGGCCTGGGCCAATCGCAAGCACGACAATCTCGGTAGCCTGAGCGCCGGCCAGATCATCACCACCGGCAGCCTCTGCGGCGGCGTGCTCTCGCCCGGCAAGGGCGAGGTCGTGACGAAGCTATCTCCGCTGGCGACGATCGCGCTGACGCTTCGGTAAAGCGGCCGAACGCCAGATCGCGCCGCGTCGTTTCTCGCGGCGGGCGCTAGCTGGCCTGTTGTTGCGGCGTGGCCTGGTTGCCGACGACCCGGTCGCGCCCCTGCCGCTTGGCCTCGTAGAGATGTGCGTCGGCATGGGCGACGAGGCCGCGGATGTCCTTGGCGTCATCGGGAAACGTCGCGACGCCGATGCTGACTGTCGGGGCGGCCGCGAACTCCTGCGCCAGCGTGCCGTGTACGGCAAGCCGCATGCGATCGGCTGAGGCGAGCGCCGCGTCATGAGGCATGTTCTCGCACAGCACGACGAACTCCTCGCCGCCATAGCGGAAGATGCGATCGTCGCTGCGGATTTCCGCGCGCAGGCACTCGACGACCCGCCGCAGCACCTCGTCGCCGGTGACGTGCCCGTAGCGGTCATTGATGCTCTTGAAGTGGTCGACATCGAGGATCGCGAGGCTGATCGGCCGTTTCGTCGCGGCGCTCCGCGCGAGAATGGCCTGGCCGAGGGTCTCGAACCGCTCCCTGGTCAGGGCGCCGGTCAGCGCGTCCTGGCCGCTCTTGCCGAGCAGTTCCTCGTATTTGTGTCGGTAGGTCAGCTTGTGGAACACATCCGAGAGCGGCTGGGGCGCGAGTTCCGATGTCCTGCGCTCGAACAGGTTGAGGTAGAGGCCCATGAGCGCGGCATAGGTGGCGGCCGCGCCCATCTTCGCCACCCAGCCGCCGAAGAGCGCGCTCAGCGGCGTGCCGGTCACCAGATGCAGCCCGATGAAGAAGCCGACCTGATCGAAGGTCAGGATGATCGCCAGGCTGATACAGGCGCGCAGGACGAGCGAACGCGGGAGCAGGAGGCGCAGCTTCTCGTAGAGCAGGATCAGCGCGATGGAATCGATGAAGAGCAGCGTCGTGCCCCACACCATCAGCGCGCCCATCTGGTCGATCAGCACGAGATCGGGGTTGTAGCCGGGCAGGGTGACGGGCGCGCCGTAGAGCCTGAGCGTCGCCACCAGCGCGACCATCAGGAAGTTGCCGATCAGCAGCCCGTAGATCGGCTGCCGGACCGTCTCGGCGTCTTCGCGGATGTAGAACAGCAGGATGATCGCGAGCTTGCCCGAGAACAGCACGGTCGAACCCGGCGAGAGCAGGCCGAAGGGCAATTCGATGAAGAAGACCGCAGCCAGATAGGTCTCGAGGAAGTGCATCACGCCGAGCGCGCAGAGGAAGGCGCCGAGCCCCATGAGGTGGCGCAGCCGGAACAGCATGGCCATGACGCCGAAATAGATCAGAGCTTGCGTGAGCAGCAGGATGGTGCCGGACATGGGGGCGTCTTAGCTCAAATCGTTCTAACGAGGGGTCAACATCATCTTGTCCTGCCCGGTTGGCATGGCCGCTGACAACCAATGGTTAGGCTTTTCGGAACAAGGCTGTCCGCGATCTCAGGAACGCCGCGGAGGCTCGCTGGGTCCTTGAGCATTGCGCATGCCGGCTCCCGCCCTATGATGGCGGCGGGTATCGGACGCTGTTTCGATTGTGTGTGGCGGGGTGGCTTGGAGGGCGGATGCGGTTTTGGCGTAGGGCAGGGCATGCCGTCGCTCTGAGCGGCGGCTGTGCGTTTGCCACACTGCTGGGCCTGCAGGCTGACGCTGCCCGGGCTTTCGATCTGTCGTCGCTCGATGTCTTCGGCCTCTTCACCAAGAAGGACGAGCCGCCGGCGCCGAGCGCCACGACTTTGCCCTACAAGCTCGACTTCGATCTCGGCGATGCCGAGGGCGCGAAGGCGCTGACCCGCACGCTGCAGGATGCTTCGCTGCTCTATCGCCTGCGGCAGGATGCGCCGCCCGATGGCGAGACGCTGGCGCGTCGCATGGCGGCCGATTTCAACCCGCTCATCGATGCCCTCTGGTCGCAGGGCTATTTCAATGCCGATGTCGCCCTGGTCGTCGACGGGGTCTCGCTGACGGTCGCGGTCGAGCCGAACGCCACCCTGATCCGGGCGCTGGAGGCACATCGCAACCGCGACGCGGTGCCGATCATCGTGAAGGTCCGCCCCGGCAAGGTCTTCGGCCTGCGCAAGATCGATGTGGTCGAGCGCGACGAGCCCGGCCCGCCGGCGATCGCCGATCCGCTCAAGGTCTCGAAATTGAAGGAGGGCGACCCGGCGACGTCGGCGGCGCTGCGCAGCGCGCAGGCCGCGCTGGTCGACTATATGCGCGCCCAGTCGCGTCCGCTCGCCAAGATGGTCGAGTTCCGGCCGGTCGTCGACCACGCCACCGGCATCATGGACGTGACCTATGTCCTCGATCCCGGCCCGCTCGCAGGATTCGGCGACATCACCATCGGCCAGACCGACGAGATTCCGCCCGAGGTCGTGCGCTCCTTCATCTATCTAGAGCCCGGCGATCCCTATTCGCCCAAGGCGCTGGCCGATACGCGCCGCTCGATCGCGACGATTCCCGCCGTGGGCTCGGTCCGCATCCGCGAGGGCGACAAGCTCGACAGCGCCGGCAACCTGCCGATCTTCGTCGAGGTCACCGAACGGCCGAAGCGCCTGCTCGGCTTCTCGGCCCGCTACTCGACGATCGACGGCCCGGCAGTGAAGACCTACTGGGAGCATCGTAACCTGTTCGGCGGCGCCGAGCGGCTGCGGCTCGAAGGCAGCATCTTCCTGGCGCCGCGCATCGACGGCACCAAGATCCAGAGCTTCGGCGATTTCAACGAATCCGACATCGGCGCCCGTTTCGGCTTCAGCTTTATCAAGCCGGCGCTGGGCGGGAGCCGTTACGACTGGCTGCTCGACGGTGTCGCGACGCGCGAGCGGGTCGGCACCAACCGCTATGGCGGCTATACCGCCCGCTACGCCAACGTCACCACCGCGATCCGCCACCGCTTCAGCGACACCTTCTCGGTCCAGGCCGGCATCGAGGTCGAGCGTGGCCAGACCAGCGACGTGCTCGGCGAGATCGACTACACGCTGGTCGGCATCCCGCTCTCGGTGAGATACGATTCGACCGACAGCCTGCTCGATCCCACGCGCGGTTTCCGGGCGATCGCATCCTTCACACCCTATCCGACCTTCCTCGGCTCGACCGTCGGCATCTACCAGACCAAGGGCGCAGTCTCGGCCTATTATGCGCTCGACGAGGACGCTCGCTACGTGCTGGCCGGCCGGGTCGGCTTCGGTTCGATCTCGGGCGCGAGCCTCGACGAGATCCCGGCGACGCGGCGCTTCTATGCCGGCGGCGGCGGCTCCGTGCGCGGCTATGCCTATCGCAGCCTGGCGCCGCTCGGTCCCTACGGCCAACTTATCGGCGGACGCAGCCTGCTGGAGCTCTCGGCGGAAGCGCGCATCAAGATCACCGACACAATCGGCATAGTACCCTTCTTCGACGCCGGCACGGCCTTCGAATCGAGCTTCCCGGACGGCAAGCAGAAGCTGCAGATGGCCGCCGGCCTCGGCCTGCGCTACTATACCGGCATCGGGCCGATCCGCGTCGACGTCGCCGCACCGCTCAACCCGCGCAAGGGCGACAAGCCGGTCGCCCTCTATGTCAGCATCGGGCAGGCCTTCTGATGCGCCGCCTCCTCACCGACTTCGCCAAGATGAAAGCCCTCGTCCTGAGGAGCGCCGCAAGGCGCGTCTCGAAGGGCGCTCCAGCGGGTTTTGGAACCTCCTGGAACATCCTGCGAGACGCCGCTTCGCCGCTCCTCCGAATGAGGGCTCGCAGGGTGGCGGGGCTTTTCGCTCTGCTCATGGCGGGTTTCCTCGCCTCGGCCCATTTCGGCGGCTTTGCACAGAATGCCCAGACCGACCGCGGCATCGTCGCCGATCTCATCTCGAAGGCGCTGTCCAGCGACACTAGCCAGGTCTCGATCGGCGAGGTCAATGGCGCGCTTTCTTCCGATGTCGAGATCCGCGACATCGTCCTCTCCGATCGCGACGGCGCCTGGCTGCGTCTCGACCGTGTCCGACTGATCTGGACCCGCAGCGCCCTGCTGCTGCGCCGGCTCGATGTCGACCGCCTCGAGATCGGCAAGCTTGAAGTGCTGCGCAAGCCGGCCCCGCAGCCGGCCGGCACGACGGCGCCGAGCAACGAGCCGATCCTGCCGGAACTGCCGCTCAAGGTCATCCTCCGCGCCTTCCAGCTCAACGAGCTCGCTTTGGGCCAGCCCGTCCTTGGCGTCGCCGCACGCCTCGGCGCCACCGGTTCGGCCTCGCTCGGCCCGCCGAGCGAGGGGCTCGACCTCAAGCTCGAGGCGCGCCGTCTCGATATGGGCGGCACCTTCAACGTCAACCTGGCCTTCGTGCCGCAGTCGACGCGCCTGCAACTCGCCGCCAAGCTCGACGAGCCTGCCGGCGGCTTGATCTCGAAGGTCGCGGGCCTGCCGGGCGAGCCGCCGGTGAAGCTCGACCTCAATGGCGACGGCCCGCTCGATTCCTTCCGCTCGAACCTGACCTTCACGGCCGGCCCGACCATCGGGGCCGAGGGCTCCGCGACGCTCGCGCGGGCGGGCGCCGAGCGTCAGCTCGCGCTTGCGCTCGACGCGCGCATCGAAGGGCTGATGCCGCCGCCGGTGGCGCCGGTTTTCGCCGGCTCGACCCGGCTCGACGGTTCGGTCGGCTTCCGCGATGACGGTGGCGTCGATATCCGCAACCTCGCGCTGGTCTCAGCCCTGGCCCGCCTCGACGTGCTCGGCCGCTACAATGCCGACAAGACGCTGGACATGCGTGTCAGCGCCGCGTCCCGGCCTAATGCCGACGGCCGCACGGTCGCCTCGGGCGCGGAGATCGGCAAGCTCGCCTTCGATGCGACGATCCGCGGGCCCGTCGCCGGCCCGACCGTCGTGGCGACCCTCAACGCGCAGGATGCAAACCTGCCGACTGGTCGCTTCGGCAAGGTCGCACTCACCTTCAATGCCACGCCGAGCGGCATTATCGGTGAGCCCGGCACCCGGATCACGCTGACCTCGGACGGCGAGGCCAGCGGGATCGCGCTGGCCGACAAGGCGCTGGCGCGCGCCGTGGGCGACAAGGTGACCTTCACCCTGCGTGGCACCGGGCAGGATGACGGCACGGCCGATTTCGAGACCTTGAAGCTCGCCCTTTCCGGCGTCGAGCTCGACTACAAGGGCAAGCTCGGCCAGGCCCGTATCCTCGGCCAACTCACGGCGGTGCTCCCCGACCTCGCCCGGCTGAGCGATCTCGCCGAGCGTCCGCTCGGGGGCAGGGCGGAGGTCACGGCCGATCTCGACGCGACCCCGCGCCTCAACGATTATACGGCGATACTGGACGGCAAGGCCGAGCGCCTCGCCACCGGGACGGCCGCCGTGGACCGGCTTCTCGCCGGCAGCCTGACACTCGCCGGGCGGGTCAATGCGCTTGCCGGCGACTACACGGTGAGTGGCCTGCGCGTCGCCGGCCAGCATGCGGCCTTCACCGCCGATGGCTCGATCGGCCGGCAGCAATCCGATCTCAAGCTCGCGCTCGCCCTGCCTGATCTCAAGCGCGCCGATCCGCGTCTTTCCGGCCGCGGCGACATTACTGCGCAACTCACCGGCCCGCAGAACCGGCTCGATGCCACGGCGCGCATCGCCCTCGCCAATGCCACCGCGCTGGGCCGCCCGATCCAGCGCCTTGGCATTGATGCCGTGGTGAAGGACCTGCAGGGCGCGCTCGATGCGCGCGTCAATCTGGCCGGCGAGGTGGATTCGAAGCCGGCGACAGGCACGATCCAGCTCGCGCGTCAGCCGGACGACGGCTGGAATCTCTCCACGCTCGATCTCGCCATCGGCTCGGTCCGGCTGAATGGCGGGCTCACGCTCGATCCCGCGAGCCGCGCCGCCGGCCGCCTGACGCTGGCCGCGCGCAATCTCGACGATCTCTCGGCGCTGGCGCTCACCAAGCTCGGCGGCCAGCTCGATGCCGATATCGTGCTGGCGACGCCGGACGGGCGGCAGGACATCGACCTGACCGCGCGTGGATCGCGCCTCGCCAGGCCGTCGGTCTCGATCGACAAGCTTGATGCCAGGGTCGGCGCCCGCGACATCTATGGCCGCCCGATGCTCGATGCGGCCATCGCCATCGACCGCGCTGTTGCCGCCGGCGAGACGATCAGCGCGATCCGCTTCGATTCGAAAGGCGCGCTCGATGCCAGCGCCTTCACGCTGAGCGCGAGCGCGCGCGGCTTTGCGCTCAAGGGCGCCGGCCGGCTGGTGCCCGGCGAGCCGCTGAAGCTGGAGATCGCCTCCTTCGACGCTCGCCGTGACGGCCGCGCGATCACGCTCGCCAATCCGGCCTCGCTGAGCTTCCTCGCCTCCGGCGTCGAGATCGCCAACCTCGCCCTGATGATCGACAAGGGCAGGGTGACGCTCGATGGCCGCGCCGGCGAGACGCTCGATCTGCGCTTCGCCGCCCGCGACGTGCCGCTCTCGGCCGCCCGTATCGCTTCGCCGAACCTGAACCTGTCGGGCACCCTGAATGCCGAGGCGCAGATCAAGGGCAAGCCAGGCGATCTCTCCGGCCCGTGGAAGCTGCGGATCGCGCAACTCGTCACGCCCGAGACCCGGCAAGCCGGCTTGCCACCGGTCGAGATCACCGGAGAGGGCGCCTTCAAGGGCGACGCCACCAGCGTTTCCGCCACCGTGAATGCCGGCCGTGGCGCCAGCCTGACGCTGCGAGGCACGGCGCCGCTCAACGCCACGGGGCCGCTCGATCTCTCCGCGCAGGGCCGTGTCGACGCCGCGATCGCCAATACGATGCTCGCCGTAAACGGCCAGCGCGTCACCGGAAATGTCGCCATCGATATGCGCGCTGGCGGGACCGCGTCCGCGCCGCGCCTGAGCGGCAACGCGACGCTGTCGAACGGCAGCTTCACCGATGCGCTGCAGGGCATCCGGCTCAACGCCATCGAAGCCCGCATCGCCGCCAATGGCGACAATCTGACGATCGAGCGCGCTTCGGCCCGCGCGCCGAATGGCGGCACGATCTCGGGCAGCGGTCAGGTCAAAGTCGATCCGGCCGCCGGCTTCCCCGGCAATATCCGCATTCGGGGCGAGCGCGCACAGCTCGTCTCAAGCGGACTTGTCACGGCCGTCGCGGGGCTGGATCTCGAAATCAGCGGGCCGCTCGCCCAGCGCCCGCGGATCGGCGGGCGCATCGACATCGTCTCGCTCGAGGTTTCCGTTCCCGACAGGCTGCCCGCCTCGCTCCGACCTGTCGACGGCATCAAGCACATCAATGCCCGCGGCACCGCCGCTGCCCGCCTCGCTGCCGAGCGCAAGGCGCGCCAGGCTCGCGGCCGTGGTCGCGCTGCCCCGGCATTCGACGCGACGCTCGCCCTGACGGTTTCGGCGCCGAGCCGCGTCTTCATCCGCGGCCGCGGCATCGATGCCGAGCTCGGCGGCGAGATTCGCATTGCCGGCACCTCGTCCGCACCGGTGCTGAATGGCGGCTTCGAACTGCGTCGCGGCCGCCTCAGCGTGTTGACCCAGCGCCTCGACTTCAGCCGCGGCCGGCTCACCTTCGCCGGTGGGCTGATTCCCGAACTGGACTTCGTTGCCGAGACGAGCGCTGGTGACGTGACAGCCAAGGTCATCGTCAGCGGCCCGGCCGACCAGCCCAGCTTCGCCTTCACCTCCCAGCCTGAATTGCCACAGGACGAAGTGCTGTCGCGGCTGCTGTTCGCCCGTGCCTCTGGCTCGCTTTCGGCCTTCCAGGCCCTTCAGCTCGCCCAGGCTGCCGCGCAATTCGCCGGTGGCGGCGGGGACGACACCTTCGAGCGGCTGCGCAAGTCGCTCGGCGTCGACAATCTCGACATCCAGATGGGAGAGGGCGGTCCGACCGTTGGAGCGTCGCGTTACATCAGCGACAACGTCTCCGTTGGCGTGAAGGTCGGCTCCAAGCCGGAGGATAGCGGCGTCTCGGTCAGCATCGATGTGACGAAGCGCCTGAAGCTCCAGGCGGAGACCGGGGCAGACGGCAGCGCCGCAGTCGGGATCGGCGCCGAGTGGGAATACTGAACCGGAGCCGGTTGAGAATCGCTATCCAACGGGATTCGCGGCTTAGGACACGCGGAGCGCATCCGATTCCCGTTTGGACGGCTTCAAAACGGGCCGTCGCGAGCCTGTGAGGTTAATGCTTCGTAAATTTCGAGCGTCAAAGCGTGGCTCGCCTGCAACACCGGATTTCAAAGCACCCCATACACAGGTCTGACAGGCGGATCGTGGTTGATCGGCGAGCCCGCATTCGTATGGTGGTGATGCGTCGGGACGTTCCCGGTCGCTGTTTTTCGTCTTCGCCACCGAAATAGGTCGGTGACGCAGGCGAAAGACCGGGAACAGGCAGGTTCTGCGATCAGGCTGAAAGTCTGGGGCGGGGGGCAGGCTGAAGCCCGAGGGTCTCGAAACTCTTTTGGAGGTTACCAAATGAAGCTCGTCAAGAGCCTCCTCCTCGGTTCCGCCGCCGGCATCGCCGCGGTCGCCGGGGCTCAGGCCGCCGACCTTCCCTCGCGGAAGGCCGCTCCGGTCGAATACGTTCGCGTCTGCACCGCTTACGGCGCTGGCTTCTTCTACATCCCCGGCACCGACTCCTGCCTGCGCATCTCGGGCCGCGTCCGCGCCGAGTACGCCGTCGGCGAGCGTTACAGCGACTTCCAGGATGCCTACGGCACTCGTGCTCGTGGCCGCCTGAACGTCGACGTCCGTACGCAGACCGCCTACGGCACGCTGCGCACCTTCATCCGCTATGAGCTGACCAACAACACCGGCATCTACGCTTCCGGCACCGGTCCGTTCAACGTCGGCTCCAACGTCCCCGGCCTCAGCCGCGGCCCTGCCAGCTCCGCCACCACCTCGCTGCTCGATCTGGCCTTCGTCCAGTTCGGCCCGATCACCGCTGGTCGCGCTCAGTCGTTCTTCGACTTCTACGCTTCGGACCTGAACTTCGCTTCGATCCGTACGGCAGACTCGCGCGTCAACCTGTTGGCTTACACCGCCACCTTCGGCTCGGGCTTCTCGGCGACGGTGTCGCTCGAAGACCGCACCTCGGGCACGGTTGGTCGTGAGCTCGGCGGCATCATCCAAGATCCGGTTCTGTTCGTGAACGGCGGCGCTGCTGTCACCCAGGGTCAGGACTACCCGGATCTCATCGCCTCGCTGCGCGTCGATCAGGGTTGGGGCTCCGCTCAGCTGTCGGGCGCCGTCGGCCAGCGCAACTACGCCACGCTTGCGAACGTCGCTGCAGTTAATGGTGACGAATTTGCCTGGGCCATCCAGGGCGGCGTCAAGATCAACCTGCCGTCGCTCGCCGCTGGCGATGCCCTGTGGCTGCAGGCCGCTTATGCGGACGGCGCTCTCGGCTACCTCGGCTGGTCCGGTGGCAGCTTCGGCCTCGGCCGTCTCGGCCGCCTGAGCCTGGCTGACGCCTCGATCAACCCGGTCACCGGCAGCATCGATAACTCGACCGGCTGGTCGCTCGTCGCGGCGTTCCGCCACTTCTGGACCCCGACGATCCGCACCGAGATCAGCGCGTCGTACTCGGAACTCAAGCTCGGCTACAACGACAACTCGCAGCTCTTCTTGGCTTCGCGCTCGCTGGACCCGAAGGAATTCCTGGTCGCTGCCAACGTGATCTGGTCGCCGGTTTCCGGCCTGGATATCGGTGTCGAAGTGCTCTACTCGCACCTCGACGTCCGTGCGCCGGTCGGTGTCGTCAGCAACGCCAACGTCCGCAGCGGCGTGCTCGGCATCAAGTCGGAAGACACGCTCTCCGGCCGCCTTCGCATCCAGCGCGACTTCTGATCGGTCTCCGATCTCAGTCGGAAGCCCCGGGGAAACCCGGGGCTTTTTTTATTGTCTGTGGGTTGCCGAGGCTTCGCGGTTGACGAGCGCGCGTCGTCGGGCCTGATCTAGCGTATGCGCCGTTCTTGCTAGCAGTCTCAAAGAAGACGTGGAGCAAGGCGGCGGTTGGATCGATATCTACGGGTCGCCTGGTAAGCCATTGATAAGGTAGGGCGGTCGCGATCATCGGATGCCTGCGCCCACGCTGAGCGGACGCAGGGGTAGGGGGCAAGACATGTCGCAGCCGGCGCGCTGGATCTGGGGGCTGATTCCGCTGGCTCTGCTATGGGGCGCGGGAAATCTCGGACTGGACGATGCGATCGAGCGCGACGTCGGTGCCCGGGCCGTGCAGGCCGTGGCTGCGGTTGCCGGCAAGACGCCGGGCGCTCGCCCGGTCGTGGCTCAGGTCGAGGGCCGGGACGTCACCATAGGCGGCGAGGTTCTCTCCACCGACGGCGCCAACAAGGCGATGTCGCAGCTTCGAAGCGAATTCGGCGTCCGCCGTGCGTTCGGAGGACTGTCCCAGGTCGTGGCACAGAAGCCTTACTCTTGGTTCGCCGCGCGCTCGGCGGACAATGTCGCGCTCGGCGGCTTCGTTCCGGATCTCGACACGGCCTCGGCCAATCTCGCAGCTGCGGCGCGCGCGCTGCCGGGGCTGCGCATCGACGACCGCCAGATCGTCGCCTTCGGAGCGCCCGAAGGCTTCGCCGCGATGACCGCCTCCATGATCGCTGAATTGCCCAGATTGGCCTCGGGCCGGATCGCGCTCGACGATGGCCGCTTCTGCATCGAAGGCAAAGCCGCGAGTCCCGACGCGTTCCGCGCGCTCGAGGCTGCCGCGGCGCAGCCAGCTCATTCCGGATTCCGGGCCGTGACGTGCGATCTCGAGCCGCCGACCATCGCGCCTTATCGCTGGAGCGCCGAGCGCAGCGCCGGCAACGCGCTCGTCCTGCGTGGTTTCTATCCGAATGAGGAGGTGCGCAGGCAGCTTCTCGACTCGGTGAAACGCGCCTTTGGAGCAGCCGTCCCCCTGCGCGACGAATTGCAGCCGGGCGCCGGTGCGCCGTCGGCGTTCCCCGAGAAGGTTGCCCGCGCTGCCGTAGATCTCGCCCGCCTCCGCGAGGGCAGGGCCGAGATCACTGGCGACGTCTACACGCTCTCCGGCAAAGGCCCGGACAGCTACGACGCCTGCCAGGCCCTGCGCCTGCAGATCGCCCAGATGGATGGGCCGGATTCGGTCGCGCGTGTCGCGGTCGATTGCCCACCGGAGCCGCCGCCGGTCCCTGTGGTCGTGCCCTTGCCTGAGGTGCCGGGCTTGATCCTGGACGATGTGCTGCCCGCCGCG
Organism: Bosea sp. NBC_00550; assembly: GCF_026020075.1. Taxonomy (NCBI): domain Bacteria; kingdom Pseudomonadati; phylum Pseudomonadota; class Alphaproteobacteria; order Hyphomicrobiales; family Alloboseaceae; genus Allobosea; species Allobosea sp. NBC_00550. The sequence goes on from NZ_CP102772.1 coordinate 482,882, forward strand.
CCCGCACCTCGTGACACCGCCGGGCCTGGGCTTTCGGCCTCTGGCACTGCTGCGCCACCGATGGCCTCCGGCGCGGTAGCCGGTGCGCCGGCAACCGCGCCGTCGGTTGCGGTCCTGCTCGATTGGACCGCGAGGCGCACCGATGGTCGCATCGCTCTGGAGGGAGCGCTGCCCAGCGAGCCGGTTCGGACCGGCGTCCTTACCGCTGCGCGCCGCCTGTTCGCGGAAACGGCGATCGACGACCTCATGGCTGTCGCGCCTGCGCTGCGCTCCGAACTCGACATCCCGGCATCGCTGTCTTTCGCGCTCGACGTGCTGTCGAAGCTGAAATCCGGCTCGGTGTCGGTTCGCGACAAGGCTTTCGTCATGGCGGGCGAGGTTGCGGACGCTGCGGGGCTCGCCGCGCTGCGCGACATCCTTGCCCGAGGGGCTCCGGCAGGCCTCAGCGTGCCGTCTTCTTTGCCGGATAGTATCGTGGTGCGGCCCTATGGCCTGGCGCTGTCCATGGACCGCACCGGCATGCGACTGTCCGGCTATCTGCCGGACGAGGCAATGCGGGCGGCCCTGCGTGGACTTATCGCGGATTCCCCGCTCAAGGACCGGCTCGAAGACACAGCGGTTGTCGTGCCGGGAGCTCCGCCCGGTTTCGGGGCCGCCATACGAACGGTTCTCACAGATCTGCTGCGTCTCGATCTCGGCTCGGCGTCTATCGAGGATGAGCGGATCGCCATCCGCGGCCTGACCTGCCGCGAACTGGTCAAGAGCGAGGTCGAGACCAGCGCGTCCTCAGGTCTGCCGCCGGGCTTCAAGGCCGATGCCGTGATCGGTCTGCGCCAGACTGGCTGCGTGGTCGATCCACCGGCGAGCTGCCAGAATGATCTCGACAATCTGACCAGGCAAAACACGGTCCTGTTCGGGCAGGGCACATCCGTCGTCGAGCTCGACACGACGACGGAGCGGGTGATCGGCGAGGCGGCGGCCATCCTCAAGAAATGCCCGGGCGCTCCGGTCACCATCGAAGGACACGCCAACCGCGACGGCGAGCGGCACGGCTTCGACAATCAGGATCTGTCGCTGCGGCGAGCATTGCGCGTGCGCGAGGAGCTGACGCGGCGCGGCATCGATCCGGGCCAGCTCACGGTCAAGGCCTATGGCAGTGCGCGTCCGCTGGTGTCTTATGACACGTCGGAAGCCAAGACGATGAACCGCCGCGTGCAGTTCACCGTGGCGAAGTAGGAGGCGGACATGCTCTATCTCGCCAGCCAGTTCGTCTGGTTCCTGCTCGCCGCTTTCGGCTTGGGGCTGGCCATGGGCTGGATCAGCAACGATGGCGGAAAGCCGCGCCTGTGGAGCGGCGCCTGGACCGTCCTCGCTCTGCTCTGGGCGGGCGGTGCTGCCCTGACATGGTTCCAGTGGCTGAACGGCATGGCGGCGACCTGGGTGGAGTCGGCCTTGCTGTTCGCAGCGGCGTATTGGATCGGCTGCGTCTGCGCCAGCCTCGTTCCCAAGAGGATGGCTGCAGAGACTGCTCCAGTGGCTGCGCAGAAATCGATGCCATCGGTGCCGGCCCGACCGGCTGCAGCTGTGGCCGAGCCATCCGTTGCGAAGCCTGCCGGCGCGCTTGCGCCGGTTGCCAACGAGGCCGAACTGCCCGGCCAGCGCCCGTCAGGCCTCGCGACGGCACGCGATGACAAGGCCGACGATCTCAAGTTGATCAAGGGCGTCGGCCGCCAGAACGAGGGTCGGCTGCATGGCCTCGGCATCTGGCATTTCGAGCAGATCGCAACCTGGACCGCTGAGAACGTCGAATGGGTCGGCAGTTATCTCGCCTTTCCCGGCCGCATCGAGCGCGAGGACTGGGTCGGCCAGGCGAAGGTGCTTGCGGCAGGCGGGAGCCGGAATTCGCCACCCGCGCCAAGGCGGGGGCTGGTCGAGACCTCACGGGATGACGGCTCCGCCGGCCTGGACAACGTTGCCGCCTTGCCCGAGGGCGAAACCAAGGCCGGACCCTCGAAATCCTGAACCGGTTCAGGCCGCGCGCCGCTCGGCCCGGGCAATCAGCTTGCCGATGCGCCGGATCATCTCATTCGAGCCCAGCAGCGGGGCGTGGCCCTGACCGGGGGCGGTATAAATCTCGCAGTCGGAATGGCGCTCGGCCATGTCCTGCAATGTCTTTTCTGCCAGAAGGTCGGAATTGGCACCGCGGATCGCCAGCAGCGGCACGGCCTTGAGGCCGTCGAAATAGGTCCACAACACCGGCAGCGGCGTCTCGAGGTCGAGCTCTTCGAGGACCTTCATCAGCTGGGGGTCGTAGTCCGGCCTGAGCGCGCCGTCGCGATCCGTCCAGGTCCGGCGGGCCATCACCTCCCATTCGGCTTCACTCAGCACCGGGAAATGCTGGTCGGAGAGCCTTTTCAGGATCTCGGCCCCTTCCGAAAAGCTGCGCGGCATCGGCAGCTTGCCGACATAGCCGCGGATGCGCAGCAGGCCGCGCGCGTCGATCACCGGGCCGACATCGTTGAGGACGGCGCCGCGGATCACGGCGGGGCGTGCTGCCGCCAGCGCCATGGTCAGAAGCCCGCCGCGCGAGGTGCCGACGAAGACGGCCTGTTCGACCCCCATCGCCACCAGCACCTGCATCAGGTCGTCGAGCTCGATGCGGATGTCGTAGTTCTTCCAGTCGCGGTCGTAGTCGGAGAGCCCGCGGCCGCGATAGTCGAGCGCCAGCACGCGGCGCGGCTTGGCGTCGTCCTGGGCAAAAGCCAGGGCCAGTTCGTGGAAATCGGCCGCCGTGCGCGCGAAACCGGGTAGGCAGATAATGGGCAGCGCGGGTGCTTCGAGCGGGCCGTAATCGCGCAGATGCAGCTTGAGTCCGTCGCGGGCGCTGACGAAGCGGGAAATGAAACCGGGCTCGGATGTCATGCAGGACTCGGAAAGGGCAAGGCGGATCCGCACCTAATCACGGTGGCGCCGGGTGCGAAAGCCGGTCTTGGACTGCCGGCCGTCAGGATGCGCCCCAGCCTTTCAGCTTGGCGAGGCAGCGATTGAGGCTGTCGAGTTCTTCCGGCGTGAGCACGGCGAGGAAATCGCGCTCCAGTTCCTCGCCCAGCCGGTCGGCCTCCTGACGGATGGCGGTCCCCTTTGCCGTCAGTCGGAGCGCGACGCGGCGAGCATCGGCGCTTTCGATCTCGCGCTGGACGTAGCCTTGATCCACCAGCTTGCGCAGATGCTTGGAAACAAGCGTCTGCTCGATAAGGGCCCCGTCCGACAGCGCGCGGGACGACAGGCCCGGAGTGTCGCCGATCACGCGCATCACGCGCAGCTCGCGGATATTGAGGCCGAGCCGCTCCTTGTAGACCCGCGAGGCCTTCGCCATCGCGGTCTGGCTCAACTGGTCGAGCCGAAAGGTCAGGAAGGGTTCGAGGGGCATCGCCGGCGGGGCTAGCGAGGGCTGCTTGTCCGGCTCGCCAGCCCGAGCGCAATCAGCGACAGCGCGGTGCAGGCAAGGAGATAGTAGGACGGAACCATGTCCGAGCCCGTCTTCGCCACCAGCCAGGTCAGGGTGAAGGGCGCGAGCCCGCCGAACAGCAGCACCACGACATTGTAGGCGATCGACATGCCGGTCGAGCGCACATCGGTCGGGAACATGCCGGCGAGCAGGCCCGGCGTCGGCGCCCAGATCGCCGCGATCGACAGCGCGCAGATCGCTTGTGCGATGAGCAGGCGTTCGAAGCTCGGTACAGCCACGACATAGGCCAACAGCGGATAGGACAGCAGCGCGAAGCTCAGCATGCCCAACAGCCAGATTCGGAAGGCGCTCCACCGGTCGGCGAGATGGCCCATGATCGGCACGAAGATGAACAGCAGGATGCCGCCGATCAGCGAGCTCAGCATCGCGCTGGTGAAGGGCAGCTTGAGCTGCCGCACCACATAGCCCGGCAGGAAGATGAACCAGACATAGTTCGAGGCCGTGCCGGGGATCATGATGCCGAAGCAGCGCAGCAGCGCGTTGCGATGCTCGGCCAGCACGGCCCGGAACGGCGTCCGGCTGGCGCTTTTGCCGCCCTCGCTCTCGTATTCGGGAGATTCGTCGACGAAGCGGCGGATGTAGAAGCCGAGTGGCGTGATCAGCGATCCCAGCAGGAAGGGGATGCGCCAGCCCCAGCTCTGGAGTGCCTCGGGTGACAGCAGCGTCGCCAGCGCATAGCCGGAGAAGGCCGCGAGCGCGAGCGCCAGCGCCTGCGAGCACATCTGGAAGCTGCCGAAGGTCATCTTGCGGCCGGGCGGCGCGTATTCCACCAGCATCGCCGTGGCGGAGGCGAATTCGGCACCGACAGAGATGCCCTGCAGGATGCGGGCGATGATGACGAGGATCGGCGCGAGGATGCCGATCGTCGCATAGCTCGGCGTCAGCCCGATCAGCACGGTCGAGAACCCCATGATCAGGATCATCACCGTCAGGATCGGCTTGCGGCCGAAGCGGTCGGCATAGGTCGAGAGCAGCACGCCGCCGATAGGCCGGACGAGGAAGGAGATCGCGAAGGTCGCAGCCGTCAGCAGCGCCGAGACGAGCGGGTCGGAACTCGGGAAAAAGACCTGTGCGATGACCGTGGCGAAGAAGCCGTAGACCAGGAAGTCGTACCATTCGAGGCCGTTGCCGATCACCGAGGAGATCACGGCGCGCCGGACCATCGCGGGAGAGCGCGATTGCCCGATCTGGATGGTGGCGGCGGTCATGCGTTGGCTCCCGTCTGGCGCTCGACGAGACGGCACAGGATGCTGGCGCCGATCGGGAGCAGGCGGTCATCGAAATCGAAGGTCGGGTGGTGGCACATCGCGCCGGGCTGCCCGAGGAAGATATAGGCGCCGGGCCACTCGCGCAGCATCAGCGCGAAGTCGTCCGAGAAGGGCAGGGGCTTGAGATCGACCTTCACATTGGCCTCGCCGAGCACAGTGCCGGCGGCGGCCGCAGCCGCTTCCGCCGCACGCGGATCGTTGAGGCAGGGCGGGCAACCCGCCTTCTTCGTGCAGGTGATGGTGCAGCCCGACATCAGCGCGAAGCCGCGGCAGATCGCATCGAGCTTGTCGACGATGCGGGCTTCCGTCGCCGGGTCATAGGTGCGGATCGTGCCGCCGAGCTCGGCGGTATCCGGGATGACATTCGGGGCGGTGCCGGCCGAGAGCCTTCCGAGGCTGATGACGGCCGGCTCCATCGGGTCGACATGGCGTCCGACGATCGAGGAGATCTCGGTCGCGAGCCGCGCCGCGACCTGAAGCGGATCGACGGTGGTGTGCGGTGCCGCGCCGTGGCCGCCCACGCCCTTGACCTTGATCTCGAAGACGGTGGTGCCGCTCAGCGTCGGGCCGGATCGGACGGCCGCCGTTCCTTCCGCGTAGAGCGGGATGGTGTGCAGCGCGTAGACCTCGGAGCAAGGGAAGCGCTCGAATAGCCCATCGGCGATCATGCGCTCGGCGCCCTGTCCGACCTCCTCGGCCGGCTGGAAGATCAGATGCACCTTGCCGCGCTTGGGTGGGTTGGCGGCGAGATGGCGCGCCGCCGCGAGCAGCATCACCGTATGGCCGTCATGGCCGCAGCCGTGGAATGTCGTTTCCGTCGTCGAACTGTAGTCGAGCCCGGTCTCTTCATCCATCGGCAGGGCGTCCATATCGGCCCGGAGCCCGATGGTCGGCCCCTCGGCCGCGCCCTTGATGACGCCGACGAGACCGGTGCCGCCCAGCCCGCGATGCACCTCGATGCCGAAGGATTCCAGCGTCCGCGCGACGAAGTCCGAGGTTCGAAATTCCTGGAAGGCGATTTCGGGATGGGCGTGAAGGTCGCGGCGCCACGCCTGAAGCGTCGGCGCGAAATCGGCAATGTCCTGCAGCATCGAAACCCCTCCGCTGTCCGCAAGGGGTATTTGAAAATTTCAAATATTGCAACGGGCAGGAAAGATCATTGCCGCATCGGCAAATCTCCGGTGTGAATTTGACGTACGGCCGGAACCCCCGCCGTCATCCCGGGCGCAGCGAAGCGGAGGCCCGGGATCCATGCCCGAGCGTTTGCTGGAAAGGTCCAGGCATGGATCCCGGCACGGCTGAAAGCCGCTTGTCCGGGATGACGCGCGGTTTCAGGTCCTCAGTCGCGCTTGCCGCCGCGCTTCAAATCGTAGTCGATCAGATAGGCTGTGCGCTGGTTCAGTCGCTCGCGATAGACCTGCAAATTCTCCATCACGCGCTGGACGTAGTTGCGCGTCTCGGAGAACGGGATGCGCTCGACCCAGTCGACGGCGTCGACCTCCGGATCGCGCGGGTCGCCATAGGCGGCGATCCATTTCTTCACGTTCGGCGAGCCGGCGTTGTAAGCGGCGAAGCTCAGGATGTAGGAGCCGCGCCATTCCTTCAGCAGGTCGTTGAGATGGGCCGCGCCCATCCGCGCCGCGTAGAGCGGATCCTGTCCGAGCTTCTGCCAGTCGAAGGGCAGGCCGGCGCGCCGCGCCGTCTCGCGCGCCGTCGCCGGCATCATCTGCATCAGGCCGCGCGCACCGGCTTGCGACATCGCGGTCGGCTCGAAGGCGCTCTCCTGCCGGGCGATGGCGTGAACGATCGCCCTCTCCATCGGGTCGCCGAGCACGTCGAACTCCGGGATGCCGTTGGTCGGATAGGCGGCCATATCGAGTGGGAAACCGCGCTGCAGCGCGGCCTTGCCGATGCCGACGAGCGCCCGCGCATCCGCCTCGCGACGGGCGATGGCCGCGACCGCCTCCAGCGCCTCGGTGGTGTGAAGGCGCTGCGCCAGGTCGTTCAGCATCGCGGTGGCGAGGTCGCGCTCGCCGATGCGGTAGAGCAAACGGACGCCGCGATGGCCAGGCAGCGCCTCGAGCCCGGCCGCGGCCGAACTCCTCAGCGGCAGGCCGGCCAAGCCCAGCTTGGCCCGCGCGAGTTGTCCGTAATAGGCGATCGGTTGCTCGGCGGCCTTGCCGAAGGAGGCCTTTGCCTCCTCGGTCTTGCCCAGTTCCTCATAGGCACGGCCCCGCCAATAGGCGGCGCGCGAGGCCGAGATCGGCGTCTCGGCGATGGCCGCCGCCGCGTCGAAATGCTTTAGCGCGACATCGGCCTTCTTGAGGAAGCGCAGCGCGACGAAGCCGGCATGCCATTCCGCTTCGATCCGCTCGGCCGCATCCTCGGCGCCATGGCCGGCGGAAACCTCATAGGCTTTTGCCGGCTGGCCGGCATCGATGAGCTTGCGCGAGATGATGCGCCGCTCTTCCCACCAGCCGTCGCCATCCCCGAGCAGCGCCGGATCGCGCGGGATGTTGGCGAGCGCCTTCACCGCATCGTCGAGCTTGTCGCCGCGGCGGGCCTGCTGCGCCTGCAGGAAGGCGAAGGAGACATCGCTGCGCACGGAAGGTGGCACGGCGGCAATGAGTTTATCGGAGATCGGCCGGCGTGCACCGGCGCTGGCGAGGCGCGCTCTGGCCAGCACGACATAATCGGCCGAGACGCGAGCGGCATTGCGCAGTGCCGCCTCGCCGCTCTCCTTGAAAAGGAAGCGCTCGGTGCGCAGGCGATGGTCGTCTTTCGTCAGCGCCGTCTCGAACTCCTTCAGGACGATCTTCTCGAGCGCCTGTCCGAACGGATCGGTGCGCCAGCTCTTGCGTGCGAGAGCGATCGCCTCGTCCGTGCGTCCCTCGTCCTTGAGCGCCAGAGCGAGCGCAATCCTTCCGGCCGGCGAGACCGGCTGCTGGCCATGGAAGAAGGTGCGCACGACCAGGGGGCTCTTCTTCTCGGCGATCAGCGCCTCTTCGGCGCGTCGTCGAAAACGGGTCGTGGCCGGATAATTCGGATGCTCGCGGAGGAAGGCGTCGATCCGCGAGAAGGACACGGAGCCCGCATTGGCGAGGATCGCCACCCATTCAAGCAGCGCGCGCGCCGCGCGGTCGTCGATCCGCGCAGCGAGATCGTCGCCCTCTCCGAGCGCGCCGCGGCGATAGGCGGCGACGGCCGCCTTCACGGCATCCGGATTGATCGCATCCTCGTCGCGCATGACGGCGGGTGGATAGGACGGCAGGGCGCCCGTGATCTCAATGTCGCCGATCATGGCGAGTTTGCGCTGGCTCACAAGCATGCCGTCGTCGCCGGCTCGCGTCGATGAGGCGCAGAGCAGGGCAGGCAGCAGCAGGCCGAGCAGTCTCCGCGCGGCGGCAGGCGAGGCCATGGCGGGTCTCCATCCTGTAGCAGGCATTGGTCGATGGTCGGTGAAGGGGGTTTATGAAGGTTTAACTATGAGGCCACGCATTTTCATGGGTTGCCGGCTTTGCCTTGGCGGAACGACGGTTTATGTGTGGCGGCCCTATCATCCACGTTTTCGGTTCAGGATCGTCCTCATGACCAAGCACATTGCCTTTACCGGCTCGATGCCCGCTCTGGTCACGCCGTTCAAAGCCGGTAAGGTCGACGAAGAGGCACTGCGCGCGCTGGTCGACTGGCAGATCGGCAATGGCTCCACCGGCCTCGTTCCGGTCGGCACCACCGGCGAGAGCCCGACCCTCAGCCATGACGAGCACAAGCGCGTCGTCGAGATCGTCGTGGAGCAGGCCAAGGGCCGCGTTCCGGTCATTGCCGGCGCCGGCTCCAACAACACGATCGAGGCGATCGACCTCGCAAAGCATGCCGAGAAGGCCCGCGCCGATGCCGTGCTCGTGGTCACGCCCTACTACAACAAGCCGACCCAGGAAGGCATGTACCAGCACTTCAAGGCTGTGAACGATGCGGTCGGCATCCCGATCATCATCTACAACATCCCTCCGCGCTCGGTCGTCGACATGTCGGTCGAGACGATGGCACGGCTCTACGAGCTGAAGCACATCGCCGGGGTGAAGGACGCCACGGCCAACCTCGCCCGTGTCTCGCAGCAGCGCCACGCCATGGGCGCGGACTTCATCCAGCTCTCGGGCGAGGACATGACCGCGCTCGCCTATATGGCGGCCGGCGGCCATGGCTGCATCTCGGTGGTCGCCAATGTCGCGCCGCGCCTCTGCGCCGATCTCATGGAGGCCGCGCTCAAGGGCGACTACGCCGCGGCGCTGAAGGTGCAGGATCGGCTCGTGCCGCTCCATGACGCAACTTTCAAGGAGCCTGGCCTCGCGGGCGCCAAGCACGGCCTCGCTCTGCTCGGTCGCATCGAGGAGGAGGTTCGCCTGCCGCTGATGCCGGTGACGCCGGCGACCGGCAAAGTCATTCGCGAGGCGATGGTGTTCGCCGGGCTGTTGAATGCCTAAGTAGAGATTGCGCTCGTCCGGTCGTCCCGGCCGACGCCAGGGAGAAGAGCCGGGATGTACGAGCCCAGTCATTTCAAGGTCGAGGATCGTGCGCAGCTCGACGCGGTCATCCGCCAGCATCCGCTCGCCACGCTGGTGACAGTGGGCGAGGGTGGGTTGATCGCCAATCCCGTGCCCTTCGTCCTGCATGCCGATGAGGGCGAGAACGGCGTTCTGCGCGCCCATCTCGCGCGCCCCAATGCGCAATGGAAAGCGATCGCGGCGGGTGCCGAGACGCTGGTGATCTTCACAGGCGTGGAGCGCTACGTGACGCCGGCCTGGTATGCGACCAAGCAGGAGACGGGCAAGGTCGTGCCGACCTGGAACTACGTCACGGTGCAGGTGCGCGGCCCGGCCCGCACGATCGACGACGCCGTCTGGCTGCGCGCCCAGCTCGAGTCGCTGACGCGCCAGCAGGAGGCGCCGCGCGCCGAGCCCTGGGCGGTGAGCGACGCGCCTGAGCCCTTCATCGCAGCGCAGACGCGCGGCATCGTTGGCATCGAGATCGAGATCGCTTCGATCATCGGCAAATTCAAGCTCAGCCAGAACCGGCGGGAGGACGACAAGCTCGGCGTTCTCAACGGCTTGAGCGCCAATCCTGAATCGGAATCGCAGACGATGGCAGCGCTCGTCAAGGAACATGGATTCGGCGGCAACGCATGAAGAAACCCGATCCCGAGCGCTACAGGCTGGCCGCCGATAATCGCAAGGCGCGCTTCAACTACGAGATCAAGGAGACCCTGGAGGCGGGCATCGCCTTGCAGGGCACCGAGATCAAGTCGTTGCGCGGCGGCAAGGCGACGATCGGCGAGAGCTATGCGGGCCCGATGGGGACCGAGCTTTACCTGTTCAATGCCCACATCCCGGAATATCTCGAAGCCAACCGCTTCAACCATGAGGTCCGCCGGCCGAGGAAGTTGCTGCTGCATCGCCGCCAGATCAACCAGCTGATGGGCGCGATCCAGCGCGAGGGCATGGCCCTGATCCCGCTCAAGGTCTATTTCAACGACAAGGGCAGGGCGAAGGTCGAGCTCGGCCTCGGCAAGGGCAAGAAGCTGCACGACAAGCGCGAGACCGAGAAAGAGCGCGACTGGAATCGCGACAAGCAGAGACTTCTGAAATCGGGCGGCTGAGCCGCTCCGGATCAGCTCTCGACGGGTTCGTCACCCTGGCGGATGCCGTAGCGCCGCTCCAGCGCCGGGTTTCCGGGAGTGCCGGGCGCGCCCTGGCCGCCTGCACGGCTCGCGCGCTCGGAGGGGTCGCGGCCGATTTTCTGCATCAGCTGGGCGAGGTCCAGGAACTCGTCGCATTGCCGGCGCAGCTCGTCCGAGACCATCGGCGGATTGGTCGAGATCGTCGAGACGACCGAGACCTTGACGCCCTTGCGCTGCACCGCCTCGACCAGCGGGCGGAAGTCGCCATCGCCGGAGAACAGGTAGATCTGGTCGAGATGCGACGCGAGTTCGAGCATCTCGATCGCCAGCTCGATGTCCATGTTGCCCTTCACGCGGCGCCGGCCGGTGGCGTCGGTGAATTCCTTGGCCGCCTTGGTGATGACGCGGTAGCCGTTGTAGTCGAGCCAGTCGACGAGCGGACGGATCGAGGAATACTCCTCGCTCTCGACGAGCGTCGTGAAATAGAAGGCGCGGATCAGGTTGCCACGGCCCTGGAACTCGCGCAGCAGGCGCCGATAATCCATGTCGAAGCCGAGCTGCTTCGACGTGGCGTAGAGATTGGCGCCATCGATGAAAAGCGCGATGCGCGGTGCGCCGTTCATTGCAATCACTCCTGCTGAAATGTCTTCAAGTAACAAAGATGGAAACGAAACGCGTTCGAACAATGTCTTTCATGAATGAATTTTGACAAGTTTCAAAGAGACGGCGTGGCGTCTTGACGCGGCGCTGCACTACCGAAGTCGCGGTGTCGCCGGGTTCGCCGCGCTGATGCCGCGACCTACCTCTCGGACTTGTCGTCTCCGGAAAGCAGGCGCAGCCGCGCGGGATTGCCGACCGCCGTGCGGCCTTCGGGCACATCGCGCGTGACCACGCTGCCCGCTCCGATGATCGCATCGTCCCCGATCGTGACGCCCGGCAGGATGATCGCGCCGCCGCCGATCCAGACATTGCGCCCGATGCGAACCGGGCGGCCAAATTCAAACATCTGCCGGCGCTGAACGGGATCGCGCGGATGATCCGCGGTGAGGATCTGGACGCCAGGGCCGATCTGCGTGCCGTCGCCGATGGTCACGGCCACCACATCGAGAACGACGCAGTTGAAGTTCAGGAAGACGCCATCGCCCAGGCTGATGTTGTAGCCATAGTCGCAATGGAAGGGCGGGCGGATCGTGACGTCGCGCCCGACATGGCCGAACGCCTCCTTCATGAGCGCCGGCCGTTGCTCGGGCGCTGCCATGGTCGCGTTGAAGCGCTCCATCCAGGCGCTGATGCGGCGATTATCGGCGATGAGCTCAGGGCTGTCTGCGCGATAGAGCTCGCCGGCCAGCATCTTGTCCTTCTCGCTGCGCATCGCGGTTCCCGGCGCGCCTCAGCCTTTGCCCTTGGGAAACTCCAGCCCCATCTCGCGATAGCGCTCGGGGTCGTCGCTCCAGTTCTCGCGCACCTTCACGAACAGGAAGAGATGGACCTTGGCCTCGGCCGCTTCGGCAATCTCGATGCGCGCCTTCTGGCCGATCGCCTTGATGGTCTGGCCGCCTTCGCCGAGCACGATCTTACGCTGGCCTTCGCGCTCGACATAGATCGTCTGCTCGATGCGGACGGAGCCGTCCGGCCTCTGCTCCCAGCTCTCGGTCTCGACGGTGGAGCGATAGGGCAGTTCGTCGTGCAGCCGCTCGAAGATCTTCTCGCGGGTGATCTCGGCGGCAAGGAAGCGCAAGGGAGCGTCCGAGATCTGGTCTTCCGGGTAGAGCCAGGGGCCGAGCGGCAGCCGTGTCTCCAGCCAGGTCAGGATGTCCTTGACGCCATAGCCGGTCAGCGCCGCGACCATGAAGGTCGCTTCGAACTGCGTGCGCTCGTTCACCTTGGCGGTGACCTCGAGCAGCTTCTCCTTCGGCACCGTGTCGATCTTGTTGAGGATCAGGAACTTCGGCTGCTTCAGCTCGGCGAGCTTTTCGAGCAGCGCGGTGTTCTCTTCATGCTCGAAGCGGGCGACATCGACGAGCACGCCGATCAGGTCGGCATCGGTCGCTCCGCCCCAGGCACTCGTCACCATCGCGCGGTCGAGCCGGCGCTTGGGCGCGAAGATGCCGGGCGTGTCGACGAAGATGACCTGCGCCGCGCCCGATAGCGCGATGCCGCGCACCTGCGTCCGCGTCGTTTGCACCTTGCGCGAGACGATCGAGACCTTGGCGCCAACGAACTGGTTGAGCAGCGTCGACTTGCCGGCGTTCGGCGCGCCGATCAGCGCGACGAAGCCGCAGCGCGTGGGTTGATCGGATTCAGACATTCTCGCCTTCCGGGTTGTCGTTCCACAGGCCTTCGCGCCTCAGGAACGCTTCGGCTGCTGCCTGTTCGGCCAGCCGCTTGGAGGGGCCGCGCGCCTCGGCGTCGGCGAGCCCGTTGATTTTCGCCGCCACCACGAAGACCGGCGCATGGTCCGGGCCGGAGCGGCCGCGCTCGCTATAGGTCGGTGTCACGTAACCTTTACCCTGCGCCCATTCCTGCAGGGCAGTCTTGGCATCGCGCAACGGCCGGACCGGCTTCATCATCCGCTCGCCGAAGGCACGCTCGACCAGCCCGCGGGCCGCATCATAGCCGCCGTCGATGAAGACCGCACCGATGATCGCCTCGCAGGCATCGGCCAGGATCGCCTTGTTCTTCCGCGCCCCGCCCTGAATCTCGCCTTCGCCCAGCCGCATGAACTGGCCGAGGTTCCAGCTTTGCGCAACCTCGGCGCAGGTCTCCTTGCGCACGAGATCGGCGAGGCGGCGCGAGAGATTGCCTTCTTCCGATTGGGGATAATGCCGGAACAGCAGATCGGCGATCGACAGGCCCAGAACACGGTCCCCGAGGAATTCGAGGCGCTGGTAGCTCGCCAGCCGCGAATCCTCGGCGCTCATATGCGTGAGCGCCGTGGCCAGGAGTGCCTTGTCGTTGAAGCGGTGCCCGAGCGTGACCTCGAGCCGCGCGGTGTCGGGCGCCTTGCGCGCGGCTTCGCTGGCCTTGTTCACTTGATGGTGCTGAACAGACGGTTCCAGCGAACCGTGTAGGGCCATTCCCAGATCTTCCAGGCCGAAGCGCCGTCCTCGATCGAGAAGAAGATGATCTCGGCGCGCCCGACGAAATTCTCGAACGGCACAAAGCCGACGCTGCGGTCGCGCGAGTCGAGCGAGTTGTCGCGGTTGTCGCCCATCATGAAGAAGTGGCCGGGCGGCACCTGGAACACCTGGGTGTTGTCGAAGGTGCCGGTATCGCCTTCGCGCTCGATGATCTCGTGGCTGACGCCGTTCGGCAGCGTCTCGCGGTAGCGGATCACCGGTACGCTGCGGCCCCAGTTGTCGCTGGTCACGTAATCCGCGATGCGCTCGCGCTTCACCGGCTGGTTGTTGATGTGGAGGATGCCGTCGATCATCTGGATGCGGTCGCCAGGCAGGCCGATGACGCGCTTGATGTAGTCGGTAGAATTGTCGGTCGGCAGCTTGAAGACGGCGATGTCGCCACGCTTGGGCTCTGCCGCCCAGACGCGCCCCGAGAACAGCGGCGGGCTGAACGGGATCGAGTGCTTGGAATAGCCGTAGGTGTATTTCGACACGAACAGATAATCGCCGATCAGCAGCGTCGGGATCAGCGAGCCCGAGGGGATGTTGAAGGGCTGGAACAGCAGGGTGCGGATGACGAGCGCAATGAGAAGGGCCTGAACGACGACCTTGATGGTCTCGAACACGCCGCCTTCTTCCTTGGCCGCCTTGCTTTTGCTGTCGACGTCGTTGGCCACCCGGGCGCTCCTGAGACTGCGATCCAGCGCGCGGTCTAGCCGACTATCGCGCCTGCGACAACGCGCAAGAGCAGTCTGGGGGGATGACGCTGCCGGATGGCGAATACATGGCCAGAACAATTCCAGTCTGAGAAAACGGCAAGAAAAAGCTACGATTACCGGTCTCGGCAAGTTGACGATATCGTGTTTCGAGAACAGCATCGCGACCGTTCAACCTCTGAGGGAATCGCGATGAGCATGAAGAAATATGTCGCCGAAGCCATCGGCACATTCTGGTTGACGTTTGCGGGTTGCGGCAGCGCGGTCATTGCTGCGGGGTTTCCGAATGTAGGCATCGGGTTGCTGGGTGTTTCGCTCGCCTTTGGCCTCACCGTCGTGACGATGGCCTATGCGATCGGCCATATTTCCGGTTGTCACCTCAATCCCGCCGTGACGGTCGGTCTTGCTGCCGGCGGCCGGTTTCCGGGCAATCAGGTCGTCCCCTACATCGTCGCACAGGTGGTCGGCGCGGTCGTCGCGGCCGGCCTCCTCTACGTCATCGCGCGCGGCGCTCCGGGCTTCGATCTGGCCAATGGCTTCGCCTCGAACGGCTATGGCGAGCATTCGCCCGGAAAATACAACCTCGTCTCCGCCTTCCTCATGGAAGTCGTCATGACGATAATGTTCCTCTTCATCATCATGGGCTCGACCCACGGCAAGGCACCGGCCGGCTTCGCGCCGCTCGCCATCGGCCTGGGTCTCTGCCTGATCCATCTCGTCAGCATTCCCGTGACGAACACCTCGGTGAATCCGGCCCGCAGCACCGGGCCGGCCCTGTTCGTCGGCGGCTGGGCGCTTGGCCAGCTCTGGCTGTTCTGGCTTGCTCCGCTGATCGGCGGCGCGCTGGGCGGCGTGATCTATCGCTGGCTGAGCGAAGAGCCGGGGGGTGTCGTCAGCGGCACGCAGCCGGCCGAATAAGCCGGCTCGATCTTCTCCGACGAAAACCAAGGCCGGCGCTTTCAGCGCCGGCTTTTTTGTTCTGTCGCGCTCGTTCTACGCCGGTCTCTCGCCGTTGATAGGCCGGGCCTCGATCACGACGAAGGCCTGCGCCAGTGGCGGATCGTCCGTCAGCGAAACATGGACGATCGCCTCGAAGCCGGGCGGGGTCATGGCTTGCACCCGCTCCAGCGCGCCGCCCGTCAGCTTCATCGTCGGGCGCCCGCTCGGCAGGTTGACGACCTCCATGTCGCGCCAGAACACCCCGGCCCGCATGCCGGTGCCGAGCGCTTTCGAACAGGCCTCCTTGGCCGCGAAACGGCGGGCATAGGAAGCCGCGCGCGTCGCGCGGCGGTCGGATTTCACCCGTTCGCCCTCGGTGAAAACGCGGTGGGTGAAGCGCTCGCCGAAGCGTTCGAGCGAACGTTCGATGCGCCGGATGTCGCAGAGGTCGGAGCCGATGCCGAGGATCATGCTCGGGATTTAGAGCATCGGCCCGGAAAGTGGAAACCGGTTTTCCGGCAAGGCCGATGCGTTCAAGGCGCTGCTGCGCGGCCTTCGTCCATGGCCTGCCGCATCTGGCGGATGGCGGCTTCCAGCCCGATGAAGATCGCTTCCCCGATCAGGAAATGGCCGATGTTGAACTCGACGAACGCCGGGACAGCGGCGAGCTTGCGGGCTGTCTCGTAGTCGAGCCCATGTCCGGCATGGACCTCGAGGCCCATTTTGGCCGCATACGCTGCGCCATTCGCCAGCCGCCGGAATTCGGCCTCGGCCTTGGCCGCCTCGCCATCGACGACGGCGTGGCACCAGCTTCCGGTGTGCAGCTCGACGACCGGCGCGCCGAGTTTGGCCGCCATCGCGATCGGCGCCTCGTCCGGCTCTATGAAGAGCGAGACGCGGCAGCCAGCCGCTTTCAACTGCGCGATGCGCGGCGCGAGCTGTGTTTTCTGCCGGACGACGTCGAGGCCGCCTTCGGTGGTGCGCTCCTCGCGCTTCTCCGGCACGAGGCAGGCCGCATGCGGCCTCAGTCGCTCCGCCAATGCCATCATTTCGTCGGTGGCCGCCATCTCGAAGTTGAGCGGCTTCGTCAGTTCGTTGGCGAGGCGGACCATGTCGGCATCGCGGATATGGCGGCGATCCTCGCGCAGATGGGCGGTGATTCCGTCTGCGCCGGCGGCGATGGCGAGATGGGCCGCCCGAACCGGATCGGGCAGGGCGCCGCCGCGCGCATTTCGCACAGTGGCGACATGGTCGATATTCACGCCCAGACGCAGCCGTTCGGCCATGGTGCAAGCCCCCTTGGTAACTGCGCCGTGCTTAGACGAAACTGCGCCATCGGCTCAATGCAGGATTGTGATGGCGGCCTCACGATTTGTGATCGGTGCGGCGACGAGGCGATTTGCGATTTGATAACCGCGAATGCTTGTCGGTTATCTGTGAAGGTAATCGTAACCGGCCGCTTGTAACGTCAAGAGATCACTTCGCTAAATTCAGAGTCGAACGGTCGGGGCTTATGCAACTCCCGTTGAAGAATGCGGCCTTCCACACCGATATCGCGCCGGACCGGCGCGACGCCGACCAGCCGCCGGAACGGGCGCTGGGGCGGGTGATTGCCTGCGACGGTTCGCGCGCCACCATTCTCAGCGCGGTCTCGACCGGGAACTGGCTGGCGGGCGACGCCTGGGCGATCGGCCGGATGATCTCGATCAATCTCGGCCAGAGCCGGATCGTGGCGCTGGTCTACAAGCTGCACGCCGTCGAGGCTGCATGGAGCGATGGCGACAATCCGATCCAGGTCGAGGTCGAGTTCCTCGGAGAAGTGCAGGAAAAGCCGGACGGCTCGGCGCGCTTCCAGAGCGGCATCACCAATTATCCGCCGATCGGCGCCGTGGCTCATCGCATCCGGACGGGCGATCTCGCACTCGTGCACGACCTCGGTGACCGAACGGCGGCCGAGATCGGCCATGTCACGCAGGATGCCAGCATCCCCGCCACCGTCAGCATCCAGGACATGCTGTCGCGCCACTTCGCCCTCGTCGGCACGACCGGCGTCGGCAAGTCGAGCGCGGTCTCGCTGCTGCTGCGCCGGGCTGTGGCGGCGCGCCCGCGCCTGCGTGTGCTCATTCTCGATCCGCACAACGAATACTCCGTCGCCTTTCCGGACCTCGCCCTCACGATCGACGGCGAGGCGCTCGACCTGCCGTTCTGGATGTTCAAGCAGGAAGAGCTGGCCGATGTCGTCTTCCGCGGCCGGCCGGCTCTGGCTGACGAGCCCGACATCCTGCGCGAGGTCATCGCCGCTGCCCGCACGCGCTACCGCATCCCGAGTAGTCAGGAGCTGGCGCGCGATCTCGGTTCGAGCCTGCTCAAGCGCCCGCTCGATCTCGGCGCCGGGCGCGGTGTTCCAGAGCCGGCGCCGACGGCCGGCATCGATGCGGCGACTCCCTATCGCCTGAAGGATGCCTTCTCGGTCATCGACGAGCTCATCGGTTTGCATGAGCAGCGCTGGCCGCGGGCGGCATTGCGCTCGCTGAAGGTGCGGCTGGAATCGCTCCATGCCGATCCGCGCTACCGTTTCATGTTCGGCCGCGCCAACATGTACGAGACGGTGGCGCCGATCCTCGGTCAGATCTTCCGCATCCCCATGCATGGCCGGCCCATCACCGCCTTCCAGCTCGGTGGCCTCCCGGGCGAGGTGGTCAATGCCGTGGCCTCTGTGCTGTCGCGGCTGGCCTTCGATCTCGCCATGGCGAGCCAGGGCGCCTGCGAGGTCCTCGTGCTCTGCGAGGAGGCGCATCGCTATGTGCCGTCCGACCCGGCGCTGGGCTTCTCCCCGACCCGCCAGGCGATCGCCCGCATCGCCAAGGAGGGCCGCAAATACGGCTGCTATCTCGGCGTGGTCACCCAGCGTCCGGGCGAGCTCGATCCGACGATCCTGTCCCAGTGCTCGACGGTCTTCGCGATGCGGCTGGCCAATGAGCGCGACCAGCAGATCATCCGCTCGGCGATCTCGGACGCCTCGGCCAGCACGATCAACTTCCTGTCCTCGATCGGCAATCGCGAAGCGATCGCCTTCGGCGAGGGCGTCGCCACCACGATGCGGATGCGCTTCGCCGAGCTCAAACCGCACGAATTGCCGGCGATGGGCGGCCGTGCGGGCGAGGGCGGCGGGCGGCTGGAACCGACCCTCGACGACATGGTCCGGCGCATGCGGGCGTGAGTGCCGGCAGGCAAGCGCGAAATTCTTGCATCGCGGCGGCATTGCCTGTAAGGCCGTGCTCAATCCATTTCCCTGCATCGCTGAGATCGGAAGGAGCCGGCCATGGCTCGCGTTACCGTTGAAGACTGCATCGACAAGGTCGAGAACCGCTTCGAGCTGGTGCTGCTCGCCAGCCACCGCGCGCGGATGATCCAGTCGGGCTCGTCGATCCTTGTCGCCCGCGACAACGACAAGAACCCCGTCGTCGCGCTCCGCGAGATCGCCGACGAGAAGCTGAAGCCTGAGGATCTGAAGGAAGACCTGATCCACTCGCTGCAGAAGCATGTCGAGGTCGACGAGCCGGAGCAGGAGACGGTGCCGCTGCTCGCCAGCCCCTCTGCCGCCGCGACGCCCGACAGCGAAGTCCAGTTCGACCGCATGAGCGAGGAAGACCTTCTGCGCGGCCTCGACGGCCTCGTGCCGCCGACCGAGAGCGCCGACGACGAGGACTGATCCTCCTGCTGTGAATCGATTGTTCATTGTTTGACGCTAAAGCCCGGCAGTGCCGGGCTTTTTCATGCCCGCCTTCCGGAAAACGCCTTGCCGCCCCTGATGCCCGTGCCGATAATAATGTGTTGCAACGATCAAGGGATGAGGCAGGGGCCCGCATGGGCATGATGCGGCAATACGAGCTCGTTGACCGGGTCAGGAGCTACAATCCGAACACCGACGAGGACCTGCTCAACCGGGCCTATGTCTATGCCATGCGCGCGCACGGCACGCAGAAGCGCGCCTCGGGCGACCCCTTCTTCGCCCACCCCCTCGAAGTCGCGGCGATCCTGACCGATCTGAAGCTCGACGACGCGACCATCGTCGCGGCCGTCCTGCACGATACGGTCGAGGATACGGCGGCGACGCTCGAAGAGATCGAGAGCATGTTCGGGCCGGATATCCGCCGGCTCGTCGACGGCCTCACCAAGATCAAGAAGCTCGACCTCGTCTCGAAGAAGGCCGCGCAGGGCGAGAATTTCCGCAAGCTCCTGCTCGCCATCGCCGACGATGTCCGGGTGCTGCTGGTCAAGCTCGCCGACCGGCTGCACAACATGCGGACCCTGCATTTCGTCCCGCCCGAGAAGCGCCTGCGCATCGCCGAGGAGACGATCGAGATCTACGCCCCGCTCGCCGGCCGCATGGGCATGCAGGAGCTGCGCGAAGAGCTGGAGGAGCTCTCCTTCCGCCACATCAAGCCGGAAGCCCACGCCACCGTGACCAAGCGGCTGGAAGAGGTCACCGAGCGCGAGGGCAGGGTGATCGGGGAGATCGAGGACGATCTGAAGGGCAAGCTCGCCGCCAGCGGTATCCAGGCGCAGGTCTCGGGCCGCCGCAAGCGCCCCTATTCGATCTGGAAGAAGATGGAGCGGAAATCCGTCTCCTTCGAGCAGCTCTCGGATATCTTCGGCTTCCGCGTCATCGTCGAGAAGCCGGAGGATTGCTATCGCGTCCTCGGCATCGTCCACATGACCTGGCCGATGGTGCCCGGCCGCTACAAAGACTACATCTCGACGCCAAAGCAGAACGATTATCGCTCGATCCACACCACCGTGGTCGGCCCCGGCCATAGCCGCGTCGAACTGCAGATTCGCACCGATTCGATGGACCGTATCGCCGAATACGGCATCGCCGCCCATGCGCACTATAAGGATGGCCGCACCGGCGAGCCGAGCCAGCTCGGCGACGAGAGCCGCGCCTATCAATGGCTGCGCCGCACCGTCGATCTGTTGAACGAGGGCGACAGTCCCGAGGAATTCCTCGAGCACACCAAGCTCGAGCTCTTCCATGATCAGGTCTTTTGCTTCACGCCCAAGGGGAGGCTGATCGCCCTGCCGCGTGGCGCCACGCCGATCGACTTCGCCTATGCCGTGCATACCGATGTCGGCAACAGCGCCGTCGGCGCCAAGATCAACGGGCGCATCGCCCCGCTGCTGACCGAACTGCAGAACGGCGACGAGGTCGAGATCACCCGTGCCGAAGGGCAGGCGCCGCCCGCGGCCTGGGAAGCGCTCGTCGTCACCGGCAAGGCCCGCGCCGCGATCCGCCGCGCCACGCGCACGGCGGTGCGCCGCCAATATGCGGGCCTCGGCCGCCAGATCCTCGAACGGGCCTTCTCCCGTGCCGAACGCGCCTTCTCGGACGACAAGCTGAAGGCCGCGCTGAAGCGGCTCGCGCGCAATACGGTCGACGATGTGCTCGCCGCCGTGGGCCGCGGCGAGATGTATTCCGGCGACGTCGTGAAGGCGGTCTATCCTGATCTGGAACCGGAGAAGCGCGGCTCGCCCGAGGCGAAGCCTCCCTCCGGGACCAATGGCAAGGGCTGGTTCGAGCTGCGCCAGGGCGAGAACCTGAAGTTCAAGCTGCCGGGCGAGGCACCTTCCGACAGTGCGATTCCGATCCGCGGCCTCGGGCGCGACCTGCCTGTGCGCTTCGCTCCAAATGGCGGTGCCGTACCGGGGGATCGCATCGTCGGCATCCTGACGCCGGGCGAGGGAGTGACGATCTACCCCATCCAGTCATCGGCGCTCGCGGCCTTCGACAACGAGCCAGATCGCTGGCTCGATGTGCGCTGGGATCTCGACGACAAGGTGCCGCAGCGCTTCCCCGCTCGCATCGCCCTGAAGTCGATCAACGAGCCGGGCTCGCTCGCCCAGATCACCACCACCATCGCCGAGCATGACGGCAATATCGACGCCGTCTCGATGAACCGCCCGAATCCGGACTTCACCGACGTCACCATCGATCTGACGGTCTGGGACCTGAAGCATCTCTCGGCGATCATCAGCGAACTGCGCGAGAAGCGTGTGATCAGCCGGGTCGAGCGCGTGGTGGGGTAGGCGAGAATGGCGCCGTCATGCTCGGGCTTGACCCGAGCATCTCGTGACCAGGGCTTTCTCTGGAAAGAGATTCTCGGGTCTGCGCTTCGCTCCGCCCGAGAATGACGCCGAGGCTGGAGACTACCCGCGAAACGCCGCCGCCAATTCCCGCACGAAGGCGCTCGCGCGCGGTGTCGCGACATTGCTCCTGAGCACGACCTGCGAGGCGCCGAGCGCCGGCAGGCCCCAGTCCGGCCCGACATCGATCGTTCCGGCAGGCGCGATCCGCGCCGCCAGCGGCGAGACGCCGAGCCCGACCTGAACCGCCGCCGCGACCGCCGCCATGCCGCCGCCGATGAAGGCCTCGCGCCAAGAGATGCCGGCGCGGTCGAGCGTGTCGATGCCGTGCGCCCGCAGGCGGCAATCGGCGACGAGACTGACGAGGGGCACGGGCGCATCCGGTTGCCACACCAGGCTGCCTGCCGCAAACCAGCCGAAAGCGTCGTCGCGCAAGACCTCGCCCGTCCGCCCCGGCCCGATCCGGCGGACGATCGCGACATCGATCTCGCCTCGTTCGAACGCCTCTTCCAGCGCCCGCGACGACTCGATCCTGAGGTTGATTACAATGCCTGGATCATGAGCGGACAGCCGCGCCAGCACGGCCGGAACCTCGGCGCCAACAGCCTGTTCGCTGATGCCGACCGCGATTCGCTCGGTCGTGGCGGTGAAGGCGAGGAGCGCCTTGCCATGCGCCGCCATCAGGTCCTGTGCGGCCGGCAGAAAGCGTTCTCCCTCGGCCGTCAGCCGGACCAGCCGGGGATGGCGCTGCAGCAGCAGGCGGCCGAGCCCATCCTCCAGCCGTTTCACCCGAGTCGAGACCAGCGACTGCGTCGTGCCGAGCGCCTCGGCGGCGCGCGTAAAGCTCTTCAGTTCGGCAGCGCGCAGGAAGGAGGCGACGGCGTCGATATCGAGCGTGCTCATAGATCGTAATTCCGTATCTTTGATATCATCAGAAATACGATTTTCAGATCGATATCGCAAGCCTATGGTTCTTCTCGAAGGCGCGATCACGCGCCGCGAAGGAGACGACACCATGCCCCTGATCCGTATTTCCATGCGGCGCGGCCGCCCGGCTTCCGAGCCCGCCGCGATCATCGACGGCGTCTACAAGGCGTTGCGCGAAACCTTCGAGGTGCCGGAAAAGGACCTCTTCGCCGTCGTGCACCAGCATGATGCCGACGAGTTCGTCTTCGATGCCAACTATTTCGGCTTCAACCGCAGCGCGGGGCTGGTGATCATCCAGATCACCGTCGCCAATACGCGCGGCGTGACGCAGAAGAAGAAGCTCTATGCCGCGATCGCCGAGAACCTCGCGCGCGAGCCAGGGCTGAAGCCCGACGACATCTTCATCAACCTCGTCGAGGTCAAGCGCGAGGACTGGTCCTTCGGCGGCGGGATCGCCCAGTACGTGGCGTGAGGCGTCGTTTCCGCTCACCTCCGCGCCGTCATCCCGGACAAGCGGCGAAGCCGTGCAGATCCGGGATCCATCGTAGAGCACCGGAACCCTACGATGGATCCCGGCGCTCCGCTTCGCTTCGGCCGGGATGACATTGCACTGGAAATTGCAGCGACGACCCTCCCACTCTACATCCTGTCCTCATGGAATGGACGGACGAGGGCACGATCATCGGCCTCAAGGCTCATGGCGAAAGCGCCGCGATCCTGGAGGTGATGACCCGCGACCATGGCCGCCATCTCGGGCTCGTCCGGGGCGGGCGCTCGGCCAAGGCTCAGGCCCCGCTGCAGCCGGGCAACAGCGTCTCGTTGACGTGGCGCGCCCGGCTCGACGAGCATCTCGGCGAATACAAGGTCGAACTGCTGACCTCCCATGCCGCAAGGCTGATCGAGGCGCCGGTCGCGCTCTACGGGCTGGCGACGGTTGCCGGCCTGCTGCGCCTGCTGCCGGAGCGCGATCCGCATCCCGGTCTCTACGAAGGGTTCTCGGTGCTGATCGCTCATCTCGACGAGCCGCGCCTCGCCCCCGCGCTGGTCGTGCGCTTCGAGCTCGCCATGCTGTCAGAACTCGGCTTCGGGCTCGACCTGGCGCGCTGCGCCGCGACCGGCTCGACCGACGATCTCAGCCATGTCTCGCCGAAGTCGGGCAAGGCGGTCAGCCGCCCGGCGGCGCAGCCCTATCTCGACCGACTGCTGGCGCTGCCGGCCTTTCTCGTCGAGGGGCAGGGCGGGCGCCAGCCATCGGCCGCCGATATTCTCTCGGGCTTCGCCTTGACCGGGTTTTTCCTGCGTCGGCACCTCTTCGAACCGCGCGGTTTGCAGGAGCCGCCGGAGCGCGCAAGGCTGGTTGAGCTGGCGACGCGCGCAGCCGCGAATTCATCCACCGATTGAACGCAAAATGCCGGTCCTGGCGTTTGCGCGCATGGGCGCGTACCTGCATTGTTCTGGCGGGCTGATTCGTGCTGTGCCATAGAGCATCACGCGAATTTCGACGAGACGAGGGCTGACGAAGCATGGGCAAACCGGTCGATCCGCCGCCGGAGGATGAATCCGAGCGCATCGATCTGAAATCGGCGCTCGAAGAGCGCTATCTCGCCTATGCGCTCTCCACCATCATGCACCGCGCCCTGCCGGACGCGCGCGACGGGCTGAAGCCGGTCCACCGCCGCATCCTGCACGCCATGCGGCTGCTCCGGCTCGACCCCGGCCAGGTCCACAAGAAATGCGCCCGCATCGTCGGCGACGTCATCGGTAAGTTCCACCCGCATGGCGACCAGTCGGTCTACGACGCGCTGGTGCGCCTCGCGCAGGATTTCGCCCAGCGCTACCCGCTCGTCGACGGGCAGGGCAATTTTGGCAATATCGACGGCGATAACGCCGCCGCCTACCGCTACACCGAAGCACGCATGACCGAGGTCGCGCGGCTGCTCCTCGACGGTATCGACGAGGATGCGGTCGATTTCCGCGAGACCTATAACGGCGAGGACGAGGAGCCGGTCGTGCTCCCGGCGGCCTTCCCGAACCTGCTCGCCAACGGTTCGCAGGGCATCGCGGTGGGCATGGCGACCTCGATCCCGCCGCACAACGCCGCCGAGCTCTGCGACGCCGCGCTCTATCTGATCCAGCATCCGGAAACCTCCTCCGAACAGCTCATGACCTTCGTGCCCGGCCCGGATTTCCCGACGGGCGGCATCATCGTCGAGACCCGCGCCTCGATGGCGGAGACCTATCGCACCGGGCGCGGCGCCTTCCGCACCCGCGCGCGCTGGATGAAGGAGGATCTAGAGCGAGGTGCCTGGCAGGTCGTCGTCACCGAAATCCCCTACATGGTCTCGAAGGGCCGGCTGATCGAGAAGATCGCCGAGCTGCTCAACGACAAGAAGCTGCCGCTGGTCGCCGATCTGCGCGACGAGTCGGCAGAGGACATCCGCATCGTCATCGAGCCGCGTGCCCGCAACGTCGATGCCAACCTGATGATGGAATCGCTCTTCCGGCTCTCGGAGCTGGAAGCGCGCATTCCGATGAACATGAACGTGCTGACCGGCGGGTTGGTGCCGCGCGTGCTTGGTCTCTCCGAGGCCTTGCGTGCCTGGCTGGACCATCGCCGCGACGTGCTGCTGCGGCGCTCGCGCTTCCGGCTCGGCCAGATCGAGAAGCGTCTCGAAATCCTGCGCGGCCTGCTGATCGTCTATCTCGATCTCGATCGCGTCATCAAGATCATCCGCGAGGAGGACGAGCCGAAGATCGAGCTGATGCGCTATTTCGAGCTCAGTGAGGTCCAGGCCAACGCGATCCTCGACACGCGCCTGCGTGCCTTGCGCAAGCTCGAGGAGATGCAGCTCAAGACCGAGCTCGACGAATTGACCAAGGAGAAGGAGCAGATCGAAGGTCTGCTCGCCTCCGAGGTGACGCAGTGGAAGACCATCGCCTGGGACATCCGCCAGGTGAAGAAGACCTTCGGCCCGGAAACGGTGATCGGCAAGCGGCGCACCGATTTCGCCGATATGCCCGAGACGACCGACATCGACCTGACCCAGGCCATGGTCGAGCGCGAGCCGGTCACGGTGGTCATCTCGAAGAAGGGCTGGATCCGCGCGCTGAAGGGCCATGTCCAGGATCGCTCCAGCTTCTCCTTCAAGGGCGACGACGCGCTCCAGACGGCCTTCTTCACCGAGACGACGGCAAAGGTGCTGGTGCTTGCCTCGAACGGCAAGGTCTTCACGCTCGACGCCTCCAAGCTGCCGGGCGGCCGCGGCTTCGGCGATCCGATCCGCCTGATGATCGAGCTGGAGGAGGCGGCCGAGATCGTCTCGGCTTTCGCCTACAAGCCGGGCTCCAAGCTGCTGATGGTGACCAGCGAGGGCAGGGGCTTCGTCGCGCCGGCCGACGATGTCGTCGCCAACACCCGCAAGGGCCGTCAGGTGCTCAATGTCGACGGCAAGGCGGTCGCGGTGCTGGCGGTTCCTGCGGAGGGCGACCATGTCGCGATCATCGGCGAGAACCGCAAGCTGCTCTGCTTCCCGATCTCGGAAGTGGCGGAGATGGGACGCGGCAAGGGCGTTCGCCTGCAGCGCTACAAGGATGGCGGCCTGTCCGACGCCAGGACCTTCAACCTCGCCGACGGCCTCACCTGGCTCGACACCTCCGGCCGGACCTGGACCGTGACGCAGGCCGATCTGCTGGAATGGCTCGGCCATCGCGCCGAAGCAGGCCGCCTGCCGCCCAAGGGCTTCCCGAAGAGCAATACGTTCGGGGGGTAGGCGCGGAGTACGACGAGGCGTCATGCTCCGGCTCTACCCGAGTATCTCTGGAAGGAGAGGCGCCTCATTCGGGAAGAGATTCTCGGGTCGCCGCTGCGCTTTGCCCGAGAATGACGCAAGATCAAGGCTTTGCGCGGCGTTCCGGAATCACCTCCGCAGTCGCCTGAATCGAATCCTCAGCGGATCGCCTGGCCGAAGACACCCACCTCGACGCCGAGCGTGATCTTGTCGGTTACGGCCCATTCCACCCCGGCGCGCGCTTCCGGGCGCACGGCGATGTCGCTGCGGCTGAAGGGGGCCGCGAAGTCGGTCGCGCCATAGCGCCAGGTCTCGTTGGCGGCGCTCACGCCGACCTTGGTGTAGAGCAGCACGTCCGGCGTCACCAGCACACCTGTCTTGATCTGGAAGGCGCCGGCGAAGTCGCGCGTGTAGGCGGCGTTGCCGAAGCTCGGATAGCCGTAGCCGCCGATCGCGGGGGCGTAGTCGATCGCGCCGATGATGCCGTAGACGAAATTGCCCTCGCGCCGCATCGTCCCGGCCTCGAGCCCGAAGGTCGGCCCGGCGCTGGTGCGCATGTGCTTCGAGCTGGTCACCTGGAAGCCCGACGAGATACGGGCATAGGAACCTTCCCATTTCGGCGAGAGACTCGGCTCGTCCCAGGCGAAGGAGGGTACGGCGGCGAAGCCGGTGAGGGGCAGGAAGGTTTGCGCCTCTGCCGCGCCGGTGAAGAAGATCGAAAGCGCCGCAGCGGAAAGAAGCGGAAATCTCACGTCGAAGCCATCCTCGCGCAGAAGCGCCCTGCGGGAGGCTAGCATGAGGCGGGTCGAATGTCGCGGTTTTGTGGCGCGGCCACGGGTCGCTCAGGCGATCTTCGTCCTGAGCTTGAGGAAGCGCAGCGTCCGTTCCGCCGTTGCGAGATCGAGCTTGGCGTAGGCGTCGACATCGTCATCGATGTCGCGCGACGAGAAGTAGAGCCGCCGCGCGCGCAATTGCAGGATGGCGCGGAAGGCCGTGGTGCCGATCCCCAGCGCGCGGCAGGTGACGGCGATGCCGCTGGCATCCCGCTGCATCAGCACGCGCAGCGCCTGCTCGATCGAGATGTCGGATATCTGCGCCAGAACCTGCGCGAGATGGTAGGCGCGATCCTCGTCGGCCAGCATGGTGAGCACGTCGTCGACCTCGCGGACCTTCGCCGCAAGGTCGGAGAGCAGGAGCTTGACCTCGAGGCGCTGCTGGCGCGCCTGCCGGGCAAGCGAGACAGCTTCCTCCGTCGCGCTCGCGCTCGGGGCAGGTCCATCGGCGAACTGCTCGACGATCCGCAGCACGCGTTGCGCCCGGTTTGGTGCAAGGTCGGATCGGCGGGCGAGAGCGCCGGTGACCGCGGCGTCGTTACTCCCACGCTCGAGCAACCGGTCGAAGCCGCGATCCGAGAAGGCGGCGCCCTCATTGGCGCTGACGGTGTGCAACACCTTCTGGTCGCCGCGTTCGACGAGGATGTCCGTGACGCCCTCGGAGAGACGGGCGCGCTCGGCGATGGCGACGAGGTGCTGCTGCGACTGGCTCACCGCGATGGCGGCGAGGTCGGTGTCCGTCAGCACAGGCGAGAGGGTCAGGACGAGCCGGGCGACCTCCGCATTGCTGTCGCCACCGAGCGTGACCGCGACGTTGTGCGGCAGCGTCGGCATGCTCGCCACGCGGTCGGCATAGCCCTTGCGCTCGTCGTCGCCGAGATGGGGAAGCGAGCTCGTCGCGATCTCCCCATAGTGATCCTTGACGGTGTCGCTGGGTTCCTGGTCGAGCAGGAACAGATCCGTGACGGCATGAAGCAACTGCCGGCGCGAATCCGACGACATGTCGGCCGGCATCCGGGTCAGGTTACGCAACATGAAGGCCCCCACGGCAAAGCAGCGACGGCATCATGCCCGAACCAGCTTGATTTACTCTTAAGGCAACAGACTCGTTTTCTGGACAGCGGGATGGTGATGCCCCGCCGTCCAGCCCGTGGTGTACGTGCCGGCGCCTGCCAGCCGGTCTTCCAGGTTACGCACCTATAGGTTGCGTATTTCGTGTCAGGAGGTGATCGATCAGGGCCATCGCGATCAGCGACGCTCCGACCAGCGGGAAAACGAGCCCCCCGACCGCGAGCAGGCCGACGACAATGCGCAGCGTCCCCCTCTCCGCCGGCAGCGGCGGGACACCGAGCGAGCCCTGGGGCCGCCGCTTCCACCACATCACCAGAGCCGAGACGGCCAGCAGGATGATCGCGAAGCAGACCGCTAGCATCAGGAGTTGGTTCGCCAGACCGAATTCCTGGCACATATGGACGTTGACGCCCCATTCCAGCGCCTTGCCGAGCGGTCCGTAGTCGGAAAAGCCCATGTCGAGCAGCGGCTTGCCGCTGTATTGATCCAGATGGATCACCCGCTGGAACGCCATGTCCTTCGGATAGACCGAGCCCGTGTAGACGCCGGCCGGACCGCTCGGGAGATTGACGGCATAACCCCGCTTCAGCCCGAGGCGATCGAAGGTCGCGATGGCAGCATCGAGATCGATAGGCTTGCCTCCGGCGCCTGCCGATTCAGGCATCCTGGCCTGTTCGAGCGACCATGAGGTCGGCCCGGCATGGGCGAGGTGCTCGTCGGACATCGGCACGGCGACGCGGACACCGGCCGGATAGCCGAAATTGTGGCCGTTGGCCCATTGGTTGACCTTGGCTCCCCAGAGCACCGACCAGGGCATGCCGGTGATGGCGAGGAACAGGATGAAGCCGCCGGCGACGAACCCGGTCACGGCATGGAGATCGCGCCAGAACACCCGCTGGCGCGGCTTGCCGCGCACGGTGACGACACCGTCGCGCTGCTTGCGAGGCCACCACAGATACAGGCCGGTCAGGACGAGCAATATCGCCCAGCCGCCGACGATCTCGATGACGCCGTTCGCGATCGGCCCGAAATAGGCGAGGCTGTGCAATTGACGGATCACCCACATCAACGTGCCGCGATCGGGGATCTGGCCGAGGACGCGGCCGTCATAGGGATCGACATAGACCACCATCCGCGTCCCGGCAGCATCGCGCAGGGTGACCTCGGCCGACGCGGTCGCGGTCTCTGGAGGCACATATTTCACGGGCTGACCGGGAAAGGCCCGCATGGCCTGCGCGACGATTTCGGTCGGCGGTCGCTCGGTTGTCTGTCGGGCCTCGACCTGCTTGACGTCGCGGTGGATCAGGCCGTCGATCTCGGCCCGGAACAGGTAGAGCCCGCCCGTCACGGCCAGCAGGATGAGGAAGGGCAGGGTGATGAGCCCGGCATAGAAATGCCAGCGCCAGACGGCGCGATAGAGGGATGCGGCTTGCCGGCCCGCGCGCTCGGGCGCGGCCGTAGCCGTGGAAACGGTTGTCATGAAAATTCCTGGTCTGAGCTGAAGGGGAAGGGCTTCAGGCCAGGGAAGGGGGAGCGCGGGCGCCGAGCGGATAGCCATGCGCTGCGGGAGCCGGGTCGGCGGCTGCCCGCGGAACGGAAACGATATGCGGCGCCGGCTCTCGCCGGGGGATCGCGAAGGGCACTGCGGGCGGTGGCAGCGCAGTCGCCGACAGACAGAGACTCGCGCAGCAATCGGGCAGCCTGCCGCCGCTGCTATCCGGAGCAGGCTCCGCCGGGGCGGTTTGGCCGGGCGCGCAAAGCGGATGCAGCAGAGTGGGCGAAGGCTGCGCCGATATCCCGGCGGCGAGCGCCGCGAGCGTCGTCTGCAGAACGACGACATAGACGGCCAGCAGCGCGATGGCGCTCCTGTGCCAGTTCGTCCGTCCTGTCGTCCCCTTCATGCAGAAGCGCTTAGCCGATCCGTCGGGCCGGCGGAAGCGCGCAGCGTGACGCTGCCTTCTGTTCAGGCGGCCGGCAGGCAGGCCGGGCCGAGCGGCTCGAAGCTCTTATAGGTCAGGATGAATTCCTGATGTCCGAGTTCTTCGGACTTGGTCTTGCCGCCCTGGCCGAGCGAGACGACGAGGTCGCGGATCTCGGTGCCGACTTCGTCGAGGCCGGCCCGGCCTTCGAGGATGCGCCCGGCATCGATGTCCATATCCTCCGACATCCGGCGATAGGTCTCGGGATTGGCGCAGATCTTCACCACCGGCGAGATCGCCGATCCCACGACCGAGCCTCTGCCGGTGACGAACAGCACGCAATGCGCCCCGCAGGCGATCAGTTCCGCGATCTCGGCATTGTCGTTGATGTTGGGGAAGCCGAAGCGAACTTCGCCATCCGGCACGACGTCGAGCAGATAGAGCCCGCCGTGTGGCGGCACGTCGCCGGGCTTGATCAGGCCGGAGATCGGCGAGGCCCCGGATTTGGCATAGGCGCCCATCGATTTCTCCTCGATGGTCGAGAGCCCGCCCTCGGCATTGCCGGCGGCGAAGGAGCCGTAGCCCAGTGTCGCGTAATAGCGCGCTGCCTTGGCCACGGATTTCTCCAGCTCGGCGCCGAGTTCGGGCGTCACCGCGCGCGCCGCCATGATGTGCTCGCAGCCGATCAGCTCGCCGGTCTCCTCGAAGATGCAGGCGGCGCCCTCCGAGATGAGCTGGTCGAAGGCGCGCCCCGCCGCGGGGTTGCCGGTGATGCCGGAGGTGCCGTCGGAGCCGCCGCAGACCGTGCCCACGACGAGTTCGGACACCGCCATCGGCACCGTCTCCTGCGTGTCGAGCGCGATGCGCTGCTCCTCGACCCAGGCCCGGCCTTCGCGGATCGAGGCACGCGTGCCGCCGGTGCCCTGGATGATGATGGTCTTGACCGGCCGGCCGGTGGCGCGCACCGCCCGCTCCAGCGCGTATTTGTTGAAGCTCTCGCAACCCAGCGAGACCAGCAGCACGGCGCCGACATTCGGATGGGTGCAAAGCTGCTCCATCATCCGCTCGGCATAGGGGTTCGGATAGCACCCGGGGAAGCCGATGGCGTGGACGCCTTCCTCGCGCCAGGGCAGTGCGATCTCGCGCGCGACATGATGGGCGCACTCGACGAGATAGGCGACCGCGACGGTATTGCGGATGCCCTTGCGCCCGTCGGACCGGAGATAGCCGCGCATCTCGCTCATGCCGAAGCTCCCTTGCGCTCGTCTTCCAAATGATAGGTCGGCGTGTAGTCGCTTCGCATGTTGTGGACATGGACATGTGCGCCGGCGGCGATCGCCTCGGTCGCCACACCGATCGGCGCGCCGTATTTCAGGATCTTCTCGCCGGCCGCGATGGCGCGGCGGGCGATCTTGTGGGCGAGCGCGATGTCACGGTCGAGCGCTGCCGGGCCCGAGCCGGTCTCCACCGTCTCGCCGGCCTTGAATCGCACCCGCGCGACGAGGACATTGTCGCGCGGATCGAGCAGGATGAGGCGCGGATCGTGGGACATGGCGTCCTTTCCCTCTGGTCGTCATCCCGGACAAGCCGCCTTGGCGGCGCTGATCCGGGATCCAAGCCTGAACCTCTGCCAGCCGCGCTCCGGCATGGATCCCGGGCCTCCCTTCGGTCGCCCGGGATGCCGGCGCGGTTGGATTGTCTTTCAGAACTTGCCGTACTGCAGATAGGCCTTTTGCGGATCGGTGCCGGCCAGGATCGCGGTGCGGACCTTGTTCTCGGTATAGATAGCGGTCTCCGACTTCTCCAGAACCTCTTCGATGATCTCGGCGGGAATGCGAACGACACCGTCGCG
Source organism: Bosea sp. NBC_00550 (assembly GCF_026020075.1). Classification (NCBI taxonomy): domain Bacteria; kingdom Pseudomonadati; phylum Pseudomonadota; class Alphaproteobacteria; order Hyphomicrobiales; family Alloboseaceae; genus Allobosea; species Allobosea sp. NBC_00550. Next base: position 514,661 of record NZ_CP102772.1, read on the forward strand.
ATCGGCGAGGATGTAGTCGCCGGGGCGGATCCAGACATCGCCGATCTTGATCGGCTCGTCGACCGCCTTCGGCAGCCAGGCACCGACGATGTCGCGCGGAGTATAGGCCTTGAAATAGGCCTGGAAGCCCATCTCGACCATGAACTCGGTATCGCGCGACAGGCCGTCGATGACGCAGCCGCGCACGCCCTTGTTCTTCAGCGTCTCGGCGGAAAGTTCGCCCATCAGCGCGATCTCGTTGGTGTTCGGCTGGCAGACCCAGACATGGCCGGCCTTGGCGGCCGACAGCAGGCCGGTCCAGCCCAGCAGCGTCTCATGCGCGTCGAATTCCCCGGTCTTGCCCTCCACCGTGAAGGCGGGGCCGGCAAGCTTCTGGCCCGGCAGGAGCGGGCGCAATTCCGGCGGCAGCACGAAATCCTTCAGCCCCATCGCCCGCATCGTGTCGTGGATGATGCCGGTGTAGCAACGCTCCAGCCGCTGCGTCAGGTCTTCGCTCATGTTTCCTCCGGCGGGCCTTATCGCGGCGGGTTTGCCGCGCTGGCCGTTGGCGGCACAGTGCCGGGAGGGAGGGGGCGTCGCAAGCGCGTTTTCCGCGCGTCGCTGATGCGTTTCAATCGGTTGAATCGGCGCGGTCGACGCGCTCCCAGCCCTGCGGCATCAAACGCTCCTGCGGCAGGAAGCGAGCCTTGTAGGCCATCTTGGGCGAGCCTTCGACCCAGTAGCCGAGATAGACATAGGGCAGGCCGAGCCGCCGGGCGCGGGCGATATGGTCGAGCACCATGAAGGTGCCGAGCGAGCGGGCCTCCAACCCGGGATCGTAGACCGAATAGACCATGGAGAGCCCGTCGCCGAGCGTATCGGTCAATGCCATGGCGAAGAGGTCACCTTCGCCCCGCCCGGTGAAACCGGAATCAGGACCGCGGCGGCGATACTCGATCAGCTGGGTCTCGACATGAGTGTCCTCGACCATCATCGCGAAGTCGAGCGCCGACATCGTCGCCATTCCGCCATCCGGGTGGCGCTCGTCGAGATAGGAGCGGAACAGCGAGTAGTGCTCGGAGCGCGGCTGCGGCGCCCGGGCCTCGCCGATCAGATCGCTGTTATGCGCCAGCGCCCGGCGGAAGCCGCGCGAATAGCGGAAATCGTCGACGCAGATCCGTACGGAGATGCAGGATCGGCAGATCTCGCAGGCCGGTCGATAGGCGATGCTCTGCGAACGGCGGAAGCCGCCCTGGGACAGCACGTCGTTGAGCTCGCGCGCCCGCGAGCCGACCAGATGCGTGAAGACCTTCCGCTCCTCGCGCCCGGGCAGATAGGGGCACGTGGTCGGGGAGGTCAGATAGAATTGCGGAGCATCCCGCAATGGGCGCGTCACGTCGGCTGGCTCCGGAATAGCTGCGCCGTTCAATGTAACATCGGCTGCGGCGGCAACAAGCTATGACGATGGGGTATGCTACGCTCTGGAGTGATCTTGCAGTCGACATCTTCGCGGCGGCGACTGTGCGGCGAACCGGCGACCCAGGAGTGCGAGATGCCCGGCGAGAAGGTGGCGCTCAGTGGCTCGAAGGAAACGCTCCTGATCACGCTCTGTGCGAAGGCGGGCGAAAGCCGGTTGCCTGATTCGCTGCTGGGAGACCACTTCGCCGCCGAGGCGATGGATCGGATCGACTATGATTTCTCCCGCTTGAAGATCGACCGCGACCTGATGATCGGCGTCGCGCTGCGTGCCCATGTGATCGATGGCTGGACCCGGGACTTCATCGCTCGTCATCCCGAGGCGACCGTGCTGCATCTCGGTTGCGGGCTCGACAGCCGCATCTTCAGGATCGCGCCGCCCGCCGGCATCCGCTGGTTCGACGTCGATTTTCCTGATGTCGTCGCCTTGCGGCAGCGCCTCTATCCGACCTGCGAGAACTACGAATTGGTGGGATCGTCGGTGACCGAGCCCGGCTGGATCGAGGCGGTGCCCCGGGATCGACCGACCTTGGTCGTCGCCGAGGGGCTGCTGCCCTATCTGCAGGCGCAGGACGTACCGGACCTGCTGGAGCGCGTGATCGGCCATTTCCCGGGCGGCGAGTTGGCTTTCGACGCCTATAGCCGCCTCGGGCTCTCCATGATCGCGTGGCAGCCCTCCGTGCGCTCCACCGGCGCGACATTGCACTGGGCGCTCGACGACCCGCAGGAACTGGTTCGGCAGTTTCCCCAGCTCGAACTCGTCCAGGAGCTGATGGGCTACGGTCCGGACGGACACGACCCGCGCCAGGTTGCGCGCATGTCGCTGCCGGCGCAGGTCGCCGTCCAGTTCTTCGGATGGATTCCCGCGCTGGCGAGGGCCGGCCGCCTGCTGCGCTTCCGCTTCTAGGGTTCTTACGCCCTGACGACGACGAACCCGGTCAGCAGGTCATGACCCATGCGCCGGTCGGCGCGGGCGAAGCCGCAGGCGACGTCGAGAAGCCAGAGCACGAAGGTGCCGGCCGCGACGTAGAACAGCAGCGCATGCACGGCTGCCGCAAGGCCATCCGGCCGGCCGCCATCGGCAGTCTCGACCCTCAAGCCCGCGACGCGCATGCCCCAGGTCGACTGGCGCCGCCCGCCGATCGTCAGCGCGGCATAGCCGAGCGCGGTCGCGACCGTCGCGATCGGGATGAGGAGCCAGGTCGCGCCGAAGGTGACCACGCCAAGGAGGACCAGCAGAAGGAAGACCAGCCAGCCGAGGAAGAACAGCACGACGATGTCGATGAACCAGGCGAACAGCCTTGAGCCGAGAACGCCGCTGACGTTCTGGTAGGGGCGCTGTTCGAGTGCCGTGACCGGCGGCTGGCCGTAGCGGGTGTCGCTCATCGAGACTTCGATCCTCCATCGGCGCGCGAAATGCGTCGCCCGGCGAATAATGTTTGTTCAGCGTGCCGGTTCCGCAAGGCCGCGCGGCAGGATGCGCCGTGGCGCGAAGCCGTTTTTTGCAAGAACGTCCTCGATCGCGCGCGAATGCGCCTCGCCGCGCGTCTCGACGGTGACGTCGAGCGAGACGCCCTTGGCGGGAACGTCGAGGAAGAGTCGGCCATGGCTGACCTCGAGGATGTTGGCGCCCTCGCTGCCCAGCAGGCTCGCGATCTTGCCGAGCAGGCCCGGCCGGTCGTTGCTGGTCAGGCGGAAGGCGACGATGCGGTCCTCGCGCTCCAGCTCGCGCACCATGATCGCGGCAAGCAGGCGGGTGTCGATGTTGCCGCCGCAGAGCACGAGCCCGACCTTGCGCCCGGCATAGCGCTGCGGCTCCTTCAACATCGCGGCGAGCCCGGCCGCGCCGGCGCCTTCTGCCAGACTGTGTTGAAGGCTCGCATAGGCATTGACCGCGCGCTCGATCAGATCCTCTCCGACGAGGACGATATCGCTGACGAGGCTCGATATCACCGGCAGGGTGAGCTGGCCGACGGTCTTGACCGCGATCCCCTCGGCCAGCGTCGGGCCGCCGATCGGGCGGTCCTGCGCATGCACGGCGTTGAAGAAGGAGGGATAGAGATCGGCCTCGACGCCGATCAGCTCGATGCCGGGCTTGATCGCCTTTGCCGCGATGGCATTGCCAGCCATCAGCCCGCCGCCGCCGAGCGGGATGATCAGCACGTCGAGATCGTGCGCGTCGGCCAGCATCTCCTGCGCCACCGTGCCTTGTCCGGCCATGACCGCCGGATCGTCATAGGGGTGGACGAAGACGAGTTGCTCCGCGCCGGCGAGCTCGCGTGCCTTGTGGCCGGATTCGTAGAGCGTCTCGCCGTGGAGCACGACGCGGGCGCCATGGGCGCGGGTATTCTCGACCTTCACCAGCGGTGTCGTCTCGGGCATCACGATCGTCGCCGGGATGCCGAAGCGCTTGGCGTGATAGGCCACGGCTTGTGCATGGTTGCCGGCCGACATGGCGATGACGCCGCGCGCCCGCTCGCTCTCGCTGAGCGTCAGCAGCTTGTTGACCGCGCCGCGTTCCTTGAAGGAGGCGGTCGCCTGCATGTTCTCATGCTTCACCAGCACGGTCGCGCCCGTCAGCTCCGACAGGCGCGGTGCCGGCACCAGCGGCGTGCGCAGCACGTGCCCGGCGATGCGGTTCGCGGCCGTGTCGATATCCTCGGGGGTGATCGCGAAAGCTTCGCTCATGATACGCTCCATTCGGATGTGGTGTCGCTAGACCTGCCGCGGTGTCAGATCGCCATCGCCGAAAAACCCGCCTGGGCGCAAGATCAGGACGATGGCGAGCAGCGAATAGACGGCGAGGTCGCGCTGTTCGATCGGCAAGGTCGACGACCAGGCGGTTTCGAAGACGGCGATGAAGAGGCCGCCCAGCGCTGCGCCGCTGACCGAGCCGATCCCGCCGAGGATCGCGGCGACGAGGGCCTTGAGTCCGAGCGAGAAGCCGCCCGCAAAGCCCATGCCGCCATAGATCACGGTGACGATCACGCCGGCCATGCCGCAGACCGCGCAGGCGATGATGATGGCGACGTCGTGAACCGCGCGGGCATCGACGCCAAACAGCGCCGCAGTGTGCGCATCGTCCGACACGGCCCGCCAGGCCCGGCCATAGGCCGTGCGCCGGATCAGCGCGACGAGGCCAAGCGCCGTGCCGAGCCCGATGACGGCGAGCGCCAGCGACAGCGGGTTCAAGGTGAGGATGAAATCGCCGGCATGCGCCAGGGGAATCGGCGTGTTGAAGACGGGCGGCAGCCAGCGCATTTCCGGCCCCTGCACCAGCCTGAGATACTCCGACATCGCGATGGCGAGCCCGATCGTGGCGATCAGCATCTGCTGGCCGCTGGCGCGTTCGAGATGGCGCAGCACGAAGCGGCCCATGGCGAAGCCGTGCAGGGCGCAGACGACGATCGCAACGGTGAAGGCGACGGCGAGTCCCGAGAGCGGTGTCGAGATCGCGAGCGACAGCAGGAGCGCCACGCCGACGACGGAGGACAGCGCGCCCAGTGCCGCGAACTCACCGAAGCTGAGGATGATCCGTCCGGTCAGCCCATAGACGAGAGCATAGGCCGCGGCGAGCAGGCTGTAGATCGCCGCCGAGGGCAGGGCGCTCAAGCCTTGCTGCAGGCCGTAGGCGAGACCGCCCGGAATCGCCGGCAAGTCTTCGGCCGAGGGCGCGGCTGGGTCGGGAGGTGGTTCGGCCCGGTCTTCGAGATAGAAGCGCCGCAGCAGATAGAAGCTGGCATCGGCCATCGGGCGTCCGTCGGAGGCGATGCCGATCATGGCGCCGCGGCCGGGCCCGCTGCCTTCCCCGGCGAAAAGGCAATCGATGCTGCGATGGCGCGATATGCCGTCGCCGAGCTGGACCCGGTAGAGCAGCCTCAGCGCGCGACTGACCGGCCCCTTGGTCGCCCGTTCGATCTCGATGCGGGCATTCGGCGGATTGAGCGGCGGGATCGCCTGTCGGCAGAGCCGCATCTGGTCGGTGTCGAAATCCTCGCCGCACCCCGCGAGGGCGAGCAGGACAACAGCCAGAATCGGCAGGAGGAGCGGGCGCATGTGCCGAGACGGTAGCGCTTGCCCGTGCGCATTGGAACACGAGGCTCAGGCTGCTGATGCTGTGCATAGTACGGACGATGCCGAAGAGCGTCGGGCTTCGCCTGTCAGCGTCGGAGCGGCAATCTCCGCAACACGCGCACGGGTGGCCAGGAAACGCACTCGACCGTCTCGAATGTCATGCTGAACGGCGCGACCGCTCGTTCGGCGAATTCAAGCGCCAGAGCGCGGCGCTCCGAGGGGATCGACATCGCAAGCGTAAGATGGGGCGTCCATTGCTTCGGTCGATAATGGGGATCGCACAATGTCGAACCGGCTGCTTTGTGCAGCCTGTCATGCATGTCGAGTAGATGCCGATCCGCTCGCGGCGACAGCCAGAGAACAATTGGATCGGTATCGAAAATGCCAATGCGATCGAATGTCAGGGCGAGCCGCTGACCCTCGATAGCTGCGGCGGCTGCGAAAAGCAGGTCCGGAGAAATCTGCTGATATCGGGCGAGCGTGATATGCGGTGGGTATGCCAGCGCCCGGATCGAGGAAGTCGGCTCAAGCCGGGAGGCCTCGTCGACCAGCTCCCAAAATGGCAGCGCGTCGGACGTCGCGCTTATCGTGATGCCGAACATGGCCAGAGCGACTCGAAAAAGTCTCGACGATTATGGCGGTGCCACGTGCCTTGACGAGGCATGGCCGGAACGAGACGTGCAGGAAAACCAGACGCGTCCCGCTCAGACCGCCGCTTTCAGCTTCTTCGCCACGCGCGGCGCAAAATAGGTCAGCACGCCGTCGGCACCGGCACGCTTGAAGGCCATCAGGCTCTCCAGCATCGCCTTTTCGCCGTCGAGCCAGCCATTGTTCGCGGCCGCCATGATCATCGCGTACTCGCCGGAGACCTGGTAGGCGAAGGTCGGCACGCGGAAGTGGTCCTTCACCCGCGCCACCACGTCGAGATAGGGCAGGCCGGGCTTGATCATCACCATGTCGGCGCCCTCTTCGAGGTCGAGCATCACCTCGGCGATCGCCTCGTCGGAGTTGGCCGGGTCCATCTGGTAGGTGCGCTTGTCGCCAATGAGGGTGGCGTTGGTGCCGATCGCATCGCGGAACGGGCCGTAGAAGGCCGAGGCATATTTCGCCGCATAGGCCATGATCTGCACGTCCTCATGGCCGTCGCCATCGAGCGCGGCGCGGATCGCCGCGACACGCCCGTCCATCATGTCGGAGGGCGCGATGACGTCGGCGCCGGCATCGGCGAGCGCCTGTGACTGCTGGACGAGAATATGGACGCTGGCGTCGTTGAGGACGCGCTCGCCATCCATGACGCCGTCATGGCCGTGCGAGGTGTAGGGGTCGAGCGCGGCGTCGCAGATGATGCCGATCTGCGGCACCTCGGCCTTGATGGCGCGCACCGCGCGGCACATCAGGTTGTTGATGTTGAACGCTTCCGAGCCCGTCGGATCGCGCAGCGCCTTGTCGACGAAGGGGAAGGGCGCGATGGCCGGGATGCCGAGCGCGGCGGCCTCGGCGGCCTGCCGCACGGCCTCCTGGATGTTGAGCCGGTCGACGCCGGGCATCCATTCCACCGGCGTGCGGGCGTCGGAGGAATCCATCAGGAAGATCGGCCAGATCAGGTCGTCCGTCGTCAGCACAGATTCCCGCACCAGCCGGCGCGACCATTCGGCCTTGCGGTTGCGGCGCATGCGGCGGGTGAGCCCGAGCGACGGCGCCGCGGGCGCCTCGTCCTGGCGGGAACGGGGAAGGGGGAAAGGCCGCACGACCCGGGATTCCATGAAATCTGCCTCGAGCGATTAAAGGTAGGTGACCCGGCTTTCGTCATGCGGGCGAAGTCGGCGATGTCCTCCATACCACATCGGAATAATTCCAAAACAGGGCGCATGGTCGCAAGGCTTGGTCCAGCGCGACGCAACTCTTGCGGTGTCCGTCGGTGCGACGGGGCCAAGGCGGGCTGCCGTTCCGTCGCGTTGACAAGCCTGCCCCCGCCTTCCAGAACCGCAGCCATCGGAAGCGGGATCGGGCCATGACGCAGGACCAGGAGATCATTTGCGAGATCCGCGGCGCCGCCGGCGTGGTGGTGCTCAACCGGCCGAAGGCGCTGAACGCGCTGAGCCTCGGCATGGTCCGCGAGCTCGCCCGCGCGCTCGATGCTTGGGAAGACGATCCGAAGGTCACCCGCGTCGTCGTCATCAGCACCAGCGAGAAGGCCTTCTCCGCCGGGGGCGACATCCGCTGGCTGCATGATTGCGGCAAGGCCGGCCGCTACGACGAGATGCTCGCCTTCTGGGGCGAGGAATACATCCTCAACCACCGCATCAAGACTTACCCGAAGCCCTATGTCGCGCTGATCGACGGCATCGTCATGGGCGGCGGCGTCGGCATTTCCCTGCATGGCAGCCACCGTATCGCCGGTGACCGCTACCTGTTTGCGATGCCGGAGGTCGGCATCGGCTTCTTCCCCGATGTCGGCGCCACCTATGCGCTGCCGCGACTGGCTGACGGCTTCGGCGGTTTCCTCGCGCTGACGGGGGAGCGGATCGGCGCGGCCGATGCGCTCTCGGTCGGGCTCGCGACCCATGGGGTGCCGAGCGAGCGGATGGCGGAACTGGCCGATGCGCTGACGGGCCGTGGCGCGCTCGACGAGATTCTCGCGGCTTTCGCTATGCAGCGCGGACCCGGCCCCCTGCAGGCGGAGCGGACCGTGATCGCCGATGCCTTCGGGGCAAAGGCCTTGCCGGAGGTGATGGAGCGCCTTGGCAAGTCGGCCACGGATCGCAGCGCCTTCGCCGGCAAGCTATCGCAGACGATCGCCGCGAAATCCCCGACGAGCGTCGCCGTCGCCTTCGAGCAGATGCGGCGCGGCGCCGGGCTCGATTTCGCCGAGGCGATGCGCACGGAGTTTCGCATCGTCTCGCGCATCGCGCGCGGCCATGATTTCTACGAGGGTGTGCGCGCCGTGGTGATCGACAAGGACCAGGCGCCGCGCTGGCAGCCGGCGACGCTCGACGCGGTCAGGCAGGCGGATATCGACGCCTATTTCGCGCCGCTCGGCGCCGACGAACTCAAGCTGGAGGGCTGAGCTTGGGGCTAGGCGGTGACGGCGAGGCCCTGCGCGGGGCGCGGGCTGGCGAGGATGGCGCAAAGCGGCAGGGCCGCTGGCGGCTCCTGCTCGTCTGGTTCCTGCGCCTGCTGTCGGCCTTCTGGCTGGCCAAGGGCCTGACCGCCTGGGCGGTGATCTTCGGCCTGCCCGGCAATCCGCAGCCGCCCTTCGAAAGCCGCCTGCTGAGCTATCAGGCCATCATCGTGTATTTCGCGGTGATCGATCTCGTCGCTGCCGTCGGGCTCTGGCTGACCTCGACCTGGGGCGGCGTGCTCTGGCTGCTGGCCGCGATCAGCCAGATGCTGCTGAGCTTCTTCTTCCCGCGCTTCGTGCCGATGACCGTCTGGCTGATCGCCCTCTATATCGGGCTGATGGCGGTCTACTTCCTGGCGACCTGGGCGGCGGAGAACGAGGCCGAGTAAGTCGGCATGAGCGCGTGAACCGTTCCGTCACTCCGGGCTCATCGCTGCGCTATGCCCCGGAATGACGTCCTGAGGCCGCTCGATTGCGCCGAGTCATGGTAAGAATCGCTTTAGCTTAAGCGTTTCTGGCTTCACCTACGATTCACCCAAAGCGGTAAATCCCTGATTCATCCTGATATTTAAACTCGTTTTCATCCGCGCCAGCTTATGGTCTTTTTCAGAAGCGGACCAGGAGACAAATCCTGGCCGACACACAACAGGCGGGATATACCATGAAAGCGAGCGTCAAGACTTCAGACGTTGCCAAGACTAGCGACGCCGAACTCAACGTGAAGCCTCTTTATCTTGAGTCTCTCACGCTGGTGGAGCGGCTGCATCGCCGCCTTCTCGATGTCATCAAGGATGAGTTCGAGCGCCGCGGTCGTGACGACGTCAACAGCGTGCAGGCTCTGCTGCTCTACAACATCGGCGACGCCGAGCTCTCCGCCAGCGAACTCAGGACGCGCGGCTACTATCTCGGCTCGAACGTCTCCTACAACGTCAAGAAGCTGGTCGAGCTGGGCTATCTCCACCATGCCCGCTCGCGCATCGACCGCCGCTCGGTCCGCATCAGCCTCACAGACAAGGGCACGGAAGTGCACGATATCGTGAAGGGCGTCTACGACAAGCACGTCCGCACGGTCGAGCAGATCGGCGGCATCGCGGCCGATGATTTCGAGCGGATGAACAACGCCCTGCTGCGCCTCGAGCGCTTCTGGACCGACCAGATCCGCTACAAGCTCTGAGAAAACCGCGGCTTTCCGCGGTTCTGAAGATCACCTGCCTGTTGCGCGGTCGGGGCACAGCCTCGGCCGCGCCGGCACGATTCCGGCGAGGCGTTCGCCCCAACTGTGGTTTTGTTGCCATGCATCGGGCAAAACCATGCCATGCCCTAAATTCGCCTCTGTCATCACGCCTCGTTAACCGTGCTAGGACACCGTCGTCGGTCATGAGGTTGTTGCGGCAGTCCGCCGCAAACGTCGCCTTTTTGGCGACGTTTTTATGCGGCCTGCCTGCATGCGTGTAGTCTTGAAGAGGCGCGTAGTCTTGAAGAGGGAAGAGATGTCGCAACTGAGCCTGACCCGCCGCGAAACCGTGCTGGCCCTTCTCTCGGGCGCCGCAACGGCCGCTGCAGCCCCGGCGCTCGCCCAGCAGGCCGAGTGGCGCCAGAGCTACGACGCGGGCATGCGCAATGCCGTGTTGCGCTCCTCGACGCCGATGCTGTCGTCCGAGTCGCTGCAGGCGACCGAGGAGGCGATCACGGCCTACCGCGATCTCGCCGCGCGCGGCGGCTGGCCGCAGGTTCAGCTTCCCGATCGCATGAGCGTCGGTGCCAAGGGGCCGGGCGTGGTCGCCCTGCGCCGCCGCCTGATCGTCACCGGCGACCTCGATGCCGCTGCCGGCGACAGCCCGATCTATGATTCCTACGTCGAGGCCGGTGTCCGCCGCTTCCAGTCCCGCGTCGGGCTTTCGACCACCGGTACGATCAACCGCGCGACGGTGGTTGCGCTCAACGTGCCGATCGACCGCCGCATCCGCCAGCTCGAGACCAATGTCGTCCGGCTGCGCAGCTGGTCCGGCAATCTCGGCGGCCGCTATGTCGTCGCCAACATCCCCGCCGCGATGGTGGAGACGGTCGAGAACGGCCATGTCGCGACACGCCACGCCGCCGGCGTCGGCAAGATCGACCGCCAGTCGCCGCTGCTGCAGACCAAGATTCCGGAAATCAATTTCAACCCGACCTGGACGGTTCCCGCCTCGATCATCCGCAAGGATCTGATCCCGAAGATGCGCAAGGAGCCGAGCTACCTCACCGAGAACAAGATCCGCATCATCTCGCCCAATGGCGGCGAGATTTCGCCCGCCAGCGTGAACTGGAATTCGGACGAAGCGACGCGCTACACCTTCCGGCAGGACCCGGGCGGCGACTTCAACTCGCTCGGCTTCGTACGCATCAACATCCCGAGCCCGCACGGCGTCTACATGCATGACACGCCGTCGAAGGGCATCTTCGGCGACGATTACCGCTTCGTCTCCTCGGGCTGCATGCGCGTGCAGAACGTGCGTGACTACGTCGCCTGGCTGCTGAAGAACACGGCCGGCTGGGATCGCGCCAGGATCGACGAGACCATCCAGTCCGGCCAGCGCGTCAATGCGCGTATTTCCGACCCCGTGTCCTGCTACTGGGTCTATGTCACCGCCTGGGCGACCGCCGATGGCGGCGTGCAGTTCCGCGACGACATCTACAACAAGGACGGCCTCGGCCCCGCGCCGGTCGCAGCCCTGCAGGGCGATCAGGATATCTGAGGCTTCGGCTTTCGCTGCTTCTGGAAAAACCCGCCGGTCTCCGGCGGGTTTTTTGTTGGCGCGGGATATCCGATCCTGACGTCGCGAATATCGCGGCAGGAAACGAGATCGCAGCTTGGATTTTTATGGTGATCTCACCAATCACTAGGGCGCTAGCCCTTCTTGCCCATTGATTTCACGCCCGCTGCCAGCCCCGCCGCGATCGCCATCGCAGCCAGAAGCAGAGCGGTGTTCCAGAACAACCCCCGATAGCCATGTGCGGCGATCAGCGGCGTGCTGATCAGCGGAGAGCAGAACTGGCCGATGAAGATCGAGGCGGTCAGGATGCCGCCGGCCAGCCCTCGCGAGGAGGGCGGTGCGAGGTTCAGCGCGATGGCGATAAAGCTCGGCGACACCAGCGCGTAGCCGGCGCCGATCAGCAATGCCGCCGTAAACAACGCCGGAGCCGCCGCTGCGAAGGGCAACAGCGCGAAGCCGATCGCCATCGCGGCATAACCCAGCGTGAAGATGCCGGGATAATCGATCGCCCGCTGGATTCGCCGATAGAGCAGCGCGAAGCAGCCGCCGGAGATCATGAGCATGCCCAGAACCATGCCGGTCATGACCGCACTCTCATAACCCTGCATCTCCAGGAAGAACGAGATCTGGGTGGGCATCAGGAAGAAGATCATGTTCGTCGCAGCCTGGAGCAGCACCAGCAGGGCGAGCAGGGCGCGCCAGGACGGATGTCCATCGTGGCCATTCATCGGTCTGCCGCCAATCACCGGCGCGCTGCGGGGCGGATCGGTGATGACCAGCCACATCAAGGGCAGGAAGATCGCGGCGAGTCCGTAGATGGCGAAGGGCAGGCGAGGGGATATCGACGCCACCCAGCCCGCCAGCGAGATGAAGATGAGCCCGCCGAAGTTCCGGGCGGAGATCTGCAAACCCGTCAGCGCGTTGCGATCATCCCCGCTGAAATAGTCGCCGATGAGCGCGGTCTGTGCGGTCATGATGAAGGCGACCGCGACGCCGAGGACGAGGCGGCTTGCGAAGATCGACGGCAGGTCCGGCAGGACGAGGCCGGCGCATCCGGCGATGACGAACAGGATGACGCCGGCCAGAAGCATCGCGCGCCGTCCGAATCGGTCCGCCACGATCCCGGCGAAGGGCGCGCAGAGCGCGACGCTGAGCGAGGGCGCCGGCACCAGCAGACGCGTCAGCATCGCCGCGTTCGGGTCGCCGGCGAACAGGCGCTCCAGTCCAGGCAGCGCCGGGCTGATCGTCGCATTGGCCATGGTGGTGAGCGAGGCCGCCATCAGCAAGGCGATGGCGCGCGGGTCTTGCCAGATCGGATTTTCTTTCGCTGTGACAACGCTTTCCATGATTTTTCCTCTTGCCGAAATCAACTGTCCGGCAGAGCCTACGAATTCAAGTCGACTTGAGGTCAAGCATGCTGTTGCTGGATATCGGTGAGGTCGCGGAACGCTCCGGCGTGCCGGCCTCGGCCTTGCGCTATTACGAGGAGATCGGCCTGATCCGCTCGGAGGGGCGGCGCGGGTTGCGGCGGCAGTACGATCCCGATGTGCTGCTCAGGCTGTCGTTGATCGGCCTCGGCAAGACCGCGGCCTTCTCGCTCGAGGAGATCGCCGCGATGTTCGGGGCGGACGGGCAGCCGAACATCCCGCGCGAGCAGCTGCGGGCCCGGGCCAACGAATTGCAACGGCAGATGGTCGGCCTTAGGACGTTGCGCGACGCTCTGCGCCATGTTGCCGACTGCCGCGCGCCGACTCACCTGGAATGCCCGACTTTCCGGGCGCTGTTGAAGACGGCCTCGCGCAGACCGCTCGTCTATCACCCGTCCCGACCGGATACGGAGAAGAAACTGCTGCCGAAGCGGCGAAAGCCGGTAGGTCGATGATGGCGACGGTGGCGTTGCCTGGTCGTGTCCATCTATCGCTTGGACAGCCTCACGGCACATGATAGGGAGCCCGCGACGGAGCCGGGCGCCCACCGGCCGTTGAACTTCAGGAGCCGGACATGACCGAAGCCGCGCTGGACAAGCACCTCTCGAACTCGTTTTTCGGGGCCTCGCTGGCCGATGCCGATCCCGAGATCGCTCGTTCCATCGAGCTGGAGCTCGGTCGTCAGCGCGACGAGATCGAGCTGATCGCCTCGGAGAACATCGTCTCCCGCGCCGTGCTCGAGGCGCAGGGCTCGGTGATGACCAATAAATACGCCGAGGGCTATCCGGGCCGGCGCTATTATGGCGGCTGCCAGTTCGTCGACATCGCCGAGAAGCTCGCCATCGAGCGCGCCTGCCGGCTGTTCGGCTGCAGCTTCGCCAACGTCCAGCCGAATTCGGGCTCCCAGGCCAACCAGGGCGTCTTCATGGCGCTGATGCAGCCGGGCGACACCTTCATGGGCCTCGATCTCGCCGCCGGCGGGCACCTGACCCATGGCGCACCGGTCAACCAGTCCGGCAAGTGGTTCAACGTCGTCTCCTACGGCGTCTGCGTCGTCGACCAGATCATCGACTATGACGCGATGGAGCGGCTCGCGGTCGAGCATAAGCCGAAGGTGATCGTCGCTGGCGGCTCCGCCTATGCCCGGCACTGGGACTTCGCCCGCTTCCGCGAGATCGCCGACAAGGTCGGCGCCTACTTCATGGTCGATATCGCGCATTTCGCCGGGCTCGTCGCGGGCGGCGCGCATCCCTCGCCGTTCCCGCACGCCCATGTCGTCACCACCACGACGCACAAGACCCTGCGCGGCCCGCGCGGCGGCATGATCCTGACCAATGACGAGGCGCTGGCCAAGAAGATCAACTCGGCGATCTTCCCCGGCATCCAGGGCGGCCCGCTGATGCATGTCATCGCCGCCAAGGCGGTCTCGTTCCTCGAGGCGCTGCAGCCCGAGTTCAAGACCTACGCCCATGCCGTCGTCGCCAACGCCAAGGCCCTGGCCGAGACGCTGAAGTCGAAGGGATTCGACCTCGTCACCGGCGGCACCGACAACCACCTGATGCTGGTCGACCTGCGCTCCAAGAAGCTGACCGGCAAGGCGGCGGAAGCGGCGCTCGGCCGCGCGCATATCACCTGCAACAAGAACGGCATCCCCTTCGATCCGGAGAAGCCGATGACGACCTCGGGCATTCGGCTTGGCACCCCGGCTGCGACCTCGCGCGGTTTCGGCATCGCCGAGTTCAAGCAGGTTGGCGAGCTGATCGCCGAGGTGCTGGACGGGCTCAGCCAGAACGGCGAGGAGGGCAATGCCGCCGTCGAGCAGGCCGTCACCGCCAAGGTCAAGGCGCTGACCGCGCGCTTCCCGATCTATTGACGTCGTTTCGAAGGGGCTCTGAGAAAGGTTAGCGGCTGGATGCGCTGTCCCTATTGCGGCTCCCTCGACACGCAGGTGAAGGACTCCCGTCCCACCGACGACCACGCGTCGATCCGCCGCCGCCGGGTCTGCCCCGATTGCGGCGGCCGCTTCACCACCTTCGAGCGCGTGCAGCTGCGCGAGCTCACTGTCGTGAAGCGCTCGGGCCGGCGCGCCCCCTTCGACCGCGACAAGCTGGAGACCTCGATTGCGCACGCGCTGCGCAAGCGCCCGGTCGCGCCGGAACGCATCGAGCGCATGGTCAATGGCATCGTGCGCCAGCTCGAAAGCTCCGGTGAGGCCGAGATCCAGAGCTCGGCCATCGGCGAGCTGGTGATGGAGGGGCTGAAAGGCCTCGACGACGTCGCCTATGTCCGCTTCGCCTCGGTCTACAAGAACTTCCGCGAGGCCAAGGACTTCGAGGAACTGCTCGGCCAGCTCGGCACCATCGAGGAGGAGGGCGTCTCCGCCCCGCCGCCCCGCGCCGATGACTGATCCCAAGGCGTTTTCGAGCGAAGCGGGGCCCGCTTCGCATCGGGAAAATGCGCCAGAACAAAGATCTGCGATCGACCGCGCCTTCATGCGCCAGGCACTCGCCTATGGCGCGCGTGGCCTCGGCACGACCGCGACGAACCCCTCAGTCGGCGCCATCATCACGCGCGACACGCCGGATGGCCCCGTGGTCGTCGCGCGGGGCCATACCCAGCCCGGAGGCCGCCCCCATGGCGAGGCGCATGCCTTCTCGCGGGCGCGCGCGGCCTCGATGGGCGGCACGCTCTACGTCACGCTCGAACCCTGCTCGCATCGCTCGGTGCGCGGCGGTATCCCTTGTGTCGAGCACACCATCCTCTCCGGCGTGAAGCGCGTGGTCTCGGCGATGGCCGACCCGAACCCCTTCATCGCCGGGCTCGGCCATGCCCTCCTGCGCACGGCCGGTATCGAGGTCACGGTCGGCGTGCTGGAGGAGGAGGCGCGGCAGGCGCATCGCGGCTATCTCACGCGCATCACGCAGGGACGGCCGATGGTGACCTTCAAGATCGCCCGGACCGCCGACGGCTATGCCGGCGGGGCGGGGGGAGTTCCGCTTGCCGTATCGAGCCCGGTCGCAGGCGGCTGGGTTCATCTCCAGCGCGCGCATCACGATGTCATCATGCTCGGCATCGGCTCGGTTCTCGCGGACGACCCGCAGCTCACCGTCCGCCTGCCCGGCATGATCAGGCGATCGCCGATCCGCGTCATCCTGGACACGCATCTGCGCCTGCCGTTGACCTCGAAGCTCGTCCGCACGGCCCATGAGGTCCCCGTCTGGGTGATCGCGGCCGAGACTGCGCCGGTCGAGCCGGAGCAGGCGCTTGTCGCGGCCGGCGTCGAGGTCATGCGGGTTTCGATGGCCCCCGACGGCCATCTCGACCTGGGCGAGGCCCTGACGCTGCTCGGCACGCGCGGCATCAACCGCGTCTTCTCCGAAGGCGGGCCGCGTATCGGCGAGAAGCTCGCGCTCGCAGGGCTGGCGGATGAGGTCATCGTCTCGACGTCCCCGAAAACGCTGGGGCAGCCCGGCATCGTTGCAGTGCGTCCGGGGCTTGCCGCTCGGCTTGCCGACCCCGATCTATACGGCCTTGTCGAGACCGGCATGATCGGTCAGGACCGTTTCGAGCATTTCACGAGGAGAGGCTGATGTTCACCGGCATCGTCACCGCCATCGGCGAGGTCGTGGAGGCCGAGCGCAAGGGCCCCAGCCTCAAGCGCCTCGCCATATCCTGCCCCTATGAGGCGGAAGGCATCGCTATCGGCGCCTCGATCGCCTGCGCCGGCGTCTGCCTCACCGTCACCGCGCTTCGGCCCCGCACGGATGGCCAGCCCGGCTGCATCTTTCAGGTGGAAGCCGCGGCCGAGACGCTGGCGAAGACGCTGGTCGGCGAGTGGGAGCCCGGCACGCTGGTCAATCTCGAGCGCTCGCTCAAGGTGGGTGACGAGCTCGGCGGCCACATGGTCGTCGGCCATGTCGACGGTCCCGGCCGCATCCTGAAGATCGACGCGATCGAGCCCGATCCGGACGAGCCCTGGGGCGCGACCGCCCGCTTCCATATCCGCGCCCCGCAGGGGCTGAAGCGTTTCATCGCGACGAAGGGCTCGATCTGCCTCGACGGCACCTCGCTGACCATCAACACGGTCGAGGACGATGTCTTCACCGTCCTGCTGATTCCGCACTCCTTCGCGGTCACCACCTGGGGGCAGCGCAAGGAGGGTGACTCCGTTCATGTCGAGGTCGATCTGATGGCACGGTATGCCGCGCGGCTTGCGGAGGCGCGCCCGCAAGGGTAACCAGCCCGATCACATTCCAAGAAGGATAGAAGAAATGGCCGGACCCCGGCAGACATCGGCCGACAAGGCCGCAACTCCTGCCGTCGAGATCGACGGCGCGCGCGTCCTCGTGGTCGAGGCGCGCTTCTACGACAAGCTCGCGGACGAGCTCCTTGCCGGCACGACGGCGGTGCTGGAAGAAGCCGGCTGCCGCGTCGACGTCGTCACCGTGCCCGGCGCGCTGGAAATCCCCTCGGCGATCGTCATCGGCCTGCGCGCCGCCGACGAGGCCGTCGATCCCTATGAGGCGGTCGTCGCGCTCGGCACCGTCATCCGCGGCGAGACCGGCCATTACGACATCGTCGCCGGCGAGAGCTCGCGCGCGCTGATGGATCTCTCGGTCGCCTTCGCGCTGCCGCTCGGCAACGGCATCCTCACCGTCGAGAACGAGGCGCAGGCCTGGGCTCGCGCCAACCGCTCCGAGATGGACAAGGGCGGCGGCGCGGCGGAAGCGGCGCTCGCCGTGCTGCGCTACAAGCGCTCCCTGGCGGAGCCGTCGCAATGAGCCGGGCCGAGATGCGGCGCGGGGCGCGGCTCTCGGTCGTGCAGGCGCTTTACGAGATGGAAGTCGGCGGCCGTGGCGTCGTCGAGGCGATGGCCGAGTTCGAGGCCTTCTGGATCGGCAAGGAGGTCGAGGAGATCGAGCTGCCGAAGGCCGAGCTCGCCTTCTTCCGTGATATTCTCGGCGGCGTCGTGCGCGAGCAGCGCCTGGTCGACCGCACCGTCGACGATCTCTTGGCCAACAACTGGCCGCTGAAGCGGGTCGAGGCCGTGGTCCGCGCGATCCTGCGTGCCGGGGCCTATGAGCTCGCCTTCCGCAAGGACGTGCCCGGCCGCGCCGTGATCTCCGAATATGTCGCGGTTGCGCGCGCCTTCTATGAGGGCGAGGAGATCGGCATGGTCAACGCGGTGCTCGACAAGATGGCGCGGGACTTCCGCGCCGACGAGTTCGACGCGCCGGCGGCGTAGTTTAATACCTCAACCGTCATCCCGGGCGACCGAAGGGAGACCCGGGATCCATGCCGGAGCGCTTTCGGATCGGGTTCAGGCATGGATCCCGGATCGACGCGGCTATGCCGCTTGTCCGGGATGACCTTGGAACAGTTGCGGAGTTTAGCTGACCCATGGCCGATAACCAGCGCCCCGGCGAATTCGAGCTGATCGGCCGTTATTTCGCGCCGATCGCTGGGCCGGGCGGCTTGGGCCTTCTTGACGACGCCGGCCTGCTGCGGCCGGGCCGGGGCTACGAGGTCGTCGTCACCGCCGACGCACTCGTCGCAGGCGTGCATTTCTTCCCGGACGATCCGCCCGATGCGATCGGCTGGAAGGCGCTGGCGGTCAATCTCTCCGATCTGGCCGCCAAGGGCGCGAAGCCCGAAGGCTTCGTCCTGACGCTCGCCTTGCCGCGTGGCTGGACCGAATCCTGGCTCGCCAGCTTCGCGGCGGGCCTCGCCCGTATGGCCGAAAGCGGCGGCTGCCCGCTGGTCGGCGGCGACACCGTCTCGACCTCCGGGCCGCTCTCCCTGTCGATCACCGCCTTCGGCACGGTTCCGGCCGGGCGCATGGTTCGGCGTGCCGGCGCGAAGCCCGGCGATATCGTGCTCGTCTCCGGCAGCATCGGCGACGGCGCGCTCGGCCTGAAGGTGCATGGCCCAGACAAGCCGGGCTGGGTCGCGAGGCTCGGTGCCGATGAACGGGCGTTCCTGGCCGATCGTTATCTGCATCCGCAGCCGCGGTTCATTCTCGCCGACGCCCTTCAACGCCATGCCTCGGCGGCGATGGACGTCTCGGACGGCCTCGTCGGAGACCTTGCCAAGCTGCTTGCCGCTTCGGGAACAGGCGCCGAAATCGATCTCGACGCCGTCCCGCTGTCTGGTTCGGCCCGCGCCGCGCTCATGGCCGATCCCGCGCTGGCGGAACTGGCCTGGACCGGTGGAGACGACTACGAAATTCTCTGCACGGCTTCGGAAGGGGAATATTCTGCCCTGATCGCAGCCGCGGCGGAGACGATGGTTCCGCTGGTGCCGATCGGCCGGATCACGGCAGAGGCCGGCGTGGTGACATATCGGGAGAAAGGTCAACCGCGCAGCTTTGCGCAGGGCTCCTTCTCTCACTTCTGACGGCGGCGCATCGCGGGCCGCGAGGCGGCGTTGTGATGAACCAGCATGTTCCGGTCCTCGATGGCGACAGGCTCGCGAAGCGCAACGCGCTGGTGCTGGCCGGCGCGCAGGCGCTCGGCGGCGCCAACCCGGCGATCATCGTCTCGCTCGGCGGCATCGTCGGCGCGCAGCTCGTGGCGGACAAGGCCTTCGCGACGGTGCCGGTCAGCCTGCTGCAGCTCGGCATCGCGACCGGGGTCATTCCGGCCGCGATGGTCATGCGCCGGCTCGGCCGGCGCAGCGGCTATCTGATCGGCGCGCTCATAGGCGCCGCCGGTGCGAGCCTTGCGGCCGGCGGCGTCGCGCTCCAGCTGTTCTGGCTGTTCTGCTTGGGCACCTTCGTCTGCGGCCTCTACGGCTCCTTCGTCCAGAGCTACCGTTTCGCCGCGGCGGACACGGCGAGCGACGGTTTCAAGCCCCGCGCCATTTCCTGGGTGATGATCGGCGGCCTCGCCGCGGGCATCATCGGCCCCCAATCTGTGTACTGGACACGCGATCTCACGCCCTCGGCTCCCTTCGCCGCGAGCTTCCTCGCGCAAGGGCTGCTGGCGCTGCTGGCGATCGGGATCGTTTCCCAGCTACGCGCTCCGCCGGTCGCGACCGCGCGTTCCGGTGGCGGCCGCCCGCTCGGCGAGATCATGCGCCAGCCGAAGTTCATCGCCTCGGTGATTGCTTCCCTGGTCGCCTATGGCCTGATGAGCTTCGTCATGACGGCGGCGCCGATGGCGATGGTGGCCTGCGGCCATTCGGTCGGGGATGCCGCCCTCGGCATCCAGTGGCACGTGCTCGCGATGTTCGGGCCGAGCTTCTTCACCGGCCGCCTGATCGCCCGCTTCGGCAAGGGCACGATCACCTCGATCGGCCTGGTGCTCACGGCGCTTGCTGCCGTCGTCGGCCTCACCGGCCTCAGCGTGGGGCACTTCTGGCTGGCACTGATCCTGCTTGGCCTCGGCTGGAATTTCGGGTTCATCGGCGCGACCGCGCTGGTGACGGATTGCTATCGGCCGGAAGAGCGGGTGAAAGTGCAGGCGGCGAACGACTTCCTCGTCTTCGGCTCGGTTGCCATCGCCTCCTTCTCGGCCGGGGGGCTGCTCAGCCATGGTGGCTGGGACAGCGTCAACTGGCTCGTCTTCCCGCCTGTCGCCATCGCTCTCGCGATGGTTGCCTGGCAGCGCCTCCAGCGCCCGGCGGCCGCCTGAGCGCTGCGGCGCTTCGTCCATCCTTGGAGACATCCGAATGACCAACCGCGCATTCCCGCCCGCGACCGGCCGCGTGCCGCCCGGCGCGATCGGCCATAATCGCGGCGTCGTGCGCTCCAACTACGCCTTCATGCCCCCTGAAGGCGTGCTGATCAGCCGCCTGCCGCAATACCGGGACACGATCGTGCGCGTTCTCGCCGCGCCTGTCCTCGGCGCCTTCTTTGCCCAGTATGTGCTCGAGATCGCGCCGGGTGGCGGCACGCCGGCCGCCTTCAGCGAGGAAGGCGTCCAGCATTTCTTCTACGTTCTGTCCGGTGAAGTGAGCTTCGCAATCGAGGGTGCCGCGCCCCAAGGGATGGCCGCGGGTGGCTTCGCCTATCTCCCGCCGGCGACGCCCTTCACGCTGCGCAACGAATCGGCCGGGCCCGCTCGCGTCCTCGCCCTGCGCAAGCGCTACGAGGCGGCGCCTGGTCTCGCCATCCCCGAGCCGATCCTGTCGCATCAGGACGCGGTGCCGATGACGAATCACACCGGCATGGAAGGGCGCGCCTTCCAGTTCCTGCTGCCCTATGGCGACATGCGGTTCGACTTCGAAATGAACCTGATGTGGTTCAAGCCCGGCGTCTGCTTTCCTGCCGTCGAGACCCATGTGATGGAGCACGGTCTTTATATGCTGGAAGGGCAGGGGCTCTATTTGCTCGGCGAGGACTGGCACGAGATCTGGGCGCAGGATTTCATCTGGATGGGTGGGTATTGCCCGCAACAATTCTATCCGACCGGCCAAGTCGACGCCTGTTATCTGCTCTACAAGAACGTCAATCGCGACTTCGCGCTCTGAGCTTTCGCGGGTCTGCCTGACATTCGACCAAATTTGTAAGCCGAGGCGTTTGCGCTCCTCGCCGAAACTTGCCACAAATTCGCCTGACACTGGCGACGCGGAGCGGGCCTTGAGTCTTTAGGGCCCGTTTTTTCGCTGCCTGACGTCCAACGCTGCAAAGAGGAGCGACAGCGCTCCCGACGGCTCGGAAGCTCAAGGTCAGGAAAACGAATGTCAGCTCTGCTTCTCATCATCATATTGAGTGCGCTTTCCATAGCCTACGGCGTCTGGGCCTATGGCGATGTGATGAAGCGCGATGCCGGCAACCAGCGCATGCAGGAGATTTCCGGCGCGGTCGCCGAAGGCGCGCAGGCCTATCTCAAGCGTCAGTACATGACCATTTCGATGGTCGGCGTCGTGCTCTTCGTCGTACTCGCCTGGCTGCTCGGCAAATGGGTGGCGATCGGCTTCCTGATCGGCGCGGTACTTTCGGGCATGGCGGGCTTCATCGGCATGAACGTCTCGGTGCGCGCCAACGTCCGTACCGCCCAGGCGGCGATGCAGTCGCTGGGTGAGGGCCTCGACGTCGCCTTCAAGGCCGGCGCCGTCACCGGCATGCTCGTCGCCGGCCTCGCGCTGCTCGGCGTCGCCGTCTACTACGGCATCCTGACCTCCTATCTCGGCTTCGAGGCCTCCAGCCGCACGGTCATCGATTCGCTGGTGGCGCTCGGCTTCGGTGCCTCGCTGATCTCGATCTTCGCCCGTCTCGGCGGCGGCATCTTCACCAAGGGCGCCGACGTTGGCGCCGACCTCGTCGGCAAGGTCGAGGCCGGCATCCCCGAGGACGACCCGCGCAACCCGGCGACCATCGCCGACAATGTCGGCGACAATGTCGGCGACTGCGCCGGCATGGCCGCCGATCTGTTCGAGACCTATGCGGTGACGCTGGTCGCGACCATGGTGCTCGCCGCGATCTTCTTCGCCGGCCAGCCGGTGCTGGGCACGATGATGCTCTATCCGATGGCGATCGGCGCGGCCTGCATCGTCACCTCGATCATCGGCACCTTCTTCGTGAAGCTCGGCGCCAACCAGTCGATCATGGGCGCGCTCTACAAGGGCTTCATCGCCGCTGGCGTGCTTTCGGTCGGGGCGATCGCGGCGGTGAACTACGCCATGTTCGGCGGCTTCTCGGCGTCCTTCACCACGGGGCAGGGCATCACCTTCACCTCGGGCGGCCTCTTCGGCTGCGCGCTGGTCGGCCTCGCGGTGACGCTGCTGATCGTCGTCATCACCGAATACTACACCGGCACCGGCAAGCGCCCGGTGGTCTCGATCGCCCAGGCCTCGGTCACCGGCCACGGCACCAACGTCATCCAGGGCCTCGCGGTCTCGCTGGAATCGACTGCGCTGCCGACCATCGTGATCATCGCCGGTATCATCGTGTCCTATGGTCTCGCCGGCCTGTTCGGCATCGCCATCGCGACGACCGCGATGCTGGCGCTGGCGGGCGTGGTCGTGGCGCTCGACGCCTTCGGTCCCGTCACCGACAATGCCGGCGGCATCGCCGAGATGGCGGGCCTGCCCAAGGAAGTCCGCCACTCCACCGATGCGCTCGACGCGGTCGGCAACACCACCAAGGCGATCACCAAGGGCTATGCGATCGGCTCCGCCGGCCTCGGAGCGCTCGTGCTCTTCGCGGCCTATACCTCGGACCTCAACTTCTTCATCGCCGAGGCCAACAAGGCGGGCTCGACCACCTTCCAGTACTTCAAGGGCGTGGTCGTCGATTTCTCGCTGTCGAACCCCTACGTCGTCGTCGGCCTGCTGCTCGGCGGCCTCATCCCCTTCCTCTTCGCCGGCATGGGCATGACCGCGGTCGGCCGCGCCGCCGGTTCGGTGGTGGAGGAGGTCCGGCGCCAGTTCAAGGAGAAGCCCGGCATCATGGCGGGCACGGACCGGCCCGATTACGGCCGTGCCGTCGACATGCTGACCCGCGCCGCGATCAAGGAAATGATCGTGCCGTCCCTGCTGCCGGTGCTGGCGCCGATCGTGACCTATTTCGTGATCTACGCGATCGCCGGCAAGAACAACGCCTTCGCCTCGGTCGGCGCCATGCTGATGGGCGTCATCGTCACCGGCATCTTCGTGGCGATCTCGATGACCTCGGGCGGCGGCGCCTGGGACAATGCTAAGAAGAGCTTCGAGGACGGCTTCGTCGACAAGGACGGCGTGCGCCACATGAAGGGCTCGGAGGCGCATAAGGCCTCGGTCACCGGCGACACCGTCGGCGACCCCTACAAGGACACGGCGGGGCCCGCCGTGAACCCGGCGATCAAGATCACCAACATCATCGCACTGCTGCTGCTGGCGATCCTGGCGCATTCCTGAGCACAAGCATCTTCGCAAAAATCCAACCCGCGGCGAAGGCCGCGGGTTTTTCTTTTTGGCCAATGGTTTAGATGCCGCAATTGACTCAGCTTCGCAGGCTCTTGAATCAGGCTGCGAAGCTACGGCCGGAACCGTAGCGTTCCCGCATGCATCGACGCGTCGCTGCTGTCATGTTTCGCCAACCCAAGGAGAAACATATGTCGATGCAAGCGCTGGATGCCCCGGCCGCAACGCCGAACCGTGCCACCGAACTCGCCCTGCTGCTGGCGCTCGCCACGCTCTGGGGCGGCTCCTACACCTTCATCAAGATTGGTGTGGAGACCATTCCGCCGCTGACCCTGATCGCAGCCCGCACCCTGATCGCCGGTTTGATCCTGCTCGCCGTCATGCGCTGGCGCGGCCTGCGCTTGCCGCGCGATCCCGTCATCTGGCGGCGCTTCCTGACGCAGGCCTGCCTCAACAGCGTCGTGCCCTTCACGCTGATCGCCTGGGCCGAGCGCAGCGTCGATGCGGGCCTCGCCTCGATCCTCAACGGCACCACGCCGGTCTTCGTCTTCCTGATCTCGCTGATGTTGATGCCGGGGCAGCGCCCGGACTGGCGCAAGGGGCTCGGAGTCGGTGCCGGCATCGCCGGCGTCAGCCTGATCGTCGGCGTCGACGCCTTTTCCGGCCTTGGCCATGCCGTACTGCCGCAACTCGCCATCATCGCGGCGACGGTCGCCTATGCCTGCGCCGCCCTGTTCGGACGCAACTTCTCCGGCATGGATCCCTTGCTGCCCGCCGCAGGCTCGATGCTGGCCGGCACGGCCTTGCTCATTCCGGCGGCGCTGATCGTGGACCGGCCCTGGACCCTCGCTCCGTCGCAGGAATCGGTCATGGCGCTGATCGCCCTGTCCGTCTTCTCGACGGCGCTCGCCTTCGCCATCTATTTCCGCCTGATCCGCACGCTCGGCTCGGTCGGGACGACGGCCGTGTCCTATGTCCGCGTGCCGATCGGCGTCGTCATCGGCCTCGTCTTCCTGGGCGAGACTCTAAGCTCCACCGCCTGGGTCGGCCTCGGCTTCGTGGTTGTCGGCGTCATGGCGATGACGCTACCGGAGCGGCGCCCGGCCGTGGAGCGTTGAAGCCGAGGCGGGCTGATCGGGGCGGGCCGGGGGAGTCGCGGTACCGGTCTGCCTGGGCCGGCATCTGGGCCGAATTTCGCGGCTCCGACCGGTATTGGAGACCCACGTAAACGACTGTGCCGCCTGCCTTTGGTGAACGTTTTGATTAACCGTGGACTAAAACTGCGATTGCGGGAGGCCGAGGGCGAGATCATTCTGAATGCTGCAGCGCGAGCATTTGGAGCGGAAGCGATCATGTCCCTGGCAACCATGGCCCCGGTTCGCGTTGAGGCGACCTCGCAGGCCGTTGGGCCTGCACCCGCCTCCACCGCCGAGTACTTTCGCAGCGTCTCGCCGAACTGGCACTCGGAATGGGCCTGGGACAATTACGAGCCCACCATCCTCGGCATGGCCAGCCAGTTCGGCCTGCGCCGCATCTGCGAGATCGGTGGGGGGCGCGATCCCCTGTTCACGCAGGCGCAGGCGGCCGATGCCGGGATCGAGTTCATCGTGAACGATATCGATGCCGGCGAACTCGCATTGACGCCGCCCGGCCTGAAGACCGCGCACTTCGACATCGCCGGCGACCTCACGGAGCCGGATGCGGTGCGCGGGAGCTACGACATGATGGTGTCCCGCATGGTCTTCGAGCATATCGACGGTGTCGAGCAGGCCTGGCGCAACATCCATGCCCTGCTGGCGCCCGGCGGCGTGGCGCTGGCCTTCTTTCCGACGTTGTGGGCGCCCGTCTTCGCGCTGAACCATATCCTGCCCGAGAACGCCTCGCGGGCGATCGTCCATGCGCTCTTTCCGGCGCGGCGCGACGGCGGCGGCGATCCGAAGTTTCCGGCGCTGTATGACTGGTGCCGTGGTAGCCCGGCACTGCTGACGCCGATGCTGAACCGAGCGGGCTTCGGCGACGTGCATGTCCAGCGCTTCTGGGGTCATGGCTATTTCGACCGCATGCCGGGCCTGAAGCAGCTCGACCATGCCTTCAATGCGCTCGCCGCGCGGATCGGCTGGAATCTGGTGACGACCTACCCCTATGTCGTCGTCCGCAAGGACCGTGCCTGAGGCGCTGTCACGCGCGACCTGCCGACCACTGAGCCAAGCGCAGTTGTCCACCGTCTCCGCTCGGTCGATACTTGCCAGCTGACCCTACGTCACGCCACCATCAGGCATTGCCGCGTTGATGGGAGTCGTGATGCGTGCTCTGTCGCGTAGTTCGGACGTTCCGCTTTCCAACCATGGCGCCGTGCTGTTGCGCGCCCTTGTCGTGGTTGTCGTCGCCATGGCGATCATAATTCCGCTGGCTGGCTGAAGCCGCTTGCCCGTATGAAAAAGCGGCGGGAGAGCCTGCCGCCTTCCTCAGACCCGCGCCAGCCAGTCGCTCAGCAAGCCGAGATCTGCCTGGCCGAGGCCATGCCCGGCCGGCAGCACGCGATGCTCCACCAGCGCGCCGCTATCCTCGAGCTGGCAGGCGAGCCCTTCGGCATTGGCAGCCGGCACGATCGGATCGAGCGCACCCGAGAGAACCAGCACGGGCTTGCCGTTGAGCTGACTGCGCGGCGCATCCGAAAACGGCATCATCGCGCGTAGCAGGGCCGCTCCGGCCAGAACCTCCGGGCGCTGAAGCAGCATCGCCGCGGCGATGTTGGCGCCGTTAGAGAAGCCGAGCGCGACCGGGGCGGGGAGGCCGTAGCGCTCCCGCGCCTGAAGGACAAAATCGGCCAGTTCATCCGTGCGGCGGCGCAAATCGGCCTCGTCGAAGACGCCTTCGGCCAATCGGCGGAAGAAGCGCGGCGCAGCGCCTTCCAGAACCTTGCCGCGCGGCGAGAGCAGGCTCGCGCCCGGGGCGACGGTGCGGCCGAGCGACAGCAGGTCGCGCTCGTCGCCTCCGGTGCCGTGCAGCAGCAGGAGCGGCTTGCGGGCCGGATCGCTGCCCGGCTCGAAGACGTGGATGAAGTCAGTGTCGGTCTTCGTGTCGATCATGGTCATCTCCCTTGACGAAAGCGGAGCCGACCTGTCCCCAAGATGGCAGGCAGGTCGGTTTGCCGGCCGGTCTTCACCGGTCCGCATGAGAGTCCTGCCGCCCGCCGGCTCATGGCCAGGCGGCAGGACGTGTTCAGCCGAGTTCGGGCAGCACCGCCTCGATCTGCTTGCGGTGCGCCTCCAGGCCGGGCGGCAGCTTCAGCGCCCGCCCGAGTTCGGCAGCCGGCTCATCGACCGCGAAGCCGGGGACATCGGTCGCGATCTCGAACAGGACATGGCCCGGCTCGCGGAAGTAGACCGAACGGAAGTAGTTCCGGTCGCGCTGCTCCGTGGTGTGGATGCCATGGTTCTCAGAGAGGCGGCGGACCATCTCCTCCTGCGCGGCGTCGTCGGCCGCCCGGAAGGCGATGTGGTGCACGGAGCCCGCGCCCTGCCGGGCCGGCAGGAAGCCGCCGGCGACGCGCAGGTCGATCACCCCGCCGACCGTCGTGCCCTGTGCGGCATAGCGGATCAGCGTCTCCTCGCGGCCGACCTCGGCGAAGCCGAAGACGTCGCTCAGGATCGCAGCCGTCGGTGCCGCATCGGCCAGCAGCAGGCTGACGCTGTGGAAGCCGCGCAGCGCATGCTCCGCCGGGATGCCGCCTTCAGCCCAGGCCGGCTCCTTCTCGACGCCGGGCAGGCCGACGAGGGCGAGCCTCATGCCGTCCGGATCGCGGAAGCTCAGCACGCTCTCGCCGAAGCGCTTGATCGGCGCCTCATGCGGCACGCCCTGTTCGACGAAGCGATGGGCCCAGTAGCCGATGGAGCCTTCGGGAACCCGGAAGACCGTCTCCTGCGTCTCGCCGACGCCGAGCCGGCCGGGAGCGGCATGCTCCCACGGGAAGAAGGTCAGGATCGAACCCGGAGCCGCATCGGCATCGCCGAAATAGAGGTGATAGGTGCCGGGATCGTCGAAGTTCACCGTCTTCTTGACGAGGCGCAGGCCGAGCACGCGGCTGTAGAAGTCGAGGTTGCGGCGCGCAGGGCCGGAAATGGCGGTGACGTGGTGAAGGCCGTTGATCTGCATGATGCTTGTCCTCCGAACATGTGGGGCGTCTGCCCTGTTGGCCGAAAGATTGGCCCGGAACCGCAAAAGCGCCAGAGGGAGTTGATTGCAATTATGCAATATATGATGCTTCGATTTACAATTTGATTTGCGCAACGATCGGCCCAAAATCCTGACCCGAGACCAACCGGTCCTTTTCAGGAGACACCACCATGATCGACAATCGCCTTGCCCCTTATGGCGCCCTCGGCCTGCGCGTCGCGCTCGGCCTGATGTTCATCGCACATGCCTATCTGAAGCTCGTGATCTTCACCCCCGCCGGCTTTGCCGGCTTCCTCGGGCAGGTCGGCCTGCCGGCGTTCCTGGCCTGGCCGATCATGCTGGCCGAGCTTCTCGGCGGCTTCGCGATCCTCCTCGGCTTCTATGGCCGCTATGTCTCGCTGGCGCTGGTGCCGATCCTGCTGGGCGCCCTGGCAGTCCATGCTCCCAATGGCTGGGTCTTCAACGCCCCGAACGGCGGCTGGGAATATCCCGCCTTCCTGGCGCTCACTGCCTTCGCCCACGCGCTGATCGGCGATGGCGCGCTGGCGCTGAAGTCCGGCCGCAGCGAATGGCAGGGCAAGCCGGCCATTGCCTGAGCGAGCGGCACTTGCTGGAACGGAAGCCTTGGCCAAGAGTGACCGGATGATTCAATCCGCGAAGCCCTTGGCCTGGGACGATTTCCGCCTGATCAAGGCCATCGCCGACAAGCGAGCGCTGCCGGCAGCCGCGGCAGCGCTCGGCGTCAACCACTCCACCGTCTTCCGCCGCCTCGGCCAGATCGAGGAGGCGCTCGGCGTCAGGCTCTTCGAGCGCCACCGCAGTGGCTATGTCGCGACGCCGGCCGGCGAGGAGATGATCCAGCTCGCAGCCCGCGTCGACGACGACATCACTGCTTTCGCCCGTAAGCTCGCCGGCCAGGAGATCAAACCTGCCGGCGAGTTGCGCGTTGCGACCAACGACTCGCTGCTGGTCGACCTGCTGACGCCGCTCTTCGCCCGGTTTCTCGGGCAATGCCCGGACATCCGGCTGGACATGCTGATCGGCAACCAGGCGGCAAACCTTTCCAAGCGCGATGCCGACGTCGCGATCCGCGCCACCGACAACCCGCCGGAAACGCTGATCGGCCGCAAGCCGGCCCGCATCGCCTGGGCGCTCTATGGCCGCGCCGCCGATTTTCCCGATGCCGAGTCGCCGACGACGGAAAGCCTGTGGGAGCGCAGCTGGATCTCGCTGGGCGACCAGTTCACCATGCTGAGCGCCGTCCGCTACCTCGCCCGCCACGTCGCGCCCGAGCGCGTCGTCTACAAGCTCAACACCGTGCTTGGTCTTGCCGAAGCGGTCGAGGCCGGCATCGGCATCGGCTTCCTGCCCTGCTTCATCGGCGATACCCGCCCAGGGTTGACGCGGCTGGCACCGCCCGATCCGGATCTCTCCGCCGATCTCTGGCTGCTGACCCATCCCGACCTGCGGCATACTCCGCGGGTTCGGCTGTTCCTCGATTTTCTCGCCGTCGAGGTCGCGAAGCTGCGGCCGCTGATCGAGGGCGAACGTCCGATCGGACGCAGCTTACAGCCCGCTATCGCCTTGGCGGAGGAGGGCGCCTGAAGAGCGCCTCTCGACGTCCGCCGAGGCTTGTTGCTGGCCTGGCGTCGGCAGGTTGCTTTCAGTCCGATGGTGATTGCCGGGGCGCTGACGCGCGGGCTACGATCGCGCCATGGAGATCGTGGTCCCTCTCATCATCGGCTTGAGCCTGATCTGGTTGATCGGCCGTGGCGTGCCCTGGAACGCGAAAGTGATGACGATCGCTGTCACGCTCGTCATCATCGTGCTGATCGTTCTGCTGGAGCGCGGGGGGTACTGGCCTGAAGCGTGGCGGCGAAGCTGACCCGCTTCGCTACAGCTCGCATTCACCCGTCAGGGCGAGACCAGCTTGAGCCCGACGATACCGGCGACGATCAGGCCGATGAAGGCCAGCCGCAAGGCGTTTGCCGGCTCGCCTAGCAGGGCGATGCCGAGGATCGCCGTTCCGATCGTTCCGATTCCGGTCCAGACCGCATAGGCGGTGCCGACGGGCAGCGATTTCAGCGCGAGACCCAGGAGTCCGAGGCTCACCACCATGCTGACAGCGGTGAACAGCGTCGGCATGAGCCGGGTGAAGCCATCGGTGTATTTCAGGCCGATGGCCCAGCCGACCTCAAACAGGCCCGCGACAAAGAGATAGAGCCAGGCCATCGCGGCGCTCCTTGATGATGCGGCGCAGTCGTCCACGCGCGATATGGGAAGTTCCGAGGTCGCCCTCGGTTTGGAAGCTATGTTGCGCGCCGATAACATCAACCGGCTGAATCTGGCGCGCGTGCAAGTTGTGCACAGTTGGCTCGCATACACATCTTGCCGCCTCACCGAGCCCCAAACTAGCTATGTCGTTGGGTAAGGGGTGGGGCTAACATGCTGAAAATTCGAGTTCTTATCGCGGTCGCCGTTTCGGCCGCACTGGGCGGTTGCGCGACACGCGCGGGACGACGAGCCAGGTGACGA
This sequence comes from Bosea sp. NBC_00550, assembly GCF_026020075.1. Lineage (NCBI taxonomy): Bacteria > Pseudomonadati > Pseudomonadota > Alphaproteobacteria > Hyphomicrobiales > Alloboseaceae > Allobosea > Allobosea sp. NBC_00550. Next base: position 545,047 of record NZ_CP102772.1, read on the forward strand.
TCACCAGCGAGCCGGCGGGAGCGGAGGCGCGGTCATCGCTGGGGCACGCCTGCACGGCGACCCCCTGCACCTGGGAGGTGAGCCGGAAATCCGAGTTCGTCGTCAACTTCTCGAAGGAGGGTTATGCCGATCTGCAGGTGCCGGTTTCCACGCGCATCGCCGGGGCGGGCGCAGCCGGCTTCGCCGGCAATGTCATCGTCGGCGGCCTGATCGGCATGGGCGTCGATGCCGCGACCGGCTCGACGCTCGAACACTATCCGAATCCGGTGCTCGCGAACCTGGTCCAGCACAGGAAGGCCGGTGCCGCGGCGCATCGCCGGCAAAGGCCTGCTGCACGCCGCGACCCCGTGGGTCGTCCCAGGATCGAGGAAGAAGCGCCGCCGCAGAGCTGAGCGACGGCTCAGGCCGCGTCGTCTGCCGGCTCCAGAGCGCGCTCGAGGATGCGCCTGCATTCCCCGAGCTCGTTCATCACGGCGGTCAGCACGGTGATGTCGTCGAGCCCTTCCGGGACAGGCTGGCGAGGTGGCGCAAAACCGGGCGCGGCCTCGTCGACCTGCATGGCCGCCGGGTTTTCGGCAGGCGCCGAGCCGGGTGCCGCCTGGCTCGCGCCGATCGGCCCTCCACGGCCAATCGCCTGGACATGGCGCGGCCCCTGCTCCTTGAGGATGCGCTGCAGGCCCTTGATCGTATAGCCTTCGCCGTAGAGCAGGCGCCGGATGCCCTTGAGCAGGGCGACGTCGTCAGGCCGATAGTAGCGGCGTCCGCCGCCGCGCTTCAGCGGCTTGATCTGGCTGAAGCGGGTTTCCCAGAAGCGGAGCACATGTTGGGGAATGTCGAGGTCTTCTGCGACCTCGCTGATGGTTCGAAAGGCATCTGGGCTCTTGGTGTCCAATTCGGCCTCGGTGTCGCCGGCGTGGAACTCCAGATTCACTCAGTCTCACCCTCACCACTCTGCCCGTTGATGCGGGCCTTCATCACGTTCGAAGGCTTGAACACCATTACCCGACGCGGCTCGATCGGTACTTCAACGCCCGTTTTTGGATTACGCCCGATTCGCTCGCCTTTGTCTCGCACGACGAAGGAACCGAATGAGGATAACTTCACGTTCTCGCCGCGCGCGACCGCATCGCAAATCTCGTCGAGTACCACCTCGACGAGCTTCGACGACTCCGTCCGCGACAAGCCGATCTTTTGATACACAGCCTCGCACAGATCCGCGCGAGTGACCGTTTGCCCCGCCATTCATATCCTCCAAGGCGTATTGCAGGCATCGGCGGTGACCGCCGGCCTTTCGCCATTACGGACGGCGGACGCTAGGCGCCCCCGTCGCGCGGGTCAATCCTCAAGCGTGGATCTTGCGCCGGCTTTGGGGTGAATCAACCTGAAATGGCTGAGAATCGTAACAATTTGCGCGATTTCGCTGCCGCAGCGTCACCAGCGGATCAGGGCCGAGCCCCAGGTGAAGCCGCCGCCCATCGCCTCGACCAGGACGAGCTGGCCCGGCTTGATCCGGCCATCGGCATGGGCCTCCGCCAAAGCGAGCGGGATCGAGGCCGCCGAAGTGTTGCCGTGGCGGTCGACGGTGACGACGACATTGTCGTGGCTGATGCCGAGCTTGGTGGCCGTCGCGTCGATGATGCGCCGGTTGGCCTGGTGCGGCACGAACCAGTCGATATCTGCGCCGGAGAGGCCGGTCTGCTCGAAAGTGTGGCGCACCGTCTCGGCGAGATTGTTCACTGCGTGGCGGAAGACCTCCTTGCCCTCCATGCGCAGGAAGCCGACGGTCTTGGTCGAGCCCGCGCCGCCATCGACGTAAAGCTTGTCCTTGTAGCGCCCGTCCGAGCGGATATGGGTGGTGAGGATGCCGCGATCGGCGAGCGTTCCTTCGCCTGGTGCGGCCTTGAGCACGACGGCGCCGGCGCCGTCGCCGAACAGCACGCAGGTGGCACGGTCCTCCCAGTCGAGGATGCGCGAGAAGGTCTCGGCGCCGATCACCAGGGCGATCCTGGCGCTGCCCGTCGTCAGGAACTTGTCGGCCGTCGCCAGCGCGAAGACGAACCCGGAGCAGACCGCCTGCAGGTCGAAGGCGGCGCCGCCATTGATCCCCAGCGCAGCCTGGATCTGGGTCGCCGTGGCCGGAAAGGTGTGGTCCGGCGTCGCCGTCGCCACGATGATCAGGTCGATCTCGGAGGGATCGATGCCGGCGTCCTCGATCGCCGCCTGCGCGGCCTTGAGGCCGACGATCGAAGTCGGCTCGTCATCGGCGGCGATGTGACGCTGGCGAATGCCGGTGCGCTGGACGATCCACTCGTCGGTGGTCTCGACGTGCTCGGCGAGTTCGGCATTCGTGACGACGCGGGCGGGCAGATAGGAGCCGCAGCCGACGACTTGTGAGCGCAGAATGGACAAGGACACCGTTCCCTATTCGGCGACGGCCGGCTGCGCGGCGGGCAGCTCGGGGCGCGTGCTTGCGGCGACCATCTCGCGGACCTTCGCCATCAGGTCCTCGCGCGCCATCTCGTAGCCGAGCTCGGCTGCGCTGGCGAAGCCAATGGCATCCGTGCCGCCATGGCTCTTGATGACGATGCCTTCCAGCCCCAGGAAGACGCCGCCGTTGGATTTGCGCGGATCAAGCTTTTCCCGCAAGGCGGCGAAAGCCCCGCGCGCAAAGACATAGCCGATTTTGGCCATCAGCGAGCGATTCATCGCCGCGCGCAGATAGGACGCGATCTGGCGGGCCGTGCCCTCGGCCGTCTTCAGCGCGATATTGCCGGTGAAGCCCTCGGTCACCACGACGTCGACAGTACCCTTGCCGAGATCGTCGCCCTCGACGAAGCCGTGATAGCTGAGATGCGGCAGGTTGCTCTCGCGCAGGATGCGTCCGGCCTCCTTGACCGCCTCGACGCCCTTGATCTCCTCGACACCGACATTGAGCAGGCCGACCGTAGGCCGGTCGAGATCGAAGACGACGCGCGCCATCGCCGCGCCCATCACAGCGAGATCGACGAGGTGGCGGGCATCGGCGCCTATGGTCGCGCCGACATCGAGCACGACGCTCTCGCCGCGCATTGTCGGCCACAGCGCCGCGATCGCCGGCCGGTCGACCTGCGCCATCGACTTCAGGCAGAATTTCGACATCGCCATCAGCGCGCCGGTGTTACCGGCCGAGACGGTGACATCGGCTTCGCCGGTCTTGGTTGCGTCGATCGCCCGCCACATCGATGATTTGTAACGGCCGTAGCGCAGCGCCTGGCTCGGCTTGTCGTCCATCTTCACCGAGACCTCGGTGTGGTGGAAGATCGTCACCGCCTTGAGCTTCGGATGCTGGTCGAGCAGCGGCAGAACCTGCTTCTCGTCACCGAATATCACGAAGCGTGCATCCGGGCGGCGCTCCAGCATCAAGGCGGCGCCTGGGATGACGATGGAGGGGCCGTGATCCCCGCCCATCGCATCGAGCGCGATTGTAACCGGTCTTGTCATGGAGTTCTGGCGTGTCCCGGATATGGCCGACCTTCGATCCGGGACGGCTCATGGCCGGCCGGACAATAGCGACTTGGGCGGCTGCCGCAAGCCGCGCAAGAGGCGGCGAAAGCTTCAATCACTGCGTTTCAGCTTGGCAAGAGCGGCGAAAGGCGATTGCGCGCCGGCCTCCTCGGCAGGCACTTCAAAGCTCGCGCCCGGCTTGCGCGGGTAGGGGTCGAGCGCCAGCGCCGCGAATTCAAGCGTGACCCTGCCGAGATCGATGACGCCGTCGACGATCGGCTCGGGCGGGTCGTCCTCGTTGAGCAGGACTTCGATGTCGATCTCGGCCTTGTCGCGCTCCGCGCGACGCGAGGCGGCTTCGTCCTCCGTCTCGGGCGCGAAGTCGAGCTTGACCGGCACGTCGAGCTGGACCGGAAAAGGATCGAGCGTGACGATGCATGTCTGATGCAGCCGTGCTGCGATTCGCCCCTCCAGCTTCACCCGGTCGCCGTTGCGGGACAGCTGATAGCGCGCCTCGAGGAATTCGAGCGAAGTGAGGCCGAGCATCGCCGCGATGGCCGCGAATTGCTGCGGCTCGGCGCTGACCGTGACCTCGGTACCGCGCTGGCGGATCGTCTCGACGCGGATCGGGTGACTCAGTGGCAGAACCGGCATGTGCTCAACTGTCATTGCGAGGCCTCCTCGCGAGAAAAAGCCGGAAACACATTCTCCTGGCTGAGAATGGCGGCAAGATCACGGTCGGCGAGCGCCGCCTGTGCTTGGCGGATATAAGCCGCGAGGCGAGGGGCGCCCTCCGGCGAGCAGGCATTGCGCCGCAGGGCTTCGGAGAGTGCATCGATCCCGGGGGAGGCCAGCGCCGCCTCATAGGCCTGGACGCGGCCATAGAACATCTGTCCGATCTTCTTCATGCGCTTGGGCACCGCGACATCGCTGATGCCACCATTGCGGAAGCCCAGCTCGAGATAGGCGAAGCAGGCGTCGATCAGCTCCTGCGCCAGCTCCGAGGCCGGCGCCGGCAGCTCGCGCAGGCGCCGCAGCACCAGCAGGACATGCAGCGCCAGCGATTCGAAACGGCCCTCGAAGCTGTCGGGAATGCCGCCCTCGATATAGAGGCCGGGCTGGCGCGACGCCTCGGCGACGCGTCCGAAGAGCGCATCCACAGGGGCGCGCCGTGACGCGCGCTTGCCGAACAACCCGAAAATCAACAGTCCGCCTCCGCCCACCGCTCTCGCGGGCGTCCTTGCCTTGCCAAAGCCATCCTCGGGCGTTACGCCAACCCTTACCCTTTTGACAAGCGGCTTGGGGTCCTCCCGAGCCGTGCTGCCCCGGATCGTGCCCGCATGACCCACACTACCCGCCGCACGGCTCTGCTCGGAGCCCTCGCGACCTCTTCCCTGTTGCTGGCCGGTTGTGGACCTGATGCCGGCGGCTTCGTGTTGCCAACCTCGACCGGGATGAACGATACCTTCACGCGCGGCTTCGTCATGGATGAGGGGTTGGTCGCGCAGATCAAGCCCGGCATGGATGTCCAGTCGGTGCTGCAGATCCTCGGCACGCCCTCGACCACCTCGACCGTCGGCAACCGCACCTTCTACTATATCAGCCAGACCGTGCGCCGCCGTTTTCAGTTCCAGGATCCGCAGGTCATCGACCAGCAGGTGCTGGTCATCTACTTCAACAAGAGCTTCAAGGTTGAGCGTATCGCCCATTACGGTCTGCAGGACGGCATCGTCTTCGACTTCATCAGCCGCACCACGCCGACCGGCGGCGAGGAGCAGAGCTTCCTGCGCAACCTCTTCCGCGGCGTCACCAAGTTCAACCCGCTCGGCAGCTAGGCGGCTTTCGCTTCGCGATGCAAAAACCCCGCGGCCCAGGCCGCGGGGTTTTTTGTTGCGGGCGGGACAGCTGATTTCGAAGACGCGCGGCTTTCGGCGTGCAAATCCTGCATCTGCATGCACGAGAGCGTCAGGAGAACATCTGGCGGGGTTGGCGGCTGCAGAAGTTTGTTCGGGACGGCCGTGCGTTTCTCCGGCGACAACTGCGCGCGAGATGGGCGCTGGCTGGATAAGGGAACGAACCCACCGATCCGCTTCTTCAGCCTCGCGAGAACGTCGCCAGGCCCCGACCGCGTTTCGCTGCCTGATCGGCGCGAGAGCCATGGGCGGCGTCGAGAGCTCGCCGCTGGTCAAGATCCGAAACCAGATTGCAGACGCTGCCACGCCGGGAGGGTTGCCGGAAAGGGTTCGCCAGCGATGAGAATGGGCCGATGTCGCCCTAGTAAAGGCTTTCGATCGCGGTTGTTGGGTTAGGTCGGGTACGCAGAACTCAAACAGCCCAGCGCGACGCGCTGGGCTGTTTCAGATACAAATCCCTGGTATCAGAATTTGTAATTCACGCCGACACGAAGAAGACCACCGCCACCGCTCCCATCGCTGGTTGCGGTATAGGTTCCGGCCGGAAGCACGCCGCCCGGCGCATTGACAAAGGCGCGGCTCTTTCGGCCTTCGCCCGTATCGACATAGAGACCTTCGATTTTGACGGTCCAATTGTTGGTGAAGGCGTATTCGACACCGCCGCCGACGGTCCAACCGGCGTTGCTTGTTGCGTCACCGGTCAACGGGTTGGTGTTCAGGCCGCCATAGGCCAAGCCACCCGTGACATAAAACAGCGTTCGGTCGACAGCGTAGCCTAGACGGGCTCGGACGGTCCCGAAGTAGCTACCGTCACCGCCGCCTCTGCCAGCCCACCACGAATAGCCTCCCCAGGAGACGTTGCTGTTCGTCCCAACGTACTGGATGTCGGTCTCAAGGCCGTAAACGATTGAACCGGATTGCCAGTTATAGCCGATCTGGCCACCGCCTACGAAGGCACCGTCGCCACCGCCCCCGCCCAAGATGCCGGACGAACCGGGCGTTGGTCCGGTGACGATGACGTCGCCGGAGTCGGCCCAGCCCACGCCCGCATTGAGGCCGACGTAGAAGCCGGTCCATGTGAAAATGGGCGCATATATAACCGGGGCCGGGGCCGCGCGAGGCGGAAGATCGGCCGCGAAAGCCGAGGAGGCCAGGCATGTCGCGAGAAAGGTAGCGGATACAAGGCTTAAACGCATGATATCCTCCCACGGTGGTCATTCACCGCCTAAATCGTTGCATATGAAGCTAGAGTGGTAAACCTGAACGACTGGCGATCTTCCAAAGCAGCCCAAGAAATTTCTGTTAAGTGATATTTCGACAACTTGCCAATGCCGGGAATCGCGCCAGGCGCCGAGCGTTCTGGAACGGAGAAGGGCAGCAAAGTTGACCTATGATAAAATATTGGCCCCGGCGGAATGAGGGTAATCGCGCCTACTTATACAGATGCGGCTGCTCTTGGTGACTGGGCGCGAACGCTGATTCCTGGCCAGGCAGGGGGGCGATTCCATGAGCATCGGCAGTCCGTCTGCTTCGATATTGATGGTTCGGACTGCGCCAGAACCCAGTGAGGCAGGTCCGGGCTGACACGAGTGGCACAGTCCCACTTCTCGTCCCGCCGCTTCCAGCTCGCATGACGACTGGCGCAGGCCCCAGTTGGCCGTATCTCGGAACGGCCGCTGATCAACACGGCGCGGCATCGTCGGCCGCCGTCGCGCGGACGATCAGGCCTTCGTTAGCGCACTTGGCCCACAGGGATGGAAAGCCGAGGAGGCGGATCGCGCTTTGTCCCAAGCGTTGAAATTTCCGTGTGCACGGGTGCTTTGACGAGAATCGCGGATTGCTGCGGGAGAAAATCCGAGGTCACAATAGGAACCCCGGGTGAACCCAAGAGACAAAAAACAGCGCCGGCCCTTCGTTTCGAAGGGCTCCTAAGGGGCTGATTTTCTTGGGTTTTATGGTCGGAGCGAGAGGATTCGAACCTCCGACCCCTTGTCCCCCAGACAAGTGCGCTAACCGGGCTGCGCTACGCTCCGACGGGTCGGCTTATAGTGGCGGGTCGCTGCAGATGCAATGCGCTTCGCAACGATCTTGAGCGCTCCTGCCTCCGAAGGTCCGCGGGAGATCGCGGTAACGTTATTTTGCACTGCAGCAAAATCGGGTGTCTCCCCCAAATGGGGGGTGCGGATCGCGCTTCCTTGGCGCAATCATGCCGGCGCGGTGTGGGAAACAGCAGTTATGAAACGCAGGCATCAGATGTCGATTATCGTGAGACGCGCCCAGATCCGCCGTGCCGCAGCCGGCAGGAAAGATGCCTTTCCGCCGCAGGAAGCCGGGCACCCCAGGCTCCGGCTGGTCTTTTCGAACAGCAGTCTCGAATATCTCAAGGCGAAGCCGGGGGACGAAGCCCGATCGCAGCCCCTCGAATAGACGCGCCATCGGCTCGCATCCGGCGATGCGGCCGTTCAGCAATCAGTCATCCGCAGTTTTCTTTCATGCGGCCGCGGCGGACGCTATGTTCGTTGCGCGAAGGGCGTATGCGGGCGGGGTCGTGTTGAGGCAGGACTGGTTCCATTGCGAAGATTGCGGCTCTCCCGGGGTATCGATTCCTCGGTTGCTGACCGCTTGCAGCATCGTCTCTTGCGCCAATTGCGGCCGCACGATCGGTTCCTGGGCGGAGTATCGCCGCCATATCGATCAGGCTCTGCGTGCGGAGCAGGCGCGCAGGGCAAGCCCGCTCGTCGTGGCGGATCCCATCGGCGTCGCGTAGCCGGGATTGAAGCAACCGAGCCGCCGCCCAGCGCAGGCCGCTGAAAGGCCCTTAGTGGCTATCTTTGATTGCCACAGGTTCGGACAGGGCAGGGCGTGCTGCCTGGGCAGCCGGGTTGGGCAAGGCCGCCAGACCCCAGATCAGGCCGAGCATCAGGTAGAAATGGCGCCAATGGTCGGTATCGATCTGCAGGCCTTGCAGGATCGTGACGAACAGGACCGGCCATAGCACAACGGCATGCTGCTGCCAGGGCCGGCGCTGCAGGACGAGGCGCCAGCCGACATAGCAGGTCGCGGCCATCAGCCCCAGCCACGCCATTCCGCCCAGCCATCCATAGGAAGCGAAGGCGTTGATGTAGACGTTGTGAGGATCGTCGGTGAAGTACCAGCGAAAGCGCAGCGGCCCGAGGCCGTTCGGCGTATCGAGGAGAAGCGGGATCGAGCGAAGCTGGTTGCCAAAACGCCCGGTCACACCCTGGTCGTAGCTCTGGTCGAGGCTTGCCCGGGTCTCGAAGACATCGCGGATGTTCTCGAAGGAGAGGGCGACGGCAAGCGCGGCCGCGGCCGCCATGAATGCGACGAGCGTCAGCCGGACGACACGGCCGCGTTTGGCGGAGCTGGGAGCCGTCAGGAACGTCAACCCGACCATGAGGATGGCCGACGCCACCAGATTGCCCCAGGCCCCGCGGGAAAAGCTCAGGAAAAGCGCGAGGAGCGGGAGGCTGACCAGGACAAGCCCGCGAAAAAGCCCGGACTGCCCGGTCAGGACGCGGTGAAGCACATAGAGGATCGGCAGGACGAGGAAGGGCCCCAGGACGTTCGCGTCCTTGAAGGTGCCGGAAGCTCGCCCGTAGAGCGTGAAGACGCTGCCGAGACCGGCAATGTCGAAATAGCCGAGCACTGCGGCTAAACCCGCGCACCAGGCAGCGAAGAGATAGCCCTTCCACAAGGTTTCCAGCCGGCCCAGCGCATCATCCGCCATGATCGCGGCAAAGAAGATGCAGGTGATCATCAGATAGACCGAGACGGCCGTGAACCGGACGGAATCGGCCTCCTCCAACCATGGAATCAGCGAGAAGATGCCGCCGATGTTGTAGAGCAGCAGCAATACCGCCAAGGGCAGCAGCTTCTGCGAGAAGCGGATGCCGGTGACCGCGAAGACGAAGAGCGTCAGCAGGAACACGAACTCGTAGGGCGAGGGCTCGATCAGCGCGAATCCGCTCGATGCACCGAGGAGCCACAGCGTCGCGCGCTTGATCGCGGCATGTGAGATTGCGAGCCGGCGGGCCGGCGCCTGCTGCGACGGATGCTCGGCGAACGCGCTCAATATGCGTTCTCGTTCTTGGTCAGCAGCGAGAACGGCGTCTTGAACAGGATGTAGAGGTCGAGCAGCACCGACCAGTTCTCGATGTAGTAGAGATCGTGCTCGACGCGCCGCTGGATCTTCTCGTCCGTATCGGTCTCGCCGCGCCAGCCGTGAATCTGGGCCCAGCCGGTGATGCCGGGCTTGACCTTGTGGCGGGCGAAGTAGCCGTCGACGACCTGCTCGTAGGCGCGGTTTGCCGTCGAGGCGTGAATGGCGTGCGGGCGCGGGCCGACCAGCGACAGGTCGCCCTTGAAGACCACGTTCAGCAACTGCGGCAGCTCGTCGATCGAGGTCTTGCGGATGAAGCGGCCGACACGCGTGACGCGCGGGTCGTTCTTCGTCACCTGCGTGGCTGCCGCATAGTCGCTCTTGTCATGATAGAGCGAGCGGAACTTGAGGACGTCGACCGTCTCGTTGTTGAAGCCGTAGCGCTTCTGGCGGAAGAACACCGGCCCCTTGGAGTCGAGCTTGATCGAAATGGCGGTCGCCAGCATCACCGGCGAAAGCGCGATCAGCGCCAGCACGCCGACCACCTTGTCGAACATCCATTTGACGACAATGTCCCAGTCCGCGATCGGCCGGTCGAAGACGTCCAGCACGGGGACGGTGCCGAAATAGGAATAGGAGCGCGGCCGCAGCCTGAGTTTGGACAGATGTGCCGACAGGCGGATGTCGATCGGCAGCACCCAGAGCTTGCGCAGCATGGTCAGCAGCCGCGCCTCGGCCGAGATCGGCAAGGTGAAGATGACGAGGTCGAGCTTGGTCCGGCGGGCGAACTCGACGAGATCGTCGATCGTGCCGAGCTTGGGATAGCCGGCGACGAGATCGGGCGAGCGCTCGTCGTTGCGATCGTCGAAGACGCCGCAGATGCGCAGACCCGTATCCCTCTGGCTCTCCAGGGCCCGGATCAGCGCCTCGCCGGCCTCGCCGCCGCCGACGATGGCGGTGCGCCGCTCCAGGCGGCCGTTGCGGGTCAGATGACGCACGCCGAGCATCAGGGCGATCCGGCCGCTGAGCAGTGCTGCGGCGCCGGCGAAATAGAAGCCGATCAGCCAGCCGCGCGAAACCTGGTCGCTGACCTTGAGGAAAAAGAAGACGGCTAATGTGATGAGGAACAGCATCGTCCAGCCGGTCAGCAGCCGGACCGCGCTGGGAAGGATGCTGCGCAGCGCACCGATCGGATAGAGCTGCAGGGCCTGGAAGACAGCGAGCGCGCCGATCGCCAGCGCCGGGATGGCGATCTGGTAGGGCAGGGCATAGTCGACCCTGCCGGCGACATAGAGCCAATAGATCAGGGCGCCCGTTCCTGCCACGGCAAGCGCATCGACGAGCCGGGTGACCCCTTCGATCATCACCGGCGAGAGCGTCGGCTTGACCGGGATGGCGGCGATGCGCTCGGCGAGGGGATGAAAACGCCGCGTCTGGCCTGCATCCGGCCCGCCGAGCATCGTCGGCGTGGCCGAGGCGGCCGCGTCCGCCTTCATCATGTCGCGGACATCGAAAGTCCCCATGGCGTCCATCCTCAACCCGGACGCAGCGCCGGGGCGCGGGCGATCCCGGTCGCGGTCTATCCGAAATTGCTCACGGAACGCTTAATCCGACAGCTCGTTGTTTTGCGGGATCGGTAGGAGATCTGCCGAAATCCAGGCGTTCCGGACCCGAAAAAGCGATCGTGGCCGACGTTGAAAACCATTAACGCAAAATCCTGATTTTGTCTCGGCGTGCCAATGGCTTGGCTGCAGGAAAAGTCACGTATAAATCAGGTCGATTCCCGTAAGTTATTGTTATTGCAAGTTATCGCGTGTTGACATTTGGCCTCGTGAAAGGCATATTCGGTCTCGATGAGTGTCTGAGAAGCATATATCGCCCGTTCAGGGCCTTGCGTCGGGAGCGTTATTTCGCTCATGGCGCCGATTGTCGAGGCTGGGCCTCAGCAACCGCTTCTTTTCGGACCTATCGATTTAAAACTCTAACGATTGCTTGGCTGTCCCTGCGTTGCATCCGCAACGTCCAGCGCCCGCTTCGCCTGTGTGCAACATGTCTTTTCATTGGTTGGTTCTGCTCGCGGCCATCGCCGTCGAGATCGTCGCGACGGCTGCGCTGAAGTCGGTCGTCTCGGCACCATGGCTCGTCGGCACGCTGCCGCTGATCCTCATCGGCTTTTCCTTCGTTCTGCTCAGCATCGCGTTGCGCGTCATTCCGATGGCGGTGGCTTATGCCGTCTGGGAGGGACTCGGTATCGTCGGCATTGCCGTCATCGGCCATATCCTGTTCGGGGAGCATCTGACGGTTGGCCGCGCCCTCGGCCTCGCCGCGATCCTGGCCGGTATCCTTCTCATCGAGGCCGGTGTCGGCCATGGCCGCAAGCAGGACGAGCGGCTCGCCGATGGGAGGCTTGTGTGAATGCCTCGTTCATTCAGGCCGCTCCCTTCCTCTGGCTGCTGCTGGCAGTCGCCTTCGAGATCGCCGGCACCTACCTGCTGAAGCTGTCGGACGGGATGAGCCGCCGCCTGATCGGCACGGGCGGTATCGTGTTCGTCATGGGCGCCTTCGCGGCCCTGGCGCAGGCGATCAAGGGCATGGACCTCGCCGTCGCCTACGCGGTCTGGGGTGGTGCGGGGCTCGTGATCACCGCGATTATCGGCGCGCTGGTCTTCGGCCAGCGCATCCGGCCGATCGGCTGGCTCGGCATTGTCCTGGTCATTGCCGGAGTGGCCGCGTTGAAGCTGGTCTGACGTCGCCTCAGATCGTGCAGCGCGCGGCCATCGCGTCGCGATAGGCATGGATGACGCCGTCGACCATCGAGTCGAGGCGGAAGTTCTCCCGGACATGCGCTGCCAGGTCGACGGCCTGGGCCAGTCGCTCCGCCTCGGGTGTCGCGAGCATGCTGCGGATCGCCTCGGCGAGGATTGCCGGGTCATTGGCCTTGATCAGCCGGCTGCTGTGCCGCGATCCGTAGATCTCGCCGATTCCGCCGACATCGGTGGAGATCAGCGGCTGCGCGGCGGCTGCAGCTTCCAGAATGACGTAGGGCAGCGACTCAGCGCGCGACGGCAGCACCATCACATGCGCTCGCGCGAGCGCCTTGCGGATGGGACCCGGCGGTTCGAAGACGCATTGATCGGCGATGCCGCGCTCAAGCGTCATCTGCCGCAGTTCGGCCTCGTCCGGCCCGGAGCCGACGATCAGGATCCGCGGCGTCAACCCGTCGCGCCGGCGCAGCAGTGCAAGGGCGTCGATCAGCGTGTCCACCCCTTTGGCCGAGCGCAGCTCGCCGAGATACAGCAGGTCGAACCGAGATTCCCCATGGTCGATCGGTTCGAACTCCGCATCTGAGACGCCATTCAGGACGATGCGGTGGTCGGTCCGCGGCGGGTGGCCGATATAGGCTTCGAACCGGCCGGCGATGAAACGGCTCTCGAACAGGAAGAGGTCCGTCGCGCGTTCGAGCAAGCGCTCGACCGACATATAGACCTTATGCTCTGTGCTGCCGGGCTTGTAGTTGAAGCTGCCGCCATGAGGCGTATAGGCTGTGATGTAGCGTCGCCGGGGTGAGAGCAGGGCCGGAAGCCGGCCATAGACGCCGCCTTTCGAGCCGTGGCAGTGCACCACATCGGGAGCCAGCCGGCGCTGCAGCGATATCGCCGACAGCTGTGCCTTGGCGTCGGCCAGGCTTGGATAGCGCGACATCGGCACGCGGGTCACGCCGAGCGTCAATTGACCCGACAGCTCCCGGAAAACGTCGGTGGCCCGCTGCCCCCCGGTGTTCGCGTCGCAGAAGATGCCGACGGCATGCCCGCGTTCGCATTGGCCCCGCGCCACGTCGAGAACGTGACGAAAGAGGCCGCCGAGAGGGGCGCGGAAGACATGCAGGATTCGGAGAGGGCGCGGTTCGGCGGCATCCGTCATGGCAGGATTCCGCGCGACCTCAGAACCAGCGTTCCTTGATGACGATGGTGTCCCCGGGTTGGACCGGATAGGTGATCGGCACGATCGCCGTGACGGTCTGGCCTTCGATCTGGCGCGTGATTTCCGCCGAGGAGCGTTGGCCCCGCGGGGTAAATCCGCCCGCAATGGCAACCGCGGTCTGCACGGTCATGCCGTTCACGAAGGGGAACTGGCCGGAATTGGTGACCTCGCCCAGCACGAAGAAGGGGCGATAGGTGTCGACCTCGACCGAGACCTTGGGCTCGCGCAGATAGCCGCCGCGCAGCTTGGCCTCGATCGCCTGGGCGAGCTGCTGGGTCGTGCGCCCTTGTGCCTCGACGGTGTTGATCAAGGGCATGGAAATCCGGCCGGAGCCGTCGACGGCATAGATGTTCGACAGATTGTCCTGGCCGAAGACGATGATGCGCAGCCTGTCGCCGCTGGCGAGCCTGTACGGGCCTGCCGGCTCGGCAAGCGTATAGTCCGACGCCGCGTACTGGGGCGCGCAGGCGCCCGTCAGCATGGCGGCGGCCAAGGCGAGAGAGGCGAGGCGTCGACTCATCACAGGCTACCCATGCACGATATGCCCGAGCTTTAGGCGTGATATGGTTAACAAAGGCTTCCCGCAGTCGGTGGCAGCCGGAAGCGCGCCATCTTAACTGGGCAATAACCTTACTGAGGCTTCAATGACGCTGCGTCCTGCGAAGGGCGCGGGAGTTCTGCGTCCAGAGGTGTGTCATGACCGCTCAAGCTGGGATTGAGGCGCGCGGCGTCGGCGAAAGCCGGGGCGACATGCTCGACCTCTCCGCTCTGTGGGTCGCGATCAAGCGCCGCAAGCTCTGGATCATCGGGCCGACGGTTGCCGCGCTGGGTCTGTCCTTCCTCGCGGTCAATGTCGTGACGCCGCGCTATACGGGCGAGGCGCGGCTGCTTCTCGAAAACCGCGGCGGCTTCTATGCGTTGCCGGGCCAGTCCTTGCCGGACAGCTCCGGGCAATTCGATTCCGAAGCCGTGCAGAGCCAGGTCCAGGTCATCATGTCGCGTGATCTGGCGCGCGAGGCGATCAAGCGCATCGGCCTGGTCGGCAACCCGGAGTTCGACTCCGGCGTCGGCGCTCTCAGCGCCGCGCGCAAGCTCGCCGTGATGATCGGGCTTGGCGGACATCCCGCTGACCGTTCGCCGGAAGAGCGTGTCATCGAGAAATACTTCGAGCGGCTGCTGGTCTTCCCGGTCGGCCGTTCGCGCATCGTCGCGATCGAGTTCACCTCGCGCGATCCCGCGCTCGCGGCGAAAGCGGCGAACACCATCGCCGAGACCTACCTGGAATTCCAGGAGGCGGCGAAGCAGGACAATGCCCGCAGCGCCTCCAACTGGCTGTCGACCACCATCGAGCCGCTTCGCAAGCGCGTCGCCGAGGCCGAGGCCAAGGTCGAGGATTTCCGCTCGAAGAACGGTCTGCTGGTCGGTTCCAATAACACGACGATCACCTCCCAGCAGCTCACCGATCTGTCGAGCCAGCTTTCGGCGGCCCGCAGCCAGCAGACTGAGGCGCAGGCCAAGGCCGGCCTGATCCGCGACGCGATCAAGCAGGGCCGGACCTTCGAGATCCCGGATGTCGCCAATAACGACCTCGTCCGCAGGCTGATCGAGCAGCGCGTCAATCTGCGCACGCAGATTGCGGCGGAGTCGCGCAGCCTCCTGCCCGAGCATCCCCGGATTAAGGAACTCAACGCCCAGCTCCTCGATCTCGAAGGACAGTTGCGCGCCGCGTCCGAGCGCGCCGTTCGCACGTTGGAGAACGAAGCCAAGATCGCCGGTCAGCGCGTCGAGAGCTTCCAGGCGGCGCTCGAAGGACAGAAGAAGAGTGCCTCGTCCGCCAATGACAGCGAGGTGCAGCTGCGAGCGCTCGAGCGCGAGGCGCGCACCCTGCGCGACCAGCTCGAGCAGTACATGCAGCGTTATCGCGAGGCGGTGGCGCGGGACACGATGAATGCCACCCCGGCGGACGCCCGTATCATCTCGCGGGCCGTCGAGCCGACCGAGCCGTCCTTCCCCAAGAAGGTCCCGGTCATGCTCGTCGTCACGCTCGCGACCTTCCTGATCGCGCTGGCGACGATCGTCACGCGTGAGCTGCTCGACGGTCAGGGGCGGCCCTTGCCGGGTGCCCCGCGCGGGCCGCGCTGGGTTGCCGCGGGCGCGAACGAGGACGAAACCGCACAAGCAGGGCCCGCACCGCAGGAGCCTCGCCGCGAGCGCGTCGCCGGCCTGCTGACCCATGCCGGGCGCCTCGGCCAGGTGCGGCTCGATCTCGACCGTCCCGAGCGGACGCTTGCCGAGATCGCGGAGCGGACGCAGGAGCCGCCGCGCGGCATGGCGCCGATGGCGCTCGTGCTCGATGGCGGCGGGGAGGGCGCCTCCAACGCGCGTGACCTCGCCAAGCTGTTGGCGCAGCGCTGCCGTTGCATTCTCGTCGACCTGACGGCGGATGACGAACAGGGCGAGCCCGGCTTTTCCGAACTCCTCGCGGGCGAAGCGCTGTTCTCGGACGTCATCATGCGGGCGCCGGGATCGCGTCTGCACAGCATCGGCCCCGGCAGGGCAGGTCGCGCCGCGGTGCTGGCGGCGCCCGATCTCGTCGATGTCGCGCTCGATGCGCTCTGCGAAACCTATGACTGGGTGCTGGTCGCGGCTGCGTCCAGCGACGACGGTGCCGTGCTCGGCCCCATCGCCCGGCGCGCGCAGGGCGGGCTGGTGATGAGCGGGCAGGTCGGGAACGGCCACGCCCTCGAAGCCGCCTACCGCTTGAGCGAACTGACCGAAGCGCCGGTCACGATAGTGCTCGATGCGGAGAGCGGTGTTTCCATGGCATCTTCGCCGCGCGTCGAGGCGCCGGCCGAGGCCTGAGCGCTACGGCTGCTCTTTACTCCGGCTCAGGTTCCTTGCGATGCAGCCAGCCGGAGGCCCGTTGCGCCAGCTTCAGCGCGACGGGGGAAGACTTGATCCGCCGTTTCAGTTCGCGCTTCGCCCGAGCCATCGCGGCGAAGAGCCGGCCCTTGAAGGTGAGCGGCAGGAAGGTGTCGACCAGATCGTCGTCGTCGTCGCAGAAGGTGGTCTTGTAGCGCGCTTCGCCCACGCCGAGATCGAAGACGGCTAATCCGTCGTCGCATTTCTGGCGGATCAGCTCGGCGAGCAGCAATTCGCCGGGGCTGGTCCGTACGGTCGCGCTGCTCATGTCGAACGAGGTTGCCATTCCGGAAAATCGCTCGCCCTGCGTGGCGCCGACATAGGTGGCGACGCATTCTCCCGCCAGATCGAGCGAGTAGAGCTCGATCACCGGGGAGCCGTTCCGGTCGTCGATGGCCGCGCTTGTCAGGAAGCTGCGGACCGCCGGCTCGGCGAAGGGGTCTGGCACGCCCATCGCGCGGAAGCGTTCCGCCTTCTGTGCGAGGAAAGCCGAGGCGACGCGTTCGATCTCTGCCGGCGTTGTCGCCCGAACCATCGCCGAAGGGCCGAAATCCTTGAAGCGGCTGTGCTTGTTCTTGAGCTTCTTGCGTGCGTGGCTGCTCATCGAGCGTCTCAGCGTCGCCTCGCCATCGCCGGCGATCAGCGCGAGCTTATAGGAGCGGCTCGGGCTCGGCCCGGCTGCAAGGCGGGCAGGCGGATTGGCATGGCCCTGCCATTGCGCCGGCTGATTGACGAAGACGAACGCATCGAGCCCGCCGATCGCCACGCCGATCTCGGCCAGCATCTGCTTCGCGCGGGCCGTATCGAGCGCGGCGGCGAAAGTCGGGGCATAGAGCCCCATATGGTAGTTGGCGTGCTTGCCACCGATGAATTCGGCGAAGCGAATGCCGCTGCGCCTGGTGATGACCAGGGGCAGGAGCGCGCAGAGCGCCCCCTGCGCATCGCGCAGCAGGGCATAGCGGAACGACATCCCATGAGCGGCGCCGATCGTCTCCGCGAAAGGGCGGACCCAGCCATAGGCCTGATAGGGCGTCACCAGCGCAATCGCTTCGAACGCACGCCACTCGCCTTCCAGCAAGCGAATGTCACTCTCGATCCCGATCGAAGCCCATGGACATTCGTCCGGGTGGCCGGCAACAGCTGCGTCTTGCGGATGCGGTGTCTCGGCGGCGATGGCGGGCATGGTTCCTCGGCGCCTCCGTAGCTGAGGGCGCATCGTCCTTAACCCGTCATTGTGAACGGATCGGTCATGATCCTCCCGCCCGGCAGCGCCATTGCGCAACAGCGTTAGCGGGCGGTTGCACGGACTGGCGATGAACGGACGTCACAAGGCCATCGCGGCCGCATTCAAACTCATGGCGACGACGGGCGCGGATCGCTGGAGTCGCGGCTTCGCGCAAGGTGCGGGCGTGATCCTGACGCTGCACCATGTCCGGCCGCATGCGCCGCAAGGTTTCTCGCCCAACGCCCTGCTGGAGATCACGCCCGAGTTCCTCGACACCACGCTCTGGCTGATCCGGGCCGAGGGCTACGATATCGTTTCGCTCGACGAGGCTCTGCTGCGCCTGCAGCAGCCGAAGCGCGGGCGCTTCTTCGTCGCGCTGACCTTCGACGACGGTTATCGCGACAATGTCGAGCACGCCTGGCCGGTCCTGGCGAAGCACGGCGTGCCGTGGACGCTCTTCGTCACGCCCGGCTTCGCCGATCGCACGGCGAGGCTCTGGTGGCTGGAGCTGGAGGAGGCGATCCGCGTCTTGCCGCGGCTCGACGTCGTCTTGCCGGATGGCCGTTTCAGCGCCCGGACCGAGACGGATTCGGAGAAGAGCCGCGCCTTCGACAAGCTCTATTGGCGTCTGCGCAGAGGCCCCGAAGAACTCCTGTTGTCGGCGATTTCCGAACTGGCTGCTGAGGCCGGTATCGATCCCGCCGCATTGGTCGAGCGCGAGTGTTTGCCGTGGGAAACGCTGCGCGCGCTCTCTGGGGCACCGGGCGTCACCATCGGCGCCCACACCCTGACGCATCCAATGCTGGCCAAGCACGATGCGGAGACCGCGCGCCGCGAGATCGCAGGAAGCAAGGCGCGGCTGGAGGCCGAGTTGGGGATGCCCATCCACCCTTTCGCCTATCCGGTCGGCGATTCCGGTTCGGCCGGGCCGCGCGAATTCGCGTTGGCGCAAGAGGCCGGTTTCGTCAGTGCCGTGACGACGCGCCCGGGCCATCTCTTCGCGGAGCACGCCGAGCATCTTCAGGCTCTGCCGCGCGTCTCCCTCAACGGCCTGCACCAGAACGAGGTGGCGCTGCGGGCGCTTTTGTCCGGGCTGCCGTTCTGGTTGCGGAACCGGGGGCGGAAACTGGATCTTGCCTAGCGCAGGCTAGGCTTCGTCCTTGCGCTCCATCCATTTGATCAGCGGCAGCAAGGGTAGCACCCAGGCGAAGCCGAGCACGACATAGGCGATCGTCTGGACGAGCTTCGGCGCTTCCGTGATCCGGCCCTGCGCGAGCGCCATCGCAACCAGCGCATAGACGCAGACGAAGACGAGGATCAGTACCGTCCCGAGCAGCTTGCGGTTGCGTTGTCTCATCGAATTCTCCGCCGCCCGCTCGGGCCTTGCATCGCTCCTGCGGCATTGCAGGCGTTGTCGCGCTGTCGCGACGGGTCTATGTCACCGCCATCGGCGCTTGTGAAGCGCCAGCCAGCTTCTGCGACCGAAAGCACGCATCCTTGACCCTCGCCCTGAACCAGACCGCCGGCGCTCTCGCCAAGGCCGATCATGCCGGCATCCGCCGCTGGCTCTGGGCGGTGGCGGGGCTCGTCTTCCTAATGGTGATGGTCGGCGGCGCGACGCGGCTGACGGGCTCGGGCCTCTCGATCACCGAGTGGAAGCCGATCACCGGCGCGCTGCCGCCGCTCTCGGCGGAAGCCTGGGCCGAGGAGTTCGGCAAGTATCGGGCGAGCCCGCAATACCAGATCCTCAACGACGGCATGAGCCTGGGCGAGTTCCAGTTCATCTATTGGTGGGAATGGGGTCATCGCCAGCTCGGTCGCTTCATCGGCCTGATCTATCTCGCTGGTTTCCTCGTCGTGGCGTTGCGCCGCCTATTGCCGGCGCGGCAGGTCGTCACGCTGTTCGGCATGGGGCTGCTGCTGGGCCTCCAGGGCGCGATCGGCTGGATCATGGTGGCCTCCGGTCTCCAGCCCGGCATGGTCGCCGTGGCGCCGGTGAAGCTGACGCTGCATCTCACCTTCGCCGGGCTGTTCTTCGCCTCGGTCGTCGCCTTTGCCACCGCGCTGACGCCGCTGCGCCGGGTCGAGCCGGCGCGCGCCCGCTCGACCGCCTGGCTGCTGCTGGTGTTGCTCTTCATGCAGGTCGCCCTCGGCGGGCTCGTCGCCGGCTCCAAGGCCGGCTTCACCTTCAACACCTGGCCGTTGATGGACGGCACGCTTGTCCCGCCCGGCTCGCTGCTCTTTGCCCAGACGCCGTTCTGGGAGAACTTCGTCGACAATGTCGCGCTGGTGCAGTTCAACCACCGCATCGGCGCCTACGTTCTTTTTGCCGTCGCGCTCTGGAACGTCGTCAGACTGCGCCGTGCCGCGCCGGGTTCGGGCAGCGCCAAGCGCGCGAGCGCCATCGCCGGGATGGTCTTGGCGCAGTCGGCGCTGGGTGTGGCGACGTTGCTGCTGGTCGTGCCGCTCTGGGCCGGGCTCGCCCATCAGGCGCTCGGCTTCGCCGTGCTGGCCATGGGCGTGGTCCATGTCACGCGCACCGAGCAGGCGGCGCGCGGCTGAACGGCGGGAATGCGCTCCGCGTTCTGGTTGTTCATATACGGAACCACGCCGTCATTCCGGGGCATCGCGTCAGCGATGAGCCCGGAACCCAGAACCGATGCCCTCGATCGTGAAAACTGCGGGGAAGAGACCGCTTCATGACGGACGGCATCGGTTCTGGGTTCCGGGCTCGGCCTTTCAGGCCGCCCCGGAATGACGGCGCGGTTCCATCTCAGGACGGCAGGCGTGAAGGGGCGCGACCCAAAACCCTGCAACGTCCGGAATGACGGGCGGCTACGCCAGCGCCTGATCGAGATCGGCGATCAGGTCCTCGACATCCTCGAGCCCGATCGAGAGCCTGACCACCTGCGGGCCGGCGCCCGAGGCCGTCTTCTGCTCGTCGCTGAGCTGGCGGTGCGTGGTCGAGGCCGGGTGGATCACCAGCGAGCGCGTATCGCCGATATTGGCGAGGTGCGAGAACAGCTTGAGGTTCGAGACCAGCTTGACGCCGGCGTCATAGCCGCCCTTGAGCCCGAAGGTGAACACCGCGCCCGCCCCCTTGGGGGAATAGCGCTTTGCCAGATCGTGGTACTTGTCGCCGGCGAGGCCGGGATAGCTGACCCACTCCACCGCCGGATGCTTGGCGAGATGCTCGGCCACCTTGAGCGTGCTTTCGCAATGCCTCTGCATGCGCAGCGGCAGGGTCTCGATGCCGGTCAGGATCATGAAGGCATTGAAGGGCGAGAGCGCGGGCCCCATGTCGCGCAGGCCGAGCACGCGCGTCGCGATGGCGAAGGCGAAGTTGCCGAAGGTCTCCGCCAGCACCATGCCGTTATATTCGGGCCGGGGCTTGGACAGCATCGGATAGCGCTCGTCGCCGAGCCAGTTGAACGAGCCGCCATCGACGATGATGCCGCCGATCGAATTGCCATGGCCGCCGAGGAATTTGGTCAGCGAGTGCACGACGATGTCGGCGCCGTGCTCGAAGGGCCTGATCAGGTAGGGCGTCGCCATCGTGTTGTCGACGATCAGCGGGATGTTGTGCTTCCTGGCGATTGCGGCGATGCCGGCGATGTCGACGACGACGCCACCCGGATTGGCGATGGATTCGATGAAGATCGCCTTGGTCTTCGGCGTCACGGCGGCAGCGAAGCCTTCGAGATCGTCGGAGTCGGCCCAGATCACGTTCCAGCCGAAGTTCTTGTAGGAATGGTTGAACTGGTTGATCGAGCCGCCATAGAGCTTGCGCGCCGCGACGAACTCGTCGCCGGGCTGCATCAGCGCGTGGAAGCACAGGAATTCCGCGGCGTGGCCGGAGGCGACTGCGAGCGCCGCCGTGCCGCCTTCGAGCGCCGCGACGCGCTCTTCCAGCACCGCATTCGTCGGGTTTCCGATGCGGGTATAGATGTTGCCGAAGGCCTGCAGTCCGAACAGCGAAGCGGCGTGGTCGACATCGTCGAAGACGAAGGAGGTCGTCTGGTAGATCGGGGTGGCCCGTGCGCCCGTCGCCGCATCGGGAGCGGCCCCGGCATGGACGGCAAGCGTGTGGAACCCCGGTGCGCGATCGGACATGGCGTGCTCCCTGACATTTCTGACTTCGAAACCGTTCGTTCGATTTAACGAACGGGGCTCGCAGCGTCAATTCAGCGGCGCGGCGCCAGCTCCGGCCCGATATGCTCGGGGCGGAAGCCCATGCCGACGAGCCGTGCCGGGATGCGGCGCAGCACCGGGAGCCATTGCAGGAGCTTCAGCACGAAGGGCGGCTTCACCGGCCCGCTCCCGGTGAGAAGCGGTGTTATGACGCGGTTCTGGATCGCGACCTGCAGGGCTTGCGTCGCCTTGGTGGGGAACATCCTGCGCTCCTGCACCGCAGCGAGGTCGTCGTCGCGCAGCCGCTTTTCGCGCAGCGGCGCCGCCAGCCGGTTGGCGGCCGCCACGGCGTCCTGGATCGCGAGGTTCACACCGACACCGCCGATCGGCGACATCGCATGGGCCGCGTCGCCGATGCAGAGGATGCCGGGCTGCCACCAGCGCTCCAGCCGGTCGACCGCGACCGAGAGCAGCTTGAGATCGTCCCAGCTGGCGAGTTCGCCGGCGCGGTCGGCGACGATCGGCAGCAATTCGGCGAGGCTCGCCTTGAAGGCGTCGAGCCCGGCAGTGCGCAGGGTCTCGAGCGTACCCTTGGGGATCACATAGGCGCATTGCCAATAGTCGCCGCGGTTCAGCATGACGGCGAAGCGCCCGCGTGCGACCTGCCCGAAGGTCTGGGCGGCGTCGCTTTCGCGCCGCGACAGCCGGAACCAGAGCACGTCCATCGGCGCGCCGATCTCGTCGACCGTGAAGCCGCCGGCCTGCCGCAGATCGGAATGGCGCCCGTCCGCCGCGACGACGAGATCGGCGCGGATCGTGATCGGGCCGTCCTCCGTCTCGGCAGTGGTGCCCGCGATGCGCCCACCCTCGCGGACGAGGCCGCTCGCCCGCGTCCGCATCAGCAGCTTGAAGTGTGGCAGCTCGCGGCCGCGATCGGCCAGGAAATCGAGGAAGTCCCATTGCGGCATGAAGGCGATGTAAGGCGCCGCCACCGGCAGATGCGTGAAATCGGCGATCGGCACGCCCTCGCTGCCGAAACGAGCAACGATGTGCCGCTCCTTCGTGTGCGGCAGCTTGAGGAAATCCTCCAACAGCCCGAGCTCTTCCATCAGCTGCATCGTCGAGGGATGGATGGTGTCGCCGCGAAAATCGCGCAGGAAATCGTCGTGCTTTTCCAGAACGGTGACGTCGATGCCGGCCCGCGCCAGCAGGAAGCCCAGCATCATCCCCGCCGGCCCGCCGCCGGCGATGCAACAGGTGGTCGTGATCGTGCCCATGCTCGCCTACCGTTCGAGGCGCGGGCAGTCAGGTGCCCGGCCGGTTGATCGTCAGCTTCTGGAAGCCCTTGCCGGCCAACATCGGCTTCTTGGCCGAAATGATGCGCGAATTGATGCCCTGCCAGCCGATCTCGCCGGAAAGCCGCCCATATTCGATCTTCGGGCAGCGGTTCATGATGACGGTGACGCCCTTCGCCTCGGCTCGTGCCGCGGCCTCGTCGTTGCGAACCGAAAGCTGCATCCAGATTATCTTCGGCAGCGGGTCGAGCGCCAGCGCCTCGTCGGTGATGGCCGAGGCGGCCTCCGAGTTGCGGAAGATCTCGACCATGTCGATCGGGCCGGGGATCTCCTTGAGCGAGGAATAGACCGTCTTCCCCAGGATGGTCTTGCCGGCAAGGCCGGGATTGACGGGTATGACGTCGTAGTCTCGATCGATCAGGTATTTCGTCACGATCCAGCTCGGCCGCGCCTCGTTGGCGGAGGCGCCCACCAGAGCGATCCTCTTCGTTTCGCGCAGGATGCGACGGATCAGCGCATCGTCATAGGAATCGTGGTTCAATGGAGAGCGTCCGAAGAAAAGCGAAGGATATCAAGGCGCTCCGGCGGCGTGTCAATGCCTGCTCAACATAGGCTTGCCATGCTTTCGTGCTTTCCTGACGGTTCGGGGAATGGGCCCCGACTTGCCATCTGCGAAAGGAGTGCCTGCCATGTGCGACTACAGCCTGCACAATGTTATGTCCACTCCGGCCAAGGTCGGCGACGAGCTCGTCTCGACCCGCTTTCCGGAAGCGAGCACACGCGGCTTCTGCGCCGCGGATCGCCCGGATGTGGCCGTTTGCGTGATGCCGGGGACGGAGCTGGCCTTCGCGGCCGATATCGAATGCGACCGTGGCATGGGGCTGCTGCCGAACCGCAAGTACCATGCCCGTGTCGCGCGCTTCCGCCAGATCGATATCGACAAGCCCTATGTCCACCACGACGCTCTCGAGCTGCCGAGTGGGCAACTCGTGATGGTCACCAGCCTGATCGAGGGGCAGCGTGTCACGGTGCTGCAACTGCCGGCCGAGCCGGCGCCTGAAGGCGAGACCGCCGCCCCGGTGGAGCGGGCGGGCTATCGGCATTGGGAAGTCGTCTGACGCTCGGTCGGATAAGCCCTGCCGCCAGCTCGCCTGGCCGGTTATGACTCCCAGATCGGCGCGCGCTTTTCCATGAACGCGCCGATCCCTTCCTCTGCGTCCCGCGCCAGCATGTTCTCGACCATCACCGCGGAGGCGTGGTCGTAGGCGCCCTTCAGCCCCATCTCGCGCTGCTCGTAGAACGCGCGCTTGCCCACCTTGACCGTCGCAGGCGATTTCGAGGCGATGACGGCTGCGAGGCGGCCTGCCTCGGCGAGCGCCTGACCCGCGGGGGCGACGCGATTGACGAGGCCCATTCGCAGAGCCTCCTCGGCCGGCACCATCTCGCCGAGCAGCAGCATTTCCATGGCGTGCTTGGCCGAAAGATTGCGCGAGAGTGCGACCATCGGCGTCGAGCAGAACAGTCCGATATGGACGCCCGGCGTGCAGAAACGGGCCTCGCTGCCGGCGACGGCGAGGTCGCAGCTCGCCACGAGCTGGCAGCCGGCGGCCGTGGCGGTGCCCTCGACGGCCGCGATGACTGGCTGGGGCAGGGCGGTGATCTGCTGCATCATGGCCGAGCAGCGCCCGAGGATATCGGCGAAGTAGGCCCGGCCGCGATCCGCGTCAGTGCGATGGGCGGTCATCTCCTTGAGATCGTGCCCGGCACTGAAGACGGGGCCGGCGGCGGCGAGGATGACGGCCCGCACCGAGCGGTCGGCGGCGATGGCGGCCAAGGTCTCGCTCAGTGCCGCCAGCATCGCCTCGCTCAGCGGATTGCGGGCCTGCGGGCGGTTGAGCGTCAGCGTCGCGATGCCGTCGGCATCCTGACGCAGCAGGACCGACGCGGCGTCGGGTTGGTGATGGGCGTTCATGGCGTTCCCTCTCGGCACCGCTCGGATGCATCGCGTTCGCGCGCGCCGCTTGCGCATTTTGGCCTATTGTCGGAGCCGGCCGCCCATGCTGCAAGGGGGGAAGTCCCGCCTCAGCCTTCGGTTTTCCGCATGACGACCCGCATGAGCGCCTTCGAGATCGAAAGCTATCTCGACGAGGCCTTCCCGCAGATCCACTATGGCGGGCGCACCTATTTCATCGAGGATGTCGGGCCGATGACGGCGCGGATGCGCTGCGACTATCACGAGCGCCATTTGCGTCCGGGCGGCACGATCTCCGGCCCCACCATGATGGCGCTCGCGGACCTTGCCCTCTATGTCGCGATCCTCGCCCAGATCGGCCCGGTCGGCCTCGCCGTGACGACGAGCCTCAATTACAATTTCCTGCGCAAGCCGGGGCAGGCCGCGCTGATCGGCGAAGCCAGGCTGCTCAAGCTCGGCAAGCGCCTCGCCGTCGGTGAAGTCTGCCTGTTCTCTCAAGGCGAGGCCGACATGGTCTGCCACGCGACGGGCACCTATTCGATCCCGGCAGTGCGATGAACAAGGCCCTGTCTTCCGTCATTTTCGGGGGCCGCGCGGCGGGACCCGAGAATCTCTTGCCGGGACGAGGCGCCGCTTCGTCATGAGATGCTCGGGTCAAGCCCGGGCACCTCATGACGAAGCGCCGCGTTACGGTATCATGATACCTTTTTTGTCAGGCCACTGAAAAACCTACGTTTTCCGGATTGTCGCGCTTCAAGACTCGCTTGACAGCCGGCTCTGCTCCCCCTATTGCGACCCTACACCGCCGCCGGTCATCCGGCGGCTTGTCCTTTTTCTAACGCAACCGAAGGGTGCCGCGATGAAGACCGTCTCGCTCAAGCCCGCCGATGTCGAAAAGAAGTGGGTAGTGATCGACGCCTCCGGGCTCGTCGTGGGCCGTCTCGCCTCCGTGGTGGCGATGCGTCTGCGCGGCAAGCACAAGGCTGCCTACACTCCCCATGTCGACTGCGGCGACAATGTCATCATCATCAATGCCGAGAAGGTCTCCCTGACCGGCCGCAAGCGTGACCAGAAGGTGTATTACCACCACACTGGCTTCCCGGGCGGCATCAAGGAGCGTTCGGCCAAGTTCATCCTGGAAGGCCGCTTCCCCGAGCGTATCGTCGAGAAGGCCGTCGAGCGCATGCTGCCGCGTGGTCCGCTCTTCCGCCAGATTCTCGGCAACCTGCGCGTTTACAAGGGCTCGGAGCATCCGCACGCCGCCCAGTCGCCGGAGGCGCTCGACGTCGCCGCGCTCAACAGCAAGAACAAGAGGGTCTGACCATGGCCGAGGTTCTTCAGTCCCTCTCCCAGCTCGGCGATGTCGCCAAGCCCGATCAGCCGGCCGCTCCGGTCCACGTCAAGAAGGTCGATGCGCAGGGCCGCGCCTATGCCACCGGCAAGCGCAAGAACGCCATCGCGCGCGTCTGGATCAAGCCCGGCTCCGGCAAGGTCACGGTCAACGGCCGCGATCAGGAGATCTATTTCGCCCGCCCGGTGCTGCGCCTCGTGCTCAAGCAGCCGCTGCAGCTCGTCGATCGCGTGACGCAGTACGACGTCGTCGTCTCGGTCAAGGGCGGCGGTCTCTCCGGCCAGGCCGGCGCGGTGCGCCACGGCATCTCCAAGGCGCTGACCTTCTACGAGCCGGAGCTTCGCGGCCCGCTCAAGAAGGAAGGCTTCCTGACCCGCGACTCGCGTGTCGTCGAGCGTAAGAAGTTCGGTAAGGCCAAGGCCCGCCGCAGCTTCCAGTTCTCGAAGCGCTGATCGTTTCCGGATCATCCGGTATGCGGAAGGGCGGCTCGCAAGAGCCGCCCTTTTCGTATTGTCTGGCGCCTCTTCGACACATCGACAGGAGCCTGCCATGACCCGCCCCGTTCTTCTCGTCACCGGCGGCAGCCGCGGCATCGGCGCCGCGACCTGCATCATGGCGGCAAGGCGCGGCTACGATGTCGCGGTGAACTACCAGAGCAACGAGAAGGCCGCCGCCGAGGTCGTCGAGGCCTGCGAGACCGCGGGCGCCAGGGCGGTCGCGCTGCAGGGCGACATGGCAAGCGCAACCGACATCACCCGCGTCTTCGCCGAGGCGAAGGCTGCGCTCGGCCCGCTCAGCCATGTCGTCAACAATGCCGGCATCACCGGCAAGTCCGGCACGCTCGCCGAGGCGGACATCGCCGCGATCCGCGAATGCATCGACATCAACGTCACCGGCGCGATCCTGGTCGCGCGGGAGGCGGCGCGCGCCCTGATCGCCAACGATGCGGCGCAGGCGAGGGCGATCGTCAACATCTCCTCCGTTGCGGCCGAGCTCGGCTCGCCCGGCGAATATGTCTGGTACGCGGCCTCGAAGGGCGCGGTCGATTCCCTGACCATCGGCCTCGCCAAGGAATTGGCTGGCCACCGCATTCGCGTGAACGCCGTTGCGCCCGGCATCACCGAGACGGAGATCCACGCCCTCTCGACAGGCGAGGCCGGCCGTGTCGCGCGCATCGCGCCGCTGATCCCGCTGAAGCGCGCCGCGACCGCCGACGAGATCGCCGAAGCCGTGCTGTTCCTGCTCTCGGAAGCCTCGAGCTACACGACTGGTATCATCCTGAAGGTCTCGGGCGGGAGGTAACCCAAGCCTCTGATCTCCACCACGCAGTCATCCCGGACAAGCGACGTAGTCGCGCCGAACCGGGATCTATGCCGGAGCGCTGATGATTGAGGTTCGGGCATGGATCCCGGGTCTCCCTTCGGTCGCCCGGGATGACGGCGCGGCCGGCAAGCGACATATAGTGCTGGTCAACGACCACCTGCCCGGAACCCAATGCGCGTCCTCCTCGTCCTCCTCGCCTTCGGCATGATCGCGGTGCCGGCCCTGCTGATGCTCGCCCGTGAGGAACTGCCGCGCGGCCGGCGCATCGGCCGTGCCCTCGTCGTCTTCCTCGCGCCCGCCATTGCGCTCAGCTTCATCCACGGCGTGCCAGAGCTCGACGGACGCGCGCTGAACAATCCCTATGCCTGGACGATGCTGCGGCTCGTCCTGACGGCGCTCGCGCTGATCCTGCCCTGGTGCCTCTTCGTCTGGTTCACCGCGCGGCGCTGATTTCGAGGACGATCATGACCGAAGCCAGGGACAAGCCGCCTATCGACCATGCCTTCACCGGCGACAGGCGGGGAGGAGCCGCGGATCCGACCTATGCCGGCGCGCTCTCCTTCATGCGCCGCCGTTACGCCAAGGATGTCTCCGGCTGCGATCTCGTCATCTGGGGCGTGCCCTTCGATCTGGCCGTCACCAACCGGCCGGGCGCACGCTTCGGCCCGCAGGCGATCCGCCGTGCCAGCGCGATCTTCGATGGCGATCCGCAATATCCGTCCGGTATCGATCCCTTCAGCCACCTCAGCGCGGTCGACTATGGCGACTGCGCCTTGCCGCGCGGCGATCTCCAGGGCTGTGCCAAGGCCATCGAGATGGAGGCCGACCGTATCCTTGCCTCTGGCGCCCATCTCATCACCTTGGGCGGCGATCATTTCGTCACGCTGCCGCTGCTGCGCGCCCATGTCGCCCGCCACGGCAAGCTGGCCTTGATCCAGTTCGACGCCCATCAGGACAGCTGGGACGACGGCGCCGGCGCGATCGGCCATGGCAGCTTCGTGCTGGAGGCGGTTCGCGAAGGGCTGATCGACGCGGAACGCTCGATCCAGATCGGCATCCGCACCGTTGCGCCGCGCGATTGCGGGATCGCCATCATCGATGCCTATCAGGCGCATGAACTCGGCGTCGCCGGCGTGGCGCAGCGCATCCGCGAGCGGGTGGGCGAGGGGGCCGCCTATCTCACCTTCGACATCGATGCGCTCGATCCGTCCGTCGCGCCCGGCACCGGCACGCCGGTCTCGGGCGGCTTCAGTGCGCATCAGGCGCTGCGCATTCTGTGGGCACTGCGCGATCTCGACATACGCGGCATGGATGTGGTCGAGGTCTCGCCGCCCTACGACCATGCCGACATCACGGCGATCGTGGCCTCGACCATCGTACAGCACCATATCCAGGCGCTCGCGCTGAAGAAGGCTGGTTGAATCGGCTTGCGAGGAAAGGCCGCGAAGCGATTCTGATGACTCGCGCTTTCGGGCTCGCGCCCGTCATGATCGGGCTTGACCCAAGCATCTCCCGCCGAAGGAGGTTCCCGCGTCCGCTCTCTCGGGCCAAGCCTGAATGACGCCACCCTCAAAGCTTCGATTGACACCCGACCCGAGCGCGAACATATACGGGATCATGATGACGAGCTTCATCCGACGTCGCACTGTCCAGGCCGCTCCGGCGCGCCCGCGATGACGCTCGGCTGAAGTCCGAACGCCCGCGACCGCGCCATCGAGCGCGGTTTTTTTATGCCCTTAGCCAACCCGCCTGCCCGGCGATCGGGGGTCCTGATGAGCCAGAACCTGAAATCCATCTTCATCGACGGCGAAGCCGGCACCACCGGGCTCGGCATCCGCGAGCGCCTCGCCGCTGTGCCGGAAGTCGCGGTCAAGAGCATCGATCCCGACAAGCGCAAGGACCCCGCCGCGCGCAAAGAGATGATGGCCGGCGTCGATCTCGTCGTGCTCTGCCTGCCGGACGAGGCGGCGAAGGAATCTGTCGCTCTTGCCGATGAACTCGGCGCGGATGCTCCGAAGATCGTCGACGCCGCGACCGCGCACCGCATCGCGCCGGGCTGGGTCTACGGCTTTGCCGAGCTTGCGCCCGGCCATGCCGAGAAGATCGCCAAGGCCGACCGTGTCGCCAATCCCGGCTGCTATCCCACCGGCGCCATCGCGCTGCTGCGCCCGCTCGTCGATGCCGGGCTGATGGCGCAGGATCATCCGGTCACGGTCAACGCCGTCTCCGGCTATTCCGGCGGCGGCAAGTCGATGATCGAGGAATTCGAGACCGGAGTCGCTCCTGCCTTCGAGCTCTACGGGCTGGGCTTGCGCCACAAGCACCTGCCCGAGTTGCAGGCCTATGCGCGGTTGACCCGCCGGCCGATCTTCGTGCCGTCCGTCGGCAATTTCCGGCAGGGCATGCTGGTCTCGGTGCCGCTGCATCTCGACACGCTGCCCGGGCGGCCGAGCGTCGGCGATCTCCATCACGCCCTGGCCGAGCGCTATGCCAGCTCGACCTATGTCAACGTCCTCTCGCAGGACGGCACGGCCGGCAAGATCGAGCCCGAGGCGCTGAACGATACCAACAAGCTCGAGCTGCGCGTCTTCGGGCAGGACGATCTCGGCCAGGCCGTGCTCGTGGCCCGCCTCGACAATCTGGGCAAGGGCGCATCGGGGGCTGCAGTCCAGAACATCAGCCTGATGCTCGGCCTGCCCGAAGGCTGAGATTTCGAACTGCCGGATATCTTTCCCGGTCATCGCTTCGGCTAAAGGCGCATGTGGCCTCCTCCAAATGGGGGAGGCCATTTTACTGCGGCCGGGCTACGTTGACGTCGTTGGGGGCTGACGTGTCGGGCAGCGAGTTCGAAAACACCTTGATCGACGGCATATATGAAGCCGCGATCGTGCCTGAAGGCTGGTCCCGCGTGTTGCGGGACACGGCTCGGCTCGCCGGTTGCAGGGAAGCCTTGCTTGGTACGGTGCTCGATGACGAGGCCCGTCTGGTCGGTTCGTCTCCGGAGTTCGCCGAGGCCTATGAGGACGTGCTGCGGCGCATCCCGTTTCAGATTAACCAGCGGGCGCAACGCCTGCTGGTCAGCGGCCGGCACGGCTTCATCACGGATGAGGATGTCTTCACCCGCGAGGAGATCGCAAGCGAGCCGCTTTATCAGGACATCCTGATTCCGGCCGGATACGGTTCCGGCGTCGCGACCGCGATCGCGGCCCCATCTGGCGACATGACGATCATCCACTGCGAGCGCTCCTTCTCGGAAGGTTTTGTGGGCGCCGCGGGGATCGCCGCTCTCGACAGTTTGCGCTCGCATTTCGCCCGCGCCGGATTGCTCGGCCGCCGGCTGGCGATGGAGCGGGCGCGAGCCGCATCGCAAGCCCTCGAACTGATGGGATTGCCGGCTGCAGTGCTGGGCCTGCGCGGGCAGGTGATCGATGCCAACGCCCTGTTCCAGAACCTGATGCCAAGCATCTTCCAGGATCGCACGCTGCGCCTCACTGTTGCGCATGCCCCGGCCGATCAGATGCTGGCCGCGTCGATTGCCGCATTGTCCCGGCCTGATCTGCCGCAGCCGGTGCGCTCCCTGCCGATCCCCGCACGGCGAGGCGATATGCCGATGGTGCTGCATGTCTCGCCGGTGCGCGGGCGAGCCCGCGATGTTTTCTCTTTCGCGAGCGCGATCGTCGTCGCCACGCCGGTGACGGCGAGTGCCGGCCCGGAAGCTAGCCTGATCGGCGGGCTCTTCGACCTGACGCCGGCGGAAGCGCGCCTGGCCGCTGCTATCGCCGCCGGCCATACGCCGCGCGAAGCCGCCCAGCGTCTCGGGGTGACCGAGGCGACGGCCCGCACGACACTGAAGCATATCCTGGCGAAGACGGGATCGCGGCGGCAGGCAGACCTCGTCGGCCTTCTCAAAAGCGCTGCGCCGCCGCGTTGAAGCCGCAACCCCCCATTTGGGGGATGCGCGCCTGTCGAAGCAGGGCGAGGCTGTCCGGGCGCGGGCTTTATGCCCGAGCGAACGTAACCTCGCGCCGCCACAGCCGGGTCAAGCGGCGTGGCGGTTTTTTTCTCGCCGAGCCGTCCGGTCGACTGCGTCTGCCGGCCCGCGGACTGCGTGCGTCCCGGCCATCTCGAAAAAGAAAGACGCCGGCGATTGCCGGCGTCTGATGGTGGGAGCGGGCAACTCGCTCGCCCTATGGCGGGCTCAGCCCTTGTAGACGACGAAATTCTGCTTCTGCTCGCCGAGGCCTTCGATGCCCAGCGTCACCACTTCGCCGCCCTTCAGGAAGCGCGGCGGCTTGAAGCCGAGGCCGACGCCGGGAGGCGTCCCGGTGGTGATCACGTCGCCCGGATCAAGGCGCATGAACTGGCTGATGTAGTGCACCAGATAGGCGGCGCCGAAGATCATCGTCTTGGTCGAGCCGTTCTGGACGCGCTCGCCGTCGACCGCCAGCCACATGCCGAGATTCTGGATATCCTTGACCTCGTCGGTCGTGACCAGCCAGGGGCCGAGGGGGCCGAAGGTCGGGCAGCCCTTGCCCTTGGCCCACTGGCCGCCGCGCTCCTGCTGGAATTCGCGCTCGGAGACGTCGTTGCAGACGCAGAAGCCGGCGATCGCGGCCATGGCGTCCTTCTCCTCGATATAGGAGCCGCCATCGCCGATCACGATCGCAAGCTCGACCTCCCAGTCGGTCTTCTTTGAGCCCTTGGGAATGACGACGTCGTCATTGGGGCCGACGATGCAGTTCGGCGCCTTGTTGAAGAGGATCGGCTCCTTCGGAATCTCGGCTCCGGTCTCGGCCGCGTGGTCGGCGAAGTTGAGGCCGACGGCGATGAAGTTGCGCACGTCGCCCACGCAGGCGCCGATGCGCGGCGAGCCCGAAACGAGCGGCAGCGAGTCCGGGGAGAGCGCCTTGAGCTTGGCGAGAGAGGCCGAGGTCAGCGCCTTGCCGGCGACATCGGAAATGACGCCGGACAGGTCGCGCAACCCGCCCTGGGCATCGAGAAGGGCCGGCTTTTCCTGGCCGAGCGCGCCGTAGCGGAGCAGTTTCAAGGTGTTTCCCCCGTTTCAAACGATCTAAATGGGTCCGGGACTTTGACTGGATGCCCGTCCGAAGCGCAAGCCCATATCGGCGCATGACCCGCCCGCAGCATGATGGTGGGTTGTTGCCCGAATGCAACGTGACGTTTCAAAGCGACTGTTGCGGTGACGAATGCCGGCCGGGTTGGCGGAAGCGCCACGGGTGCAAAACCGGCAATAGTTCGCATGTGAACCATCCTTTTCTGAACGATCTTTCGGCCGACCTCGCAAAAACTGTCATTTTTGGCCGATTTTTGCCTTCGCAGGCGCGAATACGGAAATCTGGCGGCGGATTTTGGACGATGCGGGCGGGATTGCGGCGGCAAACGGCACGCGGCATGGTTCGAATCAAGCGAGGTCCTGCGCCTCGAAGAACCGTAACTGGGATGGATTCGATGAAGGGCCTTGTTCGTACCGCTGCCGCCGCCACGGTTTCCGTTGCCGCTCTTCTTGCTGCTGGAGCCGCCTCGGCGAGTTCCTTCGCGATCCGCAGCGGCCAGGGCGCCGAAGGTCTCGGTATGGCCTATGCGGGCGCCGCGTCCGGCGGGATCGGCATGGGCGCGATGGCCTGGAACCCGGCGACCATCACCATGTTCCCCGGCCGGCACAGCAACTGGAACTTCACCTACCTCAACGCCAATGGCGATTATCAGCCGACGTCACCCTCGCGTATCGGCTCGCCCGTCGGGCCGCTGAATCCCATTCAGCTCGGTACCGGCAACCTCGGCGGCGACGGTGCCTTCATCCCGGCTTCGGCCAGTGCCTGGCAACTGACCGACCGGCTTTGGGTTGGCATGACCACGGGCGCCCCCTATGGCCTGCGCTCGAAGCCCGACAACCAGGCCCACGCCGCTCAGATTTATGGTCGCTCGGCCAAGGTCGTGACGGTGAACGTCTCGCCGACCATAGGTTATAAGGTCAATGACTGGCTCTCTGTCGGTGCCGCCATGCAGGTCCAGTACCTCAGCGCGACCCTTAAGCAGGCGAGTGGTCTTGCCCCCACGGCAGCACCTGTCATTCTCGACGGTGATACGATCGATTTTGGCTATCGCTTCGGTTTGACGCTGACGCCGTTCAACGGGACCAACATCGGCCTGGCCTATCGTTCGTCGATACACCAGAGCCTCAACGGCTCGCTGAGCACGCCGCTCGCCCGCATCCCGGTCAAGGCCAACCTCAACCTTCCCGATTCGGTCGTCTTCGGTCTCTCGCAGGTTATCAACGACCAGTGGCAGGTCCACGCCGGCGTCGAGTGGACGAACTGGAGCCGTTTCCGCAACATCCCCGTGGTGAGCAAGCTCAACGGCCTCCCGGCGACGAGCCTCAACTTCCAGTACGACGACGCCTGGTTCTTCAGCGGCGGCGTCGAGTACAAGTATAGCAATGATCTGACCCTGCGCGCCGGTATCGGCTACGAACTGTCCGCGGTGAACGACCGTAATCGCACGATCTACATCTCGGACAACGACCGGCTGTGGCTCAGTGCCGGTGCGAGCTATCAGGTTACCGATCGGATCAAGCTCGACGTTGGCTACACCTATATCGACGTGAAGAAGGCGTCGGTGAACTACACTGGCGGCCATCCGCAGCAGGGTGCGGTGTTCTACACCGCCGAGGCCAAGCCCTACATTCACATCGCCTCGGTTGGCATCACGTATAACTGGGACGATCCGAAGCAGACGATCCCGGTTCAGCCGGTCGTGCGCAAGTACTGAGCGTTCCGACAAGCGTTCGAGAAAGCCGGCCCTTGGGCCGGCTTTCCTGTTTTGGGGGCAGGCGGAAGCAGGCCTGCCTGCGAAAGGCATCCGGTCTGAAGTCAGGCCGACACTTCCGCCAGCAATCTCGGATTGGCAGCCAGGGCGCCCGCTCGGGTCTGCGTCAAGGCTCCAGCCCATTGCGGATGCCGGCGTTTCGCTTTCTTGATGACTTCGACGAGACGGCGGGGACTGGCACGGCGCAGTCTGGCCACGGCAGCGGAGAGCTCCACGCCGTTGCGCCGCCGGGTCGCGGCGAGGAGCGACTGGAACGCGACCGTGCCCGCCAGCATCCCGGTCACATGGTGCTGGGCGGAGTGTACCGGCACGAGTTCAGCGGTCGGTATGCGCGCGGCATGGCCGAAATCCGGGGCGTAGGAGGGATCGACGAAGACGTAGACCCTGCCGGAAACATCGTCGGCCCGGATCGCGTCTCCCGTGCGTCCTGCGACGAAATACTGCTCGTAGCGCCGATCGTACGGGGCGACATGCGCCGGATCGATCGACCATTGCGGGCAGAGCGACAGCGCGGTGGAGGCACCGAGCGGGCGGGAATATTTCGCCGCCCCGTATCCACCCATGGACGATCCATAGGTCACGATCTCCGGATAAGCGGCGCGCAGTTCCTGTGTTGCCGCAAGCGCTTGAAGCATATTGGCCTCCGGGTACCAATTCGGACGTTTGGCCATGAAGCCGAGCACGCTCAGATCCGTTCGCTGTGCCAGTGGGCGCCCGAAGAAATCCGTGCCATCGGCGAGGGTGTTCAAGGGGCCGAAGGTGACGAGCAGGATGTCGCCAGCTCCCCGATGAAAGATGACTTGAATCTCGTCGTCGTCGTAAACGATCACGCCGGGAGGCCTCCCTTCAAATTGCACTAAGATAGGCTGAAGGAAGCGGACAATAGAACGATGATACTGACGCGCAACATTTCAAAAAAGGTTCGAATTCAGTCGAAAGCTATAGCTGGCGAAAGAGCGCCGCATGCCTCTCGGCTTTCTCGTCGTAGCCCGCGGCGTTGGGATGCAGCGTATCGGACATCAAATTCCGCGCCACGGCGCTGTCGTAGTCGCCCCAGATGGCGGCGGTATCGATAAGAGGGCAGGCGATTTCGTCGGACAATTCGCGCATGGCCTGCCGGTAGGCACTCAGCGGATAGGCATAGGGACCGCGGGGGCCAGCCGGGTTGCTGGTTTCGAGAATGACGTCGCCGGTCGGGGTGCACAGATTGATCAGCGCGCGCAGGCTGGCCTTGAACTCGTCCGGGGCGACGCCCTTCTGCCAGTCGTTGAGCCCGAAGTTGATGACGGAGAGGTGAGGGCGGATCTGCGGGATGGTGTTCGCCACGGAATAGGGCGAGCGGGTGTCGGCGGCCATGGCGACGGTCGCGCCGCTGATGCCATGGTTGAAGATCGCGACTTCGGGGGTCCCGGGCGAGTGTCCGTGCTGCGCCAGCAGGCGGATCGTGCCGGTCAGGCCCGTGAACCGAACTGCATGAATGGACGGCGTCAGACCGGACAGTGTCAGCCGATGGAAACCCGTCGTGCTGTACGGCACCGCGGTCTCGGCCCCGTCATCGATCGCATAGCTGAAGGAGGAGGCGCCGGATGCGTAATACAGCGCCTCGAACCGGGTGCAGGCGACGGCTGTGGTGTGTGTCGCAGCATCGCCTGGCTCGAGGCGGATCGCATTGGCTGCGACCATCGCGCCCGCAGTCGACAGCCGCCCGTCGCCGCCAGCAAGTCCGCCGAGGGCCATCATCGTCTCGCGCGACCATTTGAGCCCGGGCGCATTCATGATGTCGGCGACGCGCTGCGGGACCGCCTTCGCATAAGCTTCGCCGCCCCACTGCCGGATGGTGCCGATGCCGCGCGTGATGCTGTCGCCCTCGTAGAGGATGCGTGTATCGGCCTTTCCGGCACGCGTTTCAGCGAGCGCGGCGCGGAACTTCGGCAGCTTGTGCCGGTCGAAATTGCGCAGCGCTTCGATGCCTGCGGCACTGCCTGCCGATGGAGATAGCGCGAGGGCGAGACTCCCACCGAGGAAACCGCGCCGGGAAAGATGACGAATGATCGCGCTTCTCACTGCGAGCCTGCATCTCCGATCGGCTTAGAGCCTGCTGCATTTTCGTGGAAAGGCTGGTCATCCCGGCCGGAGCGAAGCGGATAGCCGGGATCCATGCCTGAACCTGGACCGGAAGCGCTCCAGCATGAATCCCGGGTCAAGCCCGGGATGATGCCGTGGTTCCATGCAAAAGCGGCACGCTCTAGAGGCTCTTAGACCCTCACCTTCACATAGGTGCCGGGCGCGTCGGCGAGCGCCGGCAGCTTGCCGCCGCCCGGCTCGCGGGCTGCGACCCTCTTCGGCGCCTGGGCCTGGACCCAGGCGAACCAGTGCGGCCACCACGAGCCCGGATGCTCCTCGGCCTTAGCCTGCCAGTCGGCATAGGCGCCCTTGGCCGGCCCGCCCGTCCAGTACTGGTACTTCACCTTGTTTGGCGGATTGACGACACCGGCGATATGGCCGGAGCCCGCCACCACATGCTCGACAGGGCCGCCGAAGCATTGCGAGCCGTTGAAGACGG
This sequence comes from Bosea sp. NBC_00550, assembly GCF_026020075.1. Taxonomy (NCBI): domain Bacteria; kingdom Pseudomonadati; phylum Pseudomonadota; class Alphaproteobacteria; order Hyphomicrobiales; family Alloboseaceae; genus Allobosea; species Allobosea sp. NBC_00550. The sequence goes on from NZ_CP102772.1 coordinate 582,172, forward strand.
ATTGCGCGGGGGCAATGTGGTCCTCGCGCGTGGCGAGGTTGTAGATCGGCATCTTCACGCGTCCGATGTCGAGCGTCTTGCCGCCGATGCGCATCTCGCCCTTGGAGAGCTTGTTGTCGAGATAGCAGTTGCGCAGATAGAAGGAATGGTTCGCCGCCGGCATCCGGGTCGAATCCGAATTCCAGTAGAGTAGGTCGAAGGCGGTCGGCGCCTTGCCCTTGAGGTAGTTGTTGATCGCATAGGACCAGATCAGGTCGTTGGGCCTGAGCATGTTGAAGGCGCCGGACATGCGGGAACCGTCGAGATAGCCGGTCTTGGCCATCTGATCCTCGATCGCGCGGATCTGCTCCTCATCCACGAAGACCGAGAGTTCGCCGGCCTGCGAGAAATCGACCTGCGTGGTGAAGAAGGTGGCGCTTTCGATCCGCTTGTCGCCGATGGCGGCCATGTAAGCCAGCGTGACGCCGAGCAGCGTGCCGCCGACGCAGTAGCCGATGGCGGAGACGCGCTTCTCGCCCGTCACCTGCTCGATCACGTCGAGGGCGGCGAAGATGCCCTCGCGCATATAGCTCTCGAAATCCTTTGCGGCGTGCCGGGCGTCAGGGTTGACCCAGGAGACGCAGAACACCGTCAGCCCCTGCTCGACGCACCAGCGGATGAAGCTCTTCTCCGGATTGAGGTCGAGGATGTAGAACTTGTTGATCCAGGGCGGCACGATCAGCAGCGGCCGCTTCAGCACCTGCGGAGTCGCCGGGGCGTACTGGATCAGCTCCATGATCTCGTTGCGGAAGATGACCTTGCCGGGGGTGGTCGCGATGTTGACGCCGACCTCGAAGGCGCTGGCGTCGGACTGGCGGATCTTGAGCTCGCCGCCGCCGGCCTCGACGTCCTCGGCGAACATCTTCATGCCGCGCACGAGGTTCTCGCCGCTCTGCTGCAGGGTCTCGCGCAGCAGCTCGGGATTGGTCGCGACGAAATTGGTCGGCGAGAGCGCTCCGGCGATCTGCTTGATGTAGAAGCGTGCCTTGTTACGGGTATGGGGATCGAGGTCGTCGGCCTTGTCGACCATGGCCTCGGCCCAGCGCGAGCCGATCAGATAGGCCTGCTTGATGAAGTCGAAGGTCGGGTGGTTCGTCCAGTCCGGATCCTTGAAGCGGGTGTCGCGCTTGTCGGGTTCGGCAACGGGCGCGACCTCCTCGCCGCTGGCGCGCTTCAGGGCCGTGCTCCACAGATTCATGAAGTCGCCGGTGAGCGAGGCCTGCGCCTCGATGATCTTGGCGGGATCGTTGACCCAGCGCTCGGCCACGCGGCTGAGCGTCTTGACCATGTCGCTCGCCTCCTCGGCCTGGCCGGTCTTGGCATCGCCGCGTTCGAGGGGCTTCAGATAAGCGGCCGTGACCTTGCCGTATTCCTCGACGAGCCGGCCCATGTTCTGGGCGAACTGGTCGAAGTCGGGGACGGCGGCTTCGGCGGAGCTGCTGGTGCCCTTGGACTTGTCGTCGGCGTGCCGGCTCATGAGTCGTCCTTCCCCCTCGTGTTTTAGGATAGCGCATGGCTTCCCATTTTGGTCCTATTAAGGACGCAGCCGCTGTGCTTTACCAAGCACATTCGACAAACCCGCTGGATGAACCCATGCTGATCGAGATGCCCGCGAGAAAGCCGCTTCTAATTGCGGGGGTGGTGCTTGCGGCCGGCCTCGCCCTGGCAGGCTGCGCGAGCGACGAAGGCATCAAGGGCGTGGCGGAAGCAGCCGGCATGGCGACGACGCCGCAGGAGGCGAAGACCTTCGTCAGGGAGACCCGGCAGGCGGACACGAACTACATCGCTGTCGGCAGCAGGATCCCGGTCGATACCCTCTGCCCGGGACCGAAGCCGCCGCCGCCCTATGTGCCGTCCGGAGACGCCGCCCGCTTCGCTGCGCCGAAGCCTGCCCGCGGCGCGAACGACCCCTGCAAGCGGCGCTCGGATTTCGAGAAGATCGAAGCCCAGCTCGAGGCCAAGCGGCAGGTCAACGAAAGCGCCGGCAACCAGGCGAAGGCGCTGGGGGCGACGCCGCCACCGCAGCCCGCAAAGATCCCCACGAACTGACCGACGGCCTTCGTCTTTGCAGCGGAGCGCCCCGCCGCAGGTGTCGCCATTTCGTCGCAGTCGCAAAATCTTGCGTTTTTTCTCCTGTGCGGACGAAAGATGCGGTGCTAAGCACCTCCGGCGCAAGGAAGTGATGCGCGCGAAAAGACATTGCCGGCGCCTCCGGCCGAGGACCTGTTCGAGATGACCGATTTTCACCGTATCAAGCGCCTGCCGCCCTACGTTTTCGAACAGGTCAACAAGATCAAGGCAGCCGAGCGCGCCAAGGGCGTCGACATCATCGATCTCGGCATGGGCAATCCGGACCTGCCGGCGCCGAAGCATGTCATAGAGAAGCTGGTCGAGACGGCCGGCAAGCCGCGCACCGACCGCTATTCCGCGTCGAAGGGCATCACCGGCCTGCGCCGCGCCCAGGCGAACTATTACGAGCGTCGCTTCGGGGTGAAGCTGAACCCTGACACGCAGGTCGTCGCCACGCTGGGTTCGAAGGAGGGCTTCGCCAATATGGCGCAGGCCATCACCGGCCCGGGCGACGTCGTGCTCGTGCCGAATCCGAGCTATCCGATCCACGCCTTCGGCTTCCTGATGGCGGGCGGCGTGATTCGCTCGGTCCCGGCCGAGCCGACACCGGCGATGTTCCCGGCGCTTGAGCGGGCGGTGATGCATTCGGTGCCGAAGCCGATCGCGCTCGTCACCTGCTACCCGGCGAACCCGACGGCCTATGTCGCCTCGCTTGATTTCTACCGCGATCTCGTCGCCTTCGCGAAGAAGCACGAGCTCATCCTGCTCTCGGACCTCGCCTATGCCGAGGTCTATTTCGATGACCGCAATCCGCCGCCCTCGATGCTGCAGGTGCCGGGCGCGATCGATGTCGCCGTCGAGTTCACCTCGATGTCGAAGACCTTCTCCATGGCCGGCTGGCGCATGGGCTTCGCCGTCGGCAACGAGCGGCTTCTAGCGGCGCTGGCGCGGGTGAAGTCCTATCTCGACTACGGCGCCTACACGCCGATCCAGGTCGCGGCGGCGGCGGCTCTCAACGGCCCCGACGACTGCATCCGCGAGATGCGCGACATCTATCGCAAGCGCCGCGATGCGCTGGTCGAGAGCTTCGGCAAGGCTGGCTGGGAGTTCCCGGCGCCGGAGGCATCGATGTTCGCCTGGGTGCCGATCCCGGAGAAGTTCCGCCATCTCGGCTCGCTGGAGTTCTCGAAGCTGCTGATCGAGAAGGCCGAGGTCGCGGTCGCACCCGGCATCGGCTTCGGCGAGCATGGCGACGATTATGTCCGCATCGCCATCGTCGAGAACGAGCAGCGTATCCGCCAGGCCGCCCGCAATATCGGACGCTTCCTGAAGGGTGCCGACGCCACGCTGCACAACGTCATCCAGATGCCGAAGGCGGGGTAGGGCAGAACTTCAGAGGGTGTGGTGCTGCGGCCTCTGGACTCAAGGCCGCAAAACATGGGAACCGATGCGATGCGGACGGCTCGTTCCGCATCGCGCCCGAGGCCCGCTCCCATGCCACGAAAAGGCCGCCTGCTCGGCGTCGCTTTCGCCGTCTTCGCCCTGGTCTGTTTGGTCGCGACCTACGACTATTCGAAGGGGCGGATCCCCCAGACGAATTCGGCGCTGGTCTCGGAGGTTCTGTCGGTGACGAACGGACGCGAATGCGCCCGTGACGCGACCGAGATCGTCTCTCGCTTCATCCCCGTCGGGACCGGCCGGGCCGAGGCCGAGCGCCAACTCGCCGAGGTCACGATCGACCCGCCCAAGCCCTGGTTCTGGACGCCGGCCGTCGAGAACAGCACGGTCTCCGAGGGCAATTCCATTGAGGCGCTGCACACGATCAAGGCAACGGCCTTCGGCACCAACCTGCTGCGCATCTATCTCGGCTTCGAGGACGCCAAGGTGAAGCGCGTCGCAGCCGAAGTGGTCTGCCATTTCGGCTGAAGGCATCGACCGGACTTACTGCCGCCGCAGCAGGTGCTTGAGGGCGCTGTCCGCATGCGGGTCGACATAGTGAAGCAGCGCGGTCGAGCGGATCGCGTCGGGGTCGCAGGCTTCGTTGGTGTGGATCGAGCGGTACCCGTTGAACAGATAGAGATTGCCCGGCGTGAGCTTGAGGTGCCGGATGCCGCGATGCCCTCGCTCATAGCGCGCTCTCAGGACCTTTTGCGAGAGCGGGTTGTCGAGCAGGATCTTGTCGATGAAATTCAGTGCGTAGGATGAACGCAGCTTGCGCGAATTGGGCATGATCAGCAGGTCGCCCGTCTTGCCGCGCTCGGGGATTATGATCGGGATCAGCGCCGTCAGCAGATAGGAATCGTAGTGGAAGTTCAGCGAGTTCGCGGCCGCTAGCCTGCCGGAGAGGCAGCGCAGCACCTGATAGAACGGTGCGTCGGGCGCGACCTTGCCGGTGGTTCGCTCATAGATGGCGTGACATAGCGCGATGAAGTCCGCGTCCTCCGGCCAGGAATGGAGGAACGTTCCTTCGAGTCCGTTCGCGCCGCGGATCGAGAGGTAGTTTCCACCGTTGCGCGCCACCGCCTGCCGCACGAATTCCTGGGCCGATCCCAGCTCAGCGGGCGGGATATAGCCTTCGATGACGGCATAGCCGTCCGCATCGATGCGCCGGGCGATCTCGGCGGTATCCGTCGCGGTTTGCAGTGGGGCAGTCGCAAGCATCGCAGGTCTCCTTCCAGAGGTGGGAAACGGCGAAGGCATCTCGTGGAATTCAAAGCAAGTTCCGTGCCTTGGCTGGCCGCGCGGCGGCCGGGGAGGCGGGCGCGCCGTTGACTCGAACTGCGCCGCATGCGACCCCCACGCCATGACGATGCACGCCCCACTCCCCGAGAACACGCCCTTGCGGGTCGGCATTGCCGGCCTTGGCACGGTGGGAGCAGCCGTCGCCGGAATTCTCCAGCGCCAGGAGAATGCGCTGGCCGCCCGCTGTGGTCGCGCCATCCGTGTCACCGCCGTCTCGGCGCGCGATCGCAGCCGCGATCGCGGCATCGATCTCGGCGGCCTCGCCTGGTTCGACGACCCGGTCGCTCTGGCGCAGTCGGACGAGATCGATTGCTTCGTCGAGTTGATGGGCGGTTCCGACGGGCCGGCCAAGGCGGCCGTCGAGGCGGCGCTCTCGGCCGGCAAGCATGTCGTTACCGCCAACAAGGCACTGCTTGCCGCTCATGGCAACGCGCTGGCGGAACTGGCTGAAGCGAAAGGCGCGGCCCTGGCGTTCGAGGCCTCCTCCGCCGGCGGCATCCCGATCGTGAAGACGCTGCGCGAGGCGCTGGCCGGCAACAATGTCAGCCGCATCTCGGGCATCCTCAACGGCACCTGCAACTACATCCTGTCGCGCATGGAGCAGGAAGGGCTGACCTTCGAGGCCTGCCTGAAGGATGCCCAGCGTCTCGGCTATGCCGAAGCTGACCCGACCTTCGACGTCGAGGGCTTCGACACGGCGCATAAGCTCGCCATCCTGACGAGCCTCGCCTTCGGTACGAAGATCGACGCCGAAGCGATTCATGTCGAAGGCATTTCCGCGATCACGCCGCTCGACCTGAAGATGGCGGATGATCTCGGTTATCGCATCAAGTTGCTCGGCGTCGCCGAGCGCACCAAGACCGGCATCGAGCAGCGCGTGCATCCCACGATGGTGCCGAAATCCTCCGCCATTGCGCAGGTGATGGGCGTGCTCAACGCCGTCAGCGTCGATGCGGATGCCGTCCGTGAGATCACTCTGGTCGGTCCCGGCGCGGGCGGCGACCCGACAGCCTCGGCCGTCGTCGCCGATATCGCCGATGTGGCCCGCGGCACGGCCGGTCTGCCCTTCGGCCTGCCGGTCGCGCGTCTGGAAGAAGCCAAGCGCGCCCCGATGCAACGCCATGAAGGCGGCTACTATGTCCGCCTCGCCGTCGCCGACCGGCCCGGCGCCGCCGCGGCCATCGCGACCCGCATGGCCGAAGCCGATATCTCGCTCGAAAGCATCGTCCAGCGTCGCTCGCCTGAGGCCGTGACCCGCGATCCGGGTGGCCGCTCCGGCGCGCCGGTCCCGGTCGTGCTGATCACCTACGCCACCAGCGAGACCGCCATCCGCGCCGCGCTCGAAAAGGTCACGGCCGATGGCCATGTCGCGGAACCGCCGCAAGTTATTCGCATAGAGCGGGAATAGGCTTCGCGCCCGTACCCAGCCACGTCTTTGCAAGGGGACCTCATTTCATGTCCGTCGATCTTCGTATCTCCCCCGATCAGATCATCGAGCGCTATCTCTCGATGGAACTCGTCCGCGTCACCGAGCGCGCCGCCGTCTCCGCCGCCCGCCTGCGCGGCCACGGCAACGAGAAGGCCGCCGACCAGGCCGCCGTCGACGCGATGCGCCGCGAATTGAACCGCCTGCCGATCGACGGCGAGATCGTCATCGGCGAGGGCGAGCGCGACGAGGCGCCGATGCTGTTCATCGGCGAGAAGGTCGGCAACAAGCAGGGCCCGAAGGTGCATATCGCGGTGGATCCGCTCGAGGGCACCACGCTCTGCGCCAAGGACATGCCGGGCTCGATCGCCGTGATGGCGATGGCCGGCGCCGGCAGCCTGCTTTACGCACCCGACGTCTACATGGACAAGATCGCCTGCGGCCCGGGTTACGCCAAGGGCGTGATCGATCTCGACGCCTCGCCGGCCGACAACATCAACGCGCTGGCCAAGGCCAAGGGCGTGAAGCCCAACGAGATCTCGACGCTGATCATGGACCGCCCGCGCCATGCCAAGCTGATCGAGGAGGTCCGCAAGACCGGCTGCTCGATCCGCCTCATCACCGATGGCGACGTCGCTGGCGTGATCTTCTGCACCCAGCCCGAGAAAACCGGCATCGACCTCTATCTCGGTATCGGCGGCGCGCCGGAAGGCGTGCTCGCGGCGGCGGCGCTGCGTTGCGTCGGTGGCCAGATGCAGGGTCGGCTGATCCTCGACACCGAGGAGAAGCGCGTGCGCGCCCACGGCATGGGCGTGCTTGACCCGAACAAGAAGTACGACATGTCGGAGATGGCCTCGGGCGACGTCATCGTCTGCGCGACGGGCGTGACGGATGGCGGCCTGCTCTCGGGCGTGAAGTTCGGCAAGGACTTCATCGAGACCGAGACGCTGGTCTATCGCTCGATCACCGGCACGGTCCGCCGCATCTATGGCGAGCACCGCGAGTTCTCGAAGTTCCAGCTCGACTGAGCCCATCGCAGCGCAAGCATTGTTCAGAAGCGGCCGGGTTGCTCCCGGCCGCTTTTTTCTTGTCCCACCGGCAGTGCCGCAACGGTTGGGGCAGCCTCAGCGCCACATGCCGCGCATGCGCGCCTGCAGGTCGATGCGTGGACCCGCGCTCGGCGGCCGGGCGGGTTGCGCCGCCGCGCGCGGCCAGGCGGTCTGCTCGAAGCGGCCGAGCAGCTTGGTGGGAATGAAGCGGCTGCGCGCCGCATAGACATGCCGATCGCCCGTGCTCGATTGCCCATGCGTGAAGAAGCGCTGCGGCACGATGAGGTCGAGATGATCCTTGGCGCGCGTCATCGCGACATAGAGCAAACGCCGCTCTTCCTCGATCTCGTCGGGAGCTCCGACGCCGAGATCGACCGGTATGCAGCCGTCGACCACGTTCATCACGAAGACGGACGACCATTCCTGTCCCTTGGCCGAATGGATCGTCGAGAGGATGAGATAGTCTTCATCGAGATGCGGCGGTCCCGCCCGATCGCTTGTCGCGTTCGGCGGATCGAGCGTCAGCTCGGTCAGGAAACGCTCCCGTGAGGGATAGCCTGCCGCGATCTGTTCGAGCTGAATGAGGTCGGCCTGCCGGCTGGCGGCGTCCTCGTGCTTGCGTTCCAGATGCGGCGCGTACCAGAGCCGGGCACGTTCGAGATCGGCGGGCCAGGCCGCATGCCCGGAGGCGAGCGCGGCGATCGTGGCGAGGAAATCCGGCCAGTCGGCTCCGGCTCGCTGCGGTGGCTCGGCAGCCCCGAGGGCGGCCAGCGGTTCGCTTGCGAGCTCGATCTGGTCGAGCACGCGTTGCGCGGTCGTGGGGCCGACGCCGGGCAGCAGCTGCATGAGCCTGAACCCCGCGACCCGGTCCCGCGGGTTCTCGACGAAGCGCAGCAGCGCCAGCATGTCCTTCACATGGGCGGCATCGAGGAACTTCAGCCCACCGAACTTGACGAAGGGGATGTTGCGCCGCGTCAGCTCGATCTCCAGCGGCCCGCTGTGATGCGAGGCGCGGAACAGAACGGCCTGTTCCTTCAAGGTGGCGCCGGCCTCGCGGTTCTCCAGCACCCGCTCGGCGATGAAGCGCGCCTGGTCGGCTTCGTCCCGGACATTGACCAATTGGGGGGCTGAGCCGGCCGCGCGCTCGGTCCAGAGATTCTTGGTGAAGCGCTCCGCGGCGAGATCGATGACCGCGTTGGCGGCCGAGAGGATGGCCTGGCTCGACCGGTAGTTCTGGTCGAGCGTGATGACCTCGGCCGGCGGCGAGAACGCGGCGGGAAAGTCGAGGATGTTGCGGACGGTCGCCGCCCGGAACGCGTAGATCGATTGCGCATCGTCGCCGACGACGGTCAGGCCCTGGCCATCGGGCTTCAGCGCCAGCAGGATCGACGCCTGCAACCGATTGGTGTCCTGGTATTCGTCGACCATGACATGGTCGAAACGCTCGCCGATATCGCTGGCGAGATCCGGGTCGGTCATCATCTGCGCCCAGTAGAGCAGCAGGTCGTCGTAATCGAGCACGCTCTGGCGCTGCTTGGCCTCCACATAGGCCGCGAACAGGCTTTTCAGCTCGGCCGCCCAGTTCACGCACCAAGGATAGGAGCGCGCCAGCACCCTGTCGATCTCCGTTTCGGCATTCACGCAGCGCGAATAGATGGAGAGGCAGGTGCCTTTCGTCGGAAAGCGCGCCTCTGTCTTCGAAAAGCCGAGCTCGTGGCGCACGAGATTCATCAGGTCGGCCGAATCCTCCCGGTCATGGATCGTGAAGGAGGGCGCGAGCCCCAGCTGCTCGGCGTTCTCGCGCAGCAGCCGGGCCCCGAGACCGTGGAACGTGCCGGCCCATGTCAGCGCGTCGGTCAGGACGGCGGCGCCTTCTCCGATAACCTTGCGGGCGATCCGCTCGACCCGGCGGATCATTTCCGTCGCCGCCCGGCGCGAGAAGGTCATCAGCAGGATGCGGCGCGGATCGGCGCCGGTGACGATCAGATGCGCGACGCGGTGGGCGAGGGTGTTGGTCTTGCCGGAGCCCGCGCCCGCGATGACGAGCAAGGGCAAGGCCGCCGGCACGCCCACGCCATAGGTCGCCGCCCGCCGCTGGGCAGGGTTGAGATTGTCGAGATAGGATGTGGCGAGCAGCGGCGAATCAAGGGCGAGCATGGCCCGGATTCGATCATTTTCGCGTTTTGTTCGCAATCGATCCTTGCGTGCAAAAGTCTCGGTCAGGCGACGGACTGCGCCGCCGCCCGCCCTGCAGCCCGCCCCGAAAAGATGCAGCCGCCAAGGAAGGTGCCTTCGAGTGCGCGGTAGCCATGGACGCCACCGCCGCCGAAGCCGGCCGCTTCCCCCGCCGCATAGAGCCCGGGCACCGGCTCGCCAGCCTCGTCCAGAACGCGCGACGAGAGATCCGTCATCAGCCCGCCGAGCGACTTTCGCGTCAGGATGTTGAGGCGCACCGCGATCAGCGGGCCATGCGCCGGGTCGAGGATGCGGTGCGGCTTCGCCGTGCGGATCAGCTTGTCGCCGAGATAGGCGCGCGCGCCGCGCAACGCCGTCACCTGCAGGTCCTTGCCGAAGGGATTGGCGAGAGCGCGGTCGCGCGCTTCGACCTGCCCGCGCAGATGCGCCTCGTCGATCAGCTGCTCGCCGGTCAGCTCGTTCATGCGCGCGACGAGACGCGAGAAATCGCTCTCGACGATGAAATCCTCGCCCTTGTCCATGAAGGACTGCACCGGCCCCGGCACGCCGCCTCCGGCACGGCCCAGCACCTGCCGCCAGCTCTTGCCGGTCAGGTCGGGGTTCTGCTCGGAGCCCGACAGCGCGAATTCCTTGGCGATGATGCTGCGGTTGAGCACGAACCAGGAATAGTCGTAGACGGTCCCCATGATGTGCTCGAGCGTGCCGAGCGTATCGAAGCCGGGGAAGAGCGGCACCGGCAGGCGGTTGCCGCGCGCATCGAACCAGAGCGAGGAGGGGCCGGGCAGGATACGGATGCCATGGTGCGGCCAGATCGGCGCCCAGTTGGCGATGCCCTCGACATAGTGCCACATCCGGTCGCCATTGATCAGCCGGCCGCCAGCGGCCTGCGCCACGCCGAGCATCGCGCCGTCGACATGATCGGGCACGCCCGAAAGCAACCGGGCAGGGGCCTTGCCGAGCCGCGCCGGCCATTGCGCCCGGACGAGATCGTGATTGCCGCCGATGCCGCCGGAGGAGACGATCACGGCCTGTGCCTTCAGCGAGAAATGCCCGGCGACATTGCGGCTGCTCTTTTCGCCCCGCCCGACGGCGCTCGGCTCCAGGATATCGCCCTCGACCCCGTCGACCGCTCCGCCGCTCTTCGTGACGCCGGTGACGCGATGGCGGAAATGAAACGAGAGCAACCCCTTGGCCTGTGCTTCCTTTGCGCGGCGCAGGAAGGGTTCCAGCACGCCAGGTCCCGTGCCCCAGGTCACATGGAAGCGCGGCACCGAATTGCCATGGCCGGTCGCGAGGCCTCCGCCGCGCTCGGCCCAGCCGACGACCGGGAACCAGCGCATGCCCATGGCGTGCAGCCAGCTGCGCTTCTCGCCGGCGGCGAAGTCGAGATAAGCCTCGGCCCAGCGCCGCGGCCATTCGTCCTCCGCCCGGTCGAAGCCGGCCGAGCCGAACCAGTCGTCATCAGCCAGCTCACGCGAATCGCGGATGCGCAGGCGCCGCTGTTCGGGGCTGTCGACGAGGAACAGCCCGCCGAGCGACCAGAAGGCTTGCCCGCCGAGCGATGCTTCCGGCTCCTGGTCGAGCAGCACGACCTTGCGCCCCGCTTCCGCGATCTCGCAGGCAGCGACAAGCCCCGAAAGTCCGGCGCCTACGATCGCCACGTCGGTTTCGTGCAGCATGTCCCGCCCCGAATGCCGCCTTTGCCGGCGGCTTCGGCGCAGTATGGCGGCCGTTCGCGGGCCGGCCAAGTTCGGCGCTGGTTGACCTTATGCTCCGCTTGCGCGACGCCCTTGGCACGATGAGTCCGATACAGCCCCGTGTTTTTCTTGGCGTAACCCGCTCCGCGCTCGGCCGCCCCTGGCGCGACCGGCTGGATACGGCCGGGCTCGGCCGGGCGGAAGCGCTCTCCCAGCGCGAGGGCCTGTCCGACATCCTGTCGCGCCTGCTCGCCGTCCGCGGTGTCGAGCCGGCCGAGGCTGGGCGCTTCCTCGAGCCGAAACTGCGCGACCTGCTGCCCGATCCCGCCATCCTCACCGATATGGCACCCGCCGCGGCGCGGCTCGCCCAAGCGGCGCTGCGTGGCGAGCGCGTTGCGATCTTCGGCGACTACGATGTCGACGGCGCCTGCTCCTCCGCCTTGCTCGCGGGCTTCCTGACGCAAGGTGGAGCGCGCCCGCGCATCCATATCCCCGACCGCCTGATCGAGGGCTACGGCCCCAACAGCGAGGCGATCCGCATGCTGGCCGGCGAGGGCGCGACCCTCCTCGTCACGGTCGATTGCGGAACGACGAGCGACGAGCCGCTGGCGGAGGCGCGCCGGCTCGGCCTCGATGTCGTGGTGCTCGACCACCATCAGGCGCCTGAGCGATTGCCTCCTGTCGAAGCGCTGGTCAATCCGAACCGGCAGGACGATCTCTCCGGCCTCGGTCATCTCTGCGCCGCCGGCGTGGTCTTCCTGACGCTGGTCGCCACCAGCCGCGAGTTGCGCCGGCAGGGCCATTGGGCCGCGCGCGGTGGTGAGCCCGATCTGCTGGCCGCGCTTGATATCGTCGCGCTGGCGACGGTGGCGGATGTCGTGCCGCTGCAAGGCCTCAACCGCGCCTTCGTGCGGCAGGGGTTGGCGATGATGCGCAGCCGTGCCCGTCCCGGCCTCGCCGCGCTGATGGACGTGTCCGGCCTCGATGGCCCGATCCAGCCCTGGCATCTCGGCTTCCTGCTCGGCCCCCGTATCAATGCCGGCGGGCGGATCGGCGATGCGGCGCTGGGCGCGCGCCTGCTGATGACCGACGACGAGGTCGAGGCCCGCACCATCGCCGCCGAGCTCAACCGCCTCAACCAGGAGCGGCAGGAGATCGAGCGGCTCGCCGTGCTGGAGGCGGTGTCGCAGGCCGAGCATGAGCTGGCGGGAATCGAGGACATGCCGGTGCTGCTCGCCGGCAGTGCCGACTGGCACCCCGGCATCGTCGGTCTGGTCGCCGCGCGGCTGAAGGAGCGCTTCCGCCGCCCCGCCTTCGCCCTCGCCTTGAACGGGGAGGGTGGGGCCACCGGCTCCGGCCGCTCGGTCGCTGGCGTTGATCTGGGGCGCGCCGTGCGTGCGGCGGTCGAGGCCGGCCTTGCGGTTAAGGGCGGCGGCCACGCCATGGCGGCCGGCGTGACGCTGGCCGGCGGCCAGGCCGGGCCCTTCCATGCCTTTCTCAACCAACACCTGGCGCGCGAGGTCGGGGCCGCCGGCGAGGCCGAGGCGCTGCTCGTCGACGCCGCACTCAGCGCCGGCGGCGCCAGCCCGCGCCTCATCGCCGAGATCGAGAAGGCGGGCCCGTTCGGCTCGGGCAGCCCGGAGCCCGTCTTCGTCTTCCCCGCGCACCGTCTGACCGATGCCATCGAGATCGGCAGCGGCGGCCATGTCCGCATCAAGCTGCGCTCCGGCGATGGCGCAACCATCGGCGGCATCGCTTTCCGCGCGGCGCAGGAGCCGCTGGGCCAGGCCCTGCTCGCGGCGCGCGGCGAGACTGTTCACCTCGCCGCGACGCTTTCGCTCAATCGCTGGGGCGGCAATGAGACGGCGGAACTCCGCATCCTCGATCTCGCTCGCCCGATCTGACGAGGGCTCCGTCACATTTCTTGTGAACAGGAGCTTGCGAAGCGGGAGGCCTGCCACTATACCTCGCCCCGCTTCGGCAAGAACCTTCCCGGTTCGAGGCAAAGCGACCTTCGTCTATCGGTTAGGACACCAGCCTTTCACGCTGGGGAGACGGGTTCGACTCCCGTAGGTCGCGCCACATTGCCCTTCGGCAACATTCATTGGCGACCGAAACCGGCCCGAAATGGCTGGTTTTTTCGTATTTAGTGTTCATTGACGATCGCTGGCTGCCGTTGACACCCGCGTAAATTGTTGGCCTCTCTGTTGGTCTCAGCCACGAGCCAACAAGGGCGAGGCCAACATGCCTTTGACCGACACCTCGATTCGCAACGCCAAACCTTCGACCTCGACGGTGAAACTGTCGGACGGGGCTGGCCTGCAATTATGGGTAACGCCCAAAGGCGCCAAGCTTTGGTGCCTGGCTTACCGGTTCGGCGGCAAGCAGAAGAAGTTGTCGATCGGGGCTTATCCCGAGATCGATCTGCGCGGCGCCCGCGCCCGCCGAGAGGAAGCCAGGGAACAGTTGCGCGCAGGGCTGGACCCTTCTGCAGAGAAGCGCCTGCACCGCCTGACCCGAGAGACCAGCCGCGCCACGACCTTTGGCCTGATCGCAGACGAGTTGCTGGTCAAGAAGGAGAAAGAGGGCAAGGCGCCGGCCACCATGGAGAAGAAGCGTTGGCTTTTATCCCTGGCAAGGCCGCTTATCGGCACGCGTCCAATCGTGGAAATCAGCGCGGCAGAGATATTGGCCGTGCTGCGCAAGGTCGAGGCGCGAGGCAAACACGAGACCGCCAAGGCCCTCCGTTCTTCGATCGGCCAGGTGTTCCGCTACGCCATCGCGACCGCGCGCGCCGAGAATGATCCCACGTTCGGGCTGCGTGGCGCATTGATCGCGCCGGTCGTGACGCATCGTGCAGCTATCACCTCTCCGAAACACTTCGGGGAGCTCCTTCGGGCGATAGAGGGGTTCACGGGCCAGATCACCACGAAGGTCGCCCTTCAATTGATGGCGCTTCTGTTCCCCCGCCCCGGCGAGTTGCGCCTTGCGGAGTGGAGCGAGTTCGATCTCGACGCCGCGGAGTGGATCATCCCAGCCAAGCGGACGAAGATGCGTCGTCCGCATCGCGTACCGCTGCCTAAGCAGGCGCTCGCAATTCTCGGAGCGCTCAAGGAGCAGACCGGTGACGGAAAGCTGCTGTTCCCGTCGCTGCGAACGAACCGGCGGCCGATCAGCGAAAACACGACCAATGCCGCACTGCGTCGCATGGGCTTTGCTCAAGACGAGATGACAAGCCACGGCTTCCGGGCCGCTGCGAGCACGATATTGAACGAATCCGGCAAGTGGTCGTCCGACGCGATCGAGCGAGCTCTCGCGCATCAGGACAAGGACGAGGTGCGCCGCGCCTACGCTCGCGGCGAGCATTGGGACGAGCGCCTGGAGATGGCGCAGTGGTGGGGCGATCATCTCGACGTTCTGCGCACCGGCGCCAAGGTCATTTCGATGAAGCCTGCGAGCGCCCGCTAATCGACCGAGACGGATGGGGCTGTCCCAGCCAGGAGAAAAGCGCGAAGCACCGCGCTCCTGCCCCATCCATCCCGCGTGGTGCTTGATGAGATGCAGCAATGTCGGCCACTCCGAATGAGATTTGGTGCTCCCCGCGCAATTGGGCCGATGCGCCGACCGGGTTCTTATTCCTTGCTCCGGCAATCTCTCAAATTGCCGTTCACCTACTCGGGGACGCCTGGAAAGACGACTATGGGGCGACCGATTACCTGCGGAGCACCCCAACTCCAGAGGCCGCCGATGAGAATTTACGGGATTGGGCGCACCAAATCCTCACAAGCTTAGGCGGCCTCGACTACGTGCCGAAGCTACAGACGCTCCCGCAACTTGGCCGCCTGGGAGAGCCGACAATCGAGGTTCGGGCCGGTTACAATTTTACGCAGCCAGAGTGGGATACCGTCCTAAAATACGTTTCCTATCACGATAAAAAGATCGAGCCGATCATTGGCCTGGTCAGGCAGGTTGCGACCTGGGTACGGGACGCAATTTTCAATAGGCAGCTCACGCCCTACCTTATGAAGTTAGCGGGTGGAGGATGGGGTCCGGGCGACCCTGATGACTGGATCGTGCCGAATATCGACGTCATCCGGAAGCGGATTTCGCATTGCCGCATGCAACCGGGGCGGCCCTCATCATTTGCCGGATCGCACTGGATATTTCTCAAGCGCGAAGAACTGGACCTACTGCTTGCAAGTCAACGACCATCGCCGCGGGTTGCTAGCACTGTGGAAAGTCAGCCATCCGACATCGCGCGAGAGGAGGGAATGGGCTGGAACCCCGAAAACGATTTGGTCTCGCAGGCGGAGGGCCAGGCGCCACAGCCGGGCTTGCTTTATGACAGCAGAGGGCGGGCCCTCACGGAAATGCGGCTAAACATCGCGACCGCTTTGCAAGAGCATTACGGCACACGGGGCGGGAAGGGCGCGACCTTTGTCACGCCGCAGCGGCGATACGAGGTTGTGAACAAGTGGCGCCTGCAAAAAGAAAACCGCGAGAAGGCCTTGCCCGCCACAAAGCGCGATGTGAAGCGCATGATTGAACACCTCGACAAACATTACTTCGTATAAGTATTTGATTTTAAATAATAAAAAGCAGCACGCCGCCTAAGGGTAATCGTGCTGACTTTGCGGATGTTGGCTTGCGGCATTTGCGGCGTCGTCTTGGGGTCACCACCGGCAGCGTTCCAGTGAACGCGGGTGAACCAAGGACGTACCATGATCAACTACAGCGAGCGCGTAGCGCCGTTGGCATACGGCCCGAGGGAAGCCTGCAAGGCTTTGAATATCGGGCTGACCAACCTCTATGCGGAGATCAAAGCGAAGCGGATCCCAGTCCGCAAGCACGGCCGTCGCACGCTGATCGCAGCGCATGATCTGAAAGCTTGGCTCGACGCTCTGCCTTCCAGCGAGCGGAAAGTGGCCTAAGCACCATGCACCTGGAAAGCACGAAACCCGACGCTGGGCGGCGCCGGGTCGCGAAGGCTCTCATTCCTAGCCGGAATGCCTCGCGAGTATAACATCCCCGCCACCATCGTCCAGAAGCTCCAGCGCCTCTATCGCGTCTCGGAGCTGCACGCTGAGGCGATTGCCCGCCTCGCCTCCTTTGGGCCGCAGGAGGGCCGTTGATCCATGGAGAACCTGAATTCCATCACTGGCGCCCTCGAGGGCAATCCGACGCCAGCCGCGTTGGGAACCCTTCCTGAGGCCGCCCCCCAGTTCGACGAGGGCAGGTAAGTGAACGACGACCCCGTTTCCCGCCTGTTAACGTCCAGACCGCGCGGCGCTTCGTCGAAGTGATCCACAAGGCTGCAGCGGCCGCGTGCGCCGACATCGACCAGCCAGGCGATCTGCAGCTCTTCCGGATTTCGCCGACCAACGCGAAGGACCAGTGCACCTACCGCTTCCCGATCGGCGCCGTCGACGCGATGACCGACCAGGCGATCGCGGACGCGATGGCCGGATACAATGTCTACGCCGAGGGCCGCACGGTCGACAAGAACACGCCACGCGGCAAGCGCGGCGACCGTGCCGCCACCCGCGCCGTCTTCGCCCTCGTGGCCGATGATGACCGCGACAAGGGCAAGGCGGCGGTCGATAGGCTCGAGCCGTCGCTGGTCGTCCAGACGAGCCCTGGCAACACGCATCGCTGGATCTTCCTTGCCCGCGCGCTCGGGCATGAGGAGGCAGCAAATCTCGGCAAGCGTATGAGGGACGCGATGGGTGGCGACGCCGATACAGGCGTGCCCACACAGCCCTACAGGGTCGCCGGGACGCCCAACTTCCCCGGCGCAGCCAAGCAGGCCCGCGGCAGGCTGATCGAGCCGACAACGATCCTGGAGCACGGCGGGCATGCCTACTCGATCGACGAGCTCGCAAGCGCATTCCCAGCCGACGAACCGCAGCCTGTGGTCGAAGACGGGCCACAGGTCGAGGAGGGGGTGCCGCGCGATATCGAGGAACTTCTGAAGGCGTGCTCGCCGAAGCGCATCGAGCAGCTCGGCGAAACATCGGAGCAGATGCAGGCGCGGGGCACGGACAGGAGCAGCGCGCTCATGCCGGTCGTCGGCTTCCTGCGTGGCGACGGCTTCAGCCTGATCGAGGCCGTGACGCTGCTGCATCATTTTCCAGGCAGCGGCTTCATCGAGAAATACGGCGACCGGATCGAGGGCGAGACGGAGCGGGTCTGGGACAAGGTCACGGACCGGCCGAACCAGGGAAAGCCCCCCGGCGGTACAATAACCCAGGACCAGGTTGCGCAGCGTTTCGCCCGCGAGTTCGGGGAGCGCCTGCGCTACTGCCACCACACCGGGGCATGGTTCCAATGGTGCGGCTCGCATTGGCAGCGGGACGAAACCGCTCTCGCCTTCAACTTCGTCAGGGAGCTCGGCCGGCGGATGACAGCAGCGGCCACCGACGGAGACAAGAAGCAGGTCCGCAGTGTGACGTTCGCCGGCGGCGTCGAGAAATTCGCCAAATCTGACCCCATCTTCGCGGTCACCTCGGAGCGCTGGGATCGCGACACCTTCCTGCTGGGCACGCCCGGCGGCACGGTCGATCTGAGGACCGGCATCCTGCGCGAGCCTGATCAAGCCGACCACATCACGAAGGTGACCGCCGTCGCACCCGCCGACACGATTGACTGCCCGCGCTGGCTGGAATTTCTCAAGGAGACATTCGGCCGCGATGCCGGCGGTGCCGGGATCATCCGCTTTGTCCAGCAATGGTGTGGCTACAGCCTGACCGGCGACACGCGCGAGCATGCTCTGGTCTTCGGCTATGGCGGCGGCGGCAACGGCAAGTCCGTCTTACTGAACGCAATCACCGGCATCATGCAGGACTATGCGGTCACGGCGGCGATGGACACCTTCATCGCATCCCAGTCCGAACGGCACCCGACCGACCTGGCTATGCTGCGCGGCGCGCGCATGGTCACCGCCTCCGAAACAGAGGAAGGCAGGGCTTGGGCCGAAAGCCGGATCAAGCAGATAACCGGCGGCGACAAGATCTCCGCGCGGTTCATGCGGCAGGACTTCTTCGAGTTCCTGCCGCAGTTCAAGCTGACGATCATCGGCAACCACCGGCCGGTGCTGAAGAACATCGACGAGGCGGCGCGGCGCAGGTTCAACCTGGTGCCGTTCGTGCGGAAGCCGGGCACCCCCGACCGCGAGCTCGAGGCCAAGCTCAAGGCCGAATGGCCCGGCATTCTGCGCTGGATGATTGAGGGCTGCCTCGACTGGCAGGCAAACGGGTTGGTCAGGCCGGAAAGCGTCAAGGCCGCCACGGAGGACTATTTCGCGGAGCAGGACCTCATCGGCCAGTGGCTCGACGAGGAATGCGACATCGAGCCAGGCAACACCCACAAGTTCGGGCTGATCGCCGACCTCTATGATTCATGGAAGGACTTCTGCGAGAAGGCGGGTGAGAATCCTGGCACCAAGAAAATGCTGAGCGGGCTGCTGCTCAAGCGGGGCTTCGCGAAGTGCACGGTAGGGCACTCCAAGGACCGAGGCTTCCGCGGCATTCGCGTGAATTCCAAGTCCTCCTACCACTCGGAGGGCGGCGGCTATGATTGAGCCGGGCGACCCACGGGGGGATGCGGACAGATGCGGACAGACCTCCCTGTTTTGCCCATGCGCGTGCGCGCACACACATGCATGGAAGGAACCGGAAACCCCGTCCGCATCTGTCCGCACTGTCGGCTGTGGCCAGTTGGGCTGGCGTGTGGGCCCCGCATGGCCGCGCCCCAAACCTTCCCTCACAAACGATCGGGATCAACAGGAGGGCGCAGTCATGAGCCGCAAGCAACGCCGTGCGGGGCAGGCCAAGACCGGCACCAGGAGCCGCCGGCTACCCGGAATGTGGGCCTCCTGCGGCGATAATCGGCTGGGAGGCATTTGCGTTCCCTACCCCTTATCAGAGCCGATGCTTCGCTCGCCAAATCTCGACATCGACGACAAGCTGAATCAGGAGGCGTTCTTCAGGGGAGCCTTCCGGCGCGCCGGTTCCTGAATGCGCTCCAGCGCAGCGTCGTAGTCGGCTTGGGACGTGATTGCCGCCATATGGTCCTCGCTCAGCGACGAACCTAGTGAGCCTCACTTCGTTCCCTTTCTCGCCGCATCGATCAGTTCGTAATGCTCGTGGGTATCACCTCGCGACATGAGGTTCTTGGAGCCACACGCTGAACAGCGGTAGCGCAGGCAGATGTCCGGGATCGTGGTTTCCGGAGGCAGATCGCTCACGTCGATCCCGCCCCGGTAATGGCGGCAAGCGTTGCAGTAGATCTCAACCTGGTGCCGTCCGAGCATCATCTGGCTGGCTACCGTGGCCGGTTGGATTTCCCGCCCATCCTTGTCGTAGGCGCGGCGCGGGTTGCGCTT
Organism: Bosea sp. NBC_00550; assembly: GCF_026020075.1. Classification (NCBI taxonomy): domain Bacteria; kingdom Pseudomonadati; phylum Pseudomonadota; class Alphaproteobacteria; order Hyphomicrobiales; family Alloboseaceae; genus Allobosea; species Allobosea sp. NBC_00550. Next base: position 601,774 of record NZ_CP102772.1, read on the forward strand.
CATGCTTGACTCCTGCGAGGCATTTGTTCTCTTAATGTTCTCATTCGGGGACGAGAGCAATGTCAGCCAAGCCGCTACTGAAGCCGCCGGAAACCGATGAGTTCGAGTGGGAGATTGTCGAGCTTGTCGACGAATATGGGACCGACCGAGCCGCTTTGCGTGCGACCTATTACGCGCTGAAAACGGCCTTGGCCGATGCGGATAGATCCGTTTCGAGGGGCTTCGTG